>JAHFUG010000237.1:6673-11314 GCA_023265195.1 Blastocatellia bacterium | reverse complement strand
ACGTCGTCGCTGATGCAGAAGTTGTCGGACCGGTTCTTCGCGAGATTCGGCCTTACCGACGTCCAATTCAACATCATGATGATTCTCAAGGATCACAGCCCGGACGGGCTCAGCCAGCAGGAACTCAGCGAGCAATTGATAGTGACCAAATCCAACGTCGTGGGCCTGATCGACCGGCTCGAGAAGGCCGGCCACGTCCGCCGCGACTCGCACCCCACCGACCGGCGCTACAACCAAATCGTTCTCACGCCCAAGGGTGAGAAGCTCGAAGCCAAGGTCGAAGCCGAGTATTTCAAAGAAGTGGATCGAATGATGAACGCGCTCGGCGCCGCGCAGAAGAAGACTTTGATAACGGCAATGGAGCGGATTCGGCGCTACATAGCGTTGCGGTCAAGCTAAACGGAGGGCTTCACAATGGCCATGCGCGGTTCAATCATTCATTGGCAAGCGCTTACTATCCGGTGCGGGTTGCGGCGCCGAACATAATGCGCGGCCATGCTCGAAGGCGGAGGCCTTATGGATGAAGACGACAAACCTCGAATCGACGCCTCACCACGGGACAAGACCCCTGACGAAAGAAAGGCCGACATGTCCTCGGCGAACGAGCGGGCCGGATTTGACGCGCGGTTGAAATACCTCGAGTCGATCGCAAGCCAGACGGTGGCCCGGCTATATGCGATCGAAACGCGGCTGGGGCTTCCTCATGGCGACTGGGGAAAGCGCGCTGAGCCAGGAACCCAGCCTCAAAGGCCGGACCCCCCCGCGCCGGTCCGCCCTCAGCCGCCGGTTACGACGCCGGCCACACCGCCTCATCGGGACCCAAAGACCATGCCGCCGTACACAAGGCTGGCAACGCCGCCAGTACCAGCCGCGCCCGGTTTTCAGGTCAAACCTCCAACACCTTCGACAGCGCCGCCGATAGTACAGCGGCCTCCAGTTCAACCGCCGCCGGCTCAAGCGCCGCCCTCCGCGCGCCCGAGCGTACTTGGCGTGCCGCCTCCTCAGGGGCCGCCACCCGCCGGCGGTTCCGGAGCTTTTCAACCACGGCAGGTCCCACCGCCTCCGAGCCGGCCCATTCCGCCGATGTCCACGCCATCGACAACAAGATCTCCGCTTCGACAGCCGCGTCCCAACCTCGAGACTCGCATCGGTGGAAACTGGTTCAACCGGATAGGCGTGATCGCCATCATTCTCGGCGTCGGCTTCTTGTTCAAGTACGCCTATGACAACAGGTGGATCAAACCCTGGGGTTGGGTCTCTATAGGCGTCGCGATCGGCATTGTGTTTCTCATAGGCGGCGAGAAGACTCGCAAGAAGTATGAGAGCTACGCTTATGGCCTGACTGGTTGCGGCATTTCGCTTCTATACGTGTCGGTCTTCGCGGCCTTCAAGCTCTGGGAGCTTGTGCCTCAGCCCGCGGCGTTCGCGATGATGGCGGTCATAACCGCCGTCGCCTCGTTGCTCGCCGCCCGCTACAGCGCTTTAGCGATTGCGGTTCTCGGCTTGATAGGCGGCTTTCTTACACCGCTTTTGCTGTCAACCGGACAGGACAACGAGCCGGGGCTGTTTGGCTACGTGACACTGTTGGATCTCGGGGTTCTCACGCTTGCGTACTCGAAGCAATGGCGGAGCTTGAACTATCTGGCGTTCGGCGGAACCGTCTTGATGTTCAGCGGCTGGGCGACGACCTTCTATTCACCCGACAAACTCTGGACGACAGTCGTCTTTCTGACCGTCTTCTTCGCGATCTTCGCTCTGCTCGCGGTGCTGTACAACGTAATCCACCGGAGGTTGACGACCTGGCTCGATCTTGGCTTGGTCTTCGTGAACGCCGCGCTTTACTTCGGAACTACCTACGAAATCCTGGAAGACCGTTACCACCACTTGCTTGGCGCGTTTGCGGTGGTCGTAGCCGGCTTCTACCTGGCGCTCGGCTATTTCACCTACAGACGGGATGGCGAGGACAGGCTGCTGGTTCATACTTTTATCGGGTTGTCTTTCTTGTTTTCCGTGTTGGCGGTTCCAATCCAATTGGATCAGCACTGGGTGACGATGGCGTGGGCGATCGAAGGCGCGGTGATGACATGGGTCGGTCTCACGACGGAAGATCGCACGTCGAGGTACGCCGGGCTTGTCGTCTTTTTGATAGCGGCGACGCATTGGCTGAGAGTAGACGTTCACGATTTCGCCTATGAAAGCGGCAGGAGTTTTCTGCCGGTGCTCAACGAACGGGCGCTGTCTTGCGGCGTGTTGGTGGCGTCGCTCGCCGCGGCTTCGTGGCTGTATCGGCGCTACCGCGAAAAGGTCGACGACGGGGAACGGTCGATGTTCACCGGTTTGTACATCCTGGGGGCCAACGCCGCCGCGCTTTTGCTTTTGAGCCTTGACGCCAACGACTACTTCGAAAGAGCCCGAGAGGCAGGCGCGTGGCGAGACGGCCGCTTTGAGATGTGGAACGACATGCGTCAGTTCACTCTGTCGGTGTTGTGGACGATCTACGGAACGGCGGCGCTGGCGGTGGGAATCACGCTAAACCAGAAGCTGCTCCGGATCATCGCCTTCGTGCTGCTGGCCGGAACAACGCTGAAGGTTCTCGCCATCGATCTGGCTTACTTCAATGCGGACTGGCGGAACACGATCGTCAATCAGACTTTCGCGTCGCTTGGAATGCTCGTCTTCGGCCTGGCCCTTGCGGCAAGGCTATACTCCCGCAGCCGCGTGCTGGAGGCTGAGCGGCGGGCGGTCACGCCCGTCTTGATTCTGGCCGCCAACATTCTGGCTCTCGTCGCTTTGACCACCGAGCCGCTCGGTTACTTCGGGCGCGAGATTGCGGGATCGTCCTCGGCTGTCACCAACGACGTGCTGAGCATAAACCAATCGCTGCAATTCACGTTAACCGCCGTCTGGACGCTATATGCCGCCGTTGCGCTTGCGATCGGGTTCAAGCGAAATTCAAAATCGGTTAGAGTGGGCGCCCTGCTGTTGTTGGCTTTCAGCGCGGTGAAGACCCTGTTAGTAAACGCCGGTTACTACGACGCCCTGAGTCACCGCTTGATCTTCAATCAGACTTTTGGCGCGTTCGCCTTGCTTGTAGGAGTGATGGCGCTTGGCGTCTATCTCTACTCGCGTTCAAAGAACGTTGACGCGCGCGAGCGCCGCGTGATCGCGCCCTTGCTTGTGGGCGCGGCGAACGTGCTGGCGGTGATCGCGTTGAGCCTCGAGCCGTTGGGTTACTTCAAGCGGGCGATGGGTGACGCCCGCGGGACCGGTTCGCAGCCGGATGTAATCTCGCAACTCGACAACTGGATGCAGTTCTCGCTGATCGCCATTTGGAGCGTCTACGCGATGGGCGCCTCGGCGATCGGCTTCCGGAGAAATACGAAGCTCTTGCGTGTCGGAGCGTTGCTGTTGCTGGGGCTCGGCATGATGAAGTTCGCGCTGCTCGACGCCGAGTATTACGCCGCTCCGTGGCATCGGCTCTTGTTGAACCAGACGTTCGGCGGGTTCGCCTTGTTGATCGCGGCGATGGCGCTTGCGAGCTACCTGTACTCGAAACCGGGAAGCGCCGGCGACGACGAGCGAGAGACACTCGCGCCGATGCTGGTTCTGGCCGCCAACATCCTCGCAATACTTGCGTTCAGCCTGGAGGCGATAGGTTACTTCAAACAAGCGATCAACGCCGCTCGGCTCCCAGGCATGGAATCCGTAGCGCTCGCCCAGCTTCGAAGCTCCATGCACTTCTCACTGACGGCGATCTGGACCATCTATTCGGCGGTGACGATCGTAATAGGCGTTCGCCGCAACTCTCGGGCGATCAGGGTGGGAGGGCTGTTGTTGCTGGCTCTGGCGCTGGCCAAGGTGTTTGCCGCGGACATCTTGTATTACGACGCGCCCTGGCGCCGCCTGTTGCTGAATCAAACCTTTGGCGGGTTCGCGCTGCTGATCGCGGCCATCTCGCTGGCGGTGTTTTCTTATTCGCGCTTCGCCGAAGGCGACTCCGAAGAGAGGCGAGTTCTCCTCCCGGTGCTTGCCGCTCTTGCTAACGTGCTGGCGATTATTGCACTGAGCGTGGAAGCCTTCGGCTATTACGCGGTCCTGTTGAAGGACCAAGGGCTCAGTCCGGCGGCGGCGCGAGACTTGCGCCTGGCCCAGCATCTCTCGCTGTCGGTTATTTGGACGGTGTATGGCGGAGGCTTGCTGATTGCCGGCATCTGGCGGCGAAGCCGAATGCTTCGAATAATGGCGTTGATCTTGTTGAGCGTGACGATAGTCAAGGTGTTCCTGCTGGATATGGCGTCGCTCGATAAGATTTATCGCATCATCTCCTTCATCGTGCTGGGCGCGATACTGATCGGGGTGTCGTACCTTTATCAGCGCTATCGCCAACGCACCGGCGACGCCGAGAGTACGGACGCCGAGAAAACATGACGAAAAGGAGAGCTAGTCGCCCTCCGTAGGAGGGTCATGTTTATAGGGCGGGTGGCCAAACGTTCCGCCCTCCTAACGGAGGTGGAAACCGCGCCCGATTCCTGCAACGCACATGGCCCTCCTGACGGAGGGCGAGAACGTCTACCACGCGTGCTATAAACATGACCCTCCTACGGAGGGCCGGAATGGAATGCCCGAACTCCGGATGCAACC
>JAHFUG010000237.1:0-6573 GCA_023265195.1 Blastocatellia bacterium | reverse complement strand
GATGTTGGGTGAGCATAGTAGTCGGCCTGATAACGATGGGTATTGGCTACGGTCTCGATCGAACTCTCAAGAAAGGAGACGGCGCGCAGGGTGAGGATTTCGCGTTCTGGTGTTACCTGTTCGGATTGATGGCCTTCTGGGGCGGTATGACGTCGATGAACAGCGGTTCGGAGTTGGGGCGCGCCATTTACGCGGTTATCAACCTTGGCTTGATCGGGCTTGCGGTCAAGCTTCGACGTACGACGTTTCTTGTCTTCGGCGCGTTTGGTATTAACGTCTATCTTGGATACCTGGCCTACAGAGTGTTCGAGAATTCGTTCTTCTTCCCGTTCGTGCTTGCGTTGGTCGGGCTGGTAACGATTCTGCTTGCGGTTTGGTTTCAGCGGCGGCTTCTACGCTCTGGCGGTCAAGCGAGTGAAGCGGCGGGCCGTCTTCGTGATTAAGACGATAACCTCGGATTCGCCCGTTTGATGTAGCGCAAGCTGGAGGCTTGCGCTACATCTTGCCGCAGCGTTGGAAACGAACGGTGTTTGAAGTGAGACGCCGGCCGTCAACAGTAATGTGCTGATGATCAACGCCAGGAAATCGATGATCTACGCCGCATTGTTTTTTTTCCTTTAGCCTCTAGATCGTGAACTCGTCAATTTGCTCCGAGAAATTCGGTTACTGGGTGCCCCGCGTGGAGTCCGGGTCCGCATTACCTTCGTACTTCCGCCTGCCAGTGACCCCGATGAATAACAATGCGAAAGAAAAGATTCTCCTAAAGGCGGGCCTTTAGTGTTTAGATTATTTGGAGGGGCGTTTTGAGCCTATACTGACACTGCGATGGTTACTGACCGGCTGAGTTAATTAAGAGATCGGGCGTTCGCCCCAGCTACGTAACAATGGCCTACGAAACAACCACCCATTCAGAGGACATCGGAAGCGCGGGTAGGGTCTTACAACGCTTCCTTCATCATACGATAGCGCCGAATCAAGTTATTGGTTGAACTGTCGTGGCTGAGCCCTGGCTCCGCGGTGTTCTCCAGTTCCGGGATGATTCGCTGGGCCAGCGCCTTTCCAAGCTCGACTCCCCATTGATCGAACGAGTCGATGTCCCAAATCGCGCCTTGAGTAAACACGCTGTGTTCGTAAAGCGCGACGAGCTTGCCAAGCGTCTCCGGAGTGAGCCGCTGCGCGAAGATCGTGTTCGACGGGCGATTGCCCTCGAAGACTCGATGAGGCGCCAGCCAGTCCTCAACGCCATCCGCCTTGACCTCTTCCGCGGTTTTGCCGAAGGCAAGGGCCTCGGTCTGGGCGAAGAGATTCGCCATCAGGATGTCATGATGCCGCCCAAGCGGATTGAGCGGACTGGCGAACGCGATGAAGTCGCATGGGATGAGCCTCGTCCCTTGATGGATCAACTGATAGAAGGAATGCTGTCCGTTGGTCCCCGGCTCGCCCCAGTAGATCGGCCCTGTGTCGTAGCCGGCTTCGTTCCCCTCGAGCGTGACTCGTTTGCCGTTGCTCTCCATCGTCAGTTGCTGCAAATACGCCGGGAATCGCTTCAAGTACTGTTCGTACGGCAGCACCGCAACCGTCTGAGCGCCGAAGAAGTTGTTGTACCAGATCGCCAAAAGGCCCATCACAACCGGAATGTTCTTCTCGAAAGGAGCGGTGCGGAAGTGCTCGTCCATCTCGTGAAAGCCATCGAGCATGGCGCGAAAGTTATCGGGCCCGATCGCGATCATTGTCGAGAGCCCGATCGCCGAGTCCATTGAGTAACGTCCGCCAACCCAGTCCCGGAATTCAAAAATGTTCTCAGAGTCCATTCCGAAATCCGACACCTTGGCCCGGTTGGTAGAGACGGCCACGAAGTGTTTGCCGACTGCGTTAAGATCGCGCCCGAGCGCGGCCAGCAACCAATCGCGGGCCGCATGAGCGTTGGTCATCGTTTCGAGCGTTGTGAATGTCTTCGACGAAACGATGAAGAGCGTTTCGCAGGGGTTCAAGTCGCGAACGGCTTCAGAGAAGTCGGAGCCGTCTATGTTGGAAACAAACCGGAATGTGATTGAGCGGTCACTGTAGTATTTGAGCGCCTCATAAGCCATCACCGGACCGAGATCCGAACCACCGATCCCAACGTTGATGACGTTGAGAATCCGCTTGCCCGTGTAGCCCTTCCACTCGCCGGTCCGGACGCGATTCGCGAAGCCGGCCATCTTGTCGAGCACGGCGTGTACCCGCGGTACTACGTTCTCGCCATTGAATAGGATTGATGCGTCTTTTGGCGACCGCAGAGCCGTGTGCAAGACGGCCCGGTCTTCGGTCACGTTGATCTTCTCGCCGGCGAACATGGCGTCGATTCGCTTCCGCAGTTCGGATTCCTCGGCCAGTTGCACGAGAAGATCGAGCGTCTCGCCGGTTATGCGGTTCTTGGAGTAATCCAGAAACAATCCGGCGGCCTCGACGGTCATGCGCTCGCCCCGCGCGGCATCGTCCTCAAAGAGTTTTTTGAGATGTACGCGGCTGACGGTCTTATGATGATCCAGGAGCGCCCGCCATGCTTTTCGCGCGGTGAGTGGAGCGATCCGGGCTGTCGGCATGTTCTTGCTCCTTTGCCTTACCAGTGCTCACCTCTCATAACGCTCCCGCTAGTTGTGCCGGCCCTCTACAATCGCGATCTCGTCCGCCGTCAATCCATACAGCCGGTAGACCAATTGATTGATCTGGCCGTCAAAGTTGGCGCACTTGTTTTCGAAGAGGTTCTTATCACGTTCCGTCCGCGCGGCGGATAGCTGCCTTTTAGCAGCAATCATCTGATTCACGAGACCGACTATTCGGTCGCGGCTCGCACTATCACGGGAATCTGATGGGTTGACAATACGAATCGGCAGGTTTCGGATGAAGCGCGATTCATAGCTGAACCAGCCTCCTCGCATTTGCGTTGCGGTCTCGTGAATGAACCAGTCAAGCAAGTTGCTATTGAGTAAGCCCAACAGATACTCGCGCGAGTAGTTTGGCGCAACCAGAATGCCGTACCCCCCAGCCACGCCACCGGTGAAGAACAGTTCTCCGGTCTCGTCTAACGAGAACGAGGAATGCAGTGCGATATCGGGCGTGAATATCTTTGACTGGGCCATCACATCAATGGCTTGACTCCTACCGTAAGCGTACCACGATGGACCACGCATTCTCCCCCTCTCGCGGTCTTCCAGATAAGGTTTGTTTTCGTTGAGGTAGGCCCACGCAAGCGGATACCGGTCTTTGAAGACAGCTTGCGGGATCAACTTGGCCGGACCTTCCGTGTCTTGCTTCGCATACGGAAACAGGATTAGCCGATTGGTCCGGGACAGATGATAGCGTTTGCTGTCGCCTCCCTTTACGAGCGGGTGGAGCAAATCGGCTTCAAGCCAATAGTCTTGTTTTTTCTCGGGCGAGAATATCTTCACGCCCTCTTTCCCGCGTCTTACTTCTTCGACGATATAGATCTTGTCGGCGCTTGTCTTGGCGCCTTGAAAAATGCGCGTTGTAGTGTTCTCGAGTTTGATCGGCATCCGTTTCAGCTTAGCCAGCAACTCCGAGCCGGCGCCGACCGGAAAGTTCCACTCGCCGTCGGTCAGGCTGGCGGCCGGGACGGCTCCGCGAACGGCGTTTTCAGTCTTGCGCCAGCCGGCTAAATCCGGCACTTTCACAATGCGGCATTGTTCGGATTCGGTTCCGTTGAGAAAGAGCAAGCAGGTGTATGTAGACGCCCCGTCGAAGACTTGCTCATGGCCGAAGTGCACGATCTGGTCGACGCATCTCTTTTTCGAAAGTAATCGACGCAAGGGTTGTCCGTAATTCGCATTGAAAAACTTATGCGGGAGAATGTACGCAAACCTTCCATGATCGTTTAGGAGACCAAGCGCTCGCTCGACAAAGATAACATAGATGTCGTAATTGCCCTTGCGGGCGGTTTCGTAACGGCGGCCAAAATATTCAACGGAGTTGGGCGCTGTTTCTTGAAGGGTTTGTATACGTATATATGGAGGATTGCCAACGATCGCGTCAAACCCGCCTCGCTTCATTACTTCCGGAAACGTATCCTCGAAGCTCATCGGATTGAGCTTGCGCTCGTCCGACGTGTCAAACAACTTGCCCTCCAAAATATCCCAGCCGATTAGCGAGTTTCCACGGACTATATTGTTATTGAGCGCAGGCAGCAAAGCTTCGCGAAGCTCCATCTGCTGTTGATGCGCCGACGCCGTGGTCTCCTCCTCGAGTAGTTTTAGATAGAGCGAAAGCTGCGCCACTTCTACCGCTTGGGGATCGATATCGACGCCATAAATGTTGTTGAGAAGAATGCCGCGCTTCCGCCAAAGCGAGAGTTGCAGGGCGCCGTCAGAGCGCTCGATACATCCCGCCTTCAACCCTTCGGCGCGAGTGCGCTTGTTCCGGTTATAATATTCCGTGTGATAGCGAAGGAGCGTGTCGTAAACGCCGAGAAGGAATGAGCCGCTTCCACAAGCGACGTCGGCAAAGCGCATGCCGCTTATCTCCTCGGGCGTTTTGCCCTCAATGAGTTTGCCGACCGTGTGTTCTACGATATAGCGAACGATGTACTCCGGCGTGTAGTAGACGCCGCCGGCTTTACGAACCTCCGGCTTTTCTTCAATTCGGGCGCGCTTGTCCGTCGCTACTATGACCTTCCCGAGAAAGCGCTCATAGATACTGCCGAGTATATGAATCGGAATCGCGTTGAAGTCGTAGGGCGAACCCGCGTGCGAAAGACTCCGGCTGATCTTGTCAAAGACTCGCTCATCCGGTTTGAAGCTTTCGTTGTCCAGCAGGCGATGCTCTTTGAAGATGACGCCATTGTAGATTCGATTGAGCCGGCGGGATGCTGAGATGAAATTCCGCCACGGCTTACCACGCTTGTGCAGGTCCTCGATCAGCGAATCAGTCTCGATCAGTTTATCTTCGAGAAAGCGCATGAAAACCAAGCGGTCGAGCGTGCGTTGCGTGACTTCCGTCAGTTCATCGCTGTTAAGTTCCGGATTCTTGCGCTTGTAGCTCCGGGCCAATTCCTGTCGATAGTCATCAATCTCTTGCAGAAAAGATTCATCAATGTCTTGATGGTCGCCGCCCGCCACGCCAGGCCGTACGCGTTTGCGGGAAAACCTGGGCATCCCGTTCTCAAAGCGCTCAATTGACCCATCGAGGACCGCTTCGCGGGAGAAAAGGTAATAGAGCGTGCGGAACTTCTCTTTTTCGCGGTAATCGGTGTAGTGGTATTTCAACACCGAACGGCCCAGGGCCGTTCTTATGTCTGGTTTGTGGCGGCAGTCGAGCACGCGCAACTCTTCGAAATCCGTGAGGACAGACAACGGAATACGGCTATTCCAGCCGTAGCGTATGGTTTGAAAATAGAAATCCGGACTGTCTATTCCCGCATGCGGTTTCTTTGCTTCAACGAAGAAACGTACATCGCGGAAGTTTGGCGCTAGAAAAGCATAGTCAGCCCGCTTGCGCCATTCGTTGGTTCCAACACCGCGTTCGACCTTTACTTCTTGCTTATAAGGATCGGTCTGGGTTTCGTGGCTAACGTCCCAACCAAGAGCCACCCAAAACTTGTCGATGAAGTCCAGACGCGCGTGCGCCTCAGAGTACGCAGCCGAGATGTAGCGCAATTCGTTTTGCTTGAATATGGTGACAAGATGTTCGATTCGGTCAAAGGCTTCTTCGAAACCCTCGGGGATGCTCATGCGCAAACTATACCAAAAAGTAAGCCGCAAGTCCGCGCGGGTGGAAGCCTTCTCACGGCCTCGTTTAATTCCCGTTGATGGCGTTCGGAATGGATGCCGTTAGTCAGATGAACGCAAGCAAGGTGCTGATTCCTTGATCCCTAAAATACTGGACCATTTCTTTCGTGCCCTCGCTTTCACCATCCCAGAAGAGGATAACCAAATCCGATTCTTTGTAGAAGTAGATATCGCGTTCGGTTGGACCATTCATCCCTCGTGGAACGCTCTTTGACAGGTCGCGCGCGGACTCTCTATAGAGGTCCCGTTCGGTTGAACCCATCATTCCTCGTGGAATCGCCTCGACCGACGCATCCACGAAACGAAACCGGCCTTCGTCAATCCAGACACGCACCTGAGGCGCGCAATCGAATCGATTGTAGCCAACGGCCGTGACCTGCTGGCAATGGTCGAGAAGGAAACGAATGGAAGTAAGGTCGACCGTGCCGACGGCGCCAACGAGCCACGACGTCGCGTCGGAAAGATACGGTGACAGGAAACGCTGAACTCTATTACAAACGGGGGCCTCGTCGGCGCTAAAACTACCGGACACGGTAATAGTCATCTGCTTTGCGTTGGCGGCTGGCGGCAGTTCAACGGGCCCCCGTTCCTTTTAACTCATAACGAGCAAGCGTTTCCCTAATTGACTTAACCAGCCTACGCTGAAAGTCCGGAAGAGCCTTGGGGGAATACTGCTGTCACAAAAAAATGCGGCCACTAACCGCGCTCCTTAATAATGGTTTCGGAAAGCGGTTCGCCCTTGATTTCAACGCGCTTGAAATTTTGACGAAACTCATCGTCGGGCAGACGA
>JAHFUG010000609.1 GCA_023265195.1 Blastocatellia bacterium | reverse complement strand
GCCAAATACAGGCTGAATGCGGTGATGCGGCAGGCGGTTTGATTAATATCGACGCCAAATAGACTGCTGCGAAGCAGTTTCATGAGTTCCCTCGCGCGCTTATCGTTCCGGCTGTCGGGATTTGCCTGCTTCCATTCCTCCGCCATGCGATTGAACAGACCGACAAGAAAGATCCCAGACCCGCAAGCAGGATCGAGACAACGAAGCCCAAGCAATGACTCGGTATCGATCAGCGCCGTGTCCAAAACCGCTTCCGCCAGAAATCGAGGCGTATAGAACGCACCAGTCTGTTTGTCTGCGTCTTTCAAGAAGCGCTCGTAGATCGCGCTGATTGTTTCGACAGGAATCACGCCGAAGTCATATGGCCAAAACGACTCCTGACCTCCGCTCACATCGGTCGCTTTGAAGAAAGCATCCAAGAGGTCAATGTGCGTGGCGGTTATTAGCCTCGCTTCCTCTTGGAGGTTGTCGCTGAAAAGATCGCCGTTGAAGTCCTCTCCCAACTTGGCGAATAGTTTGTAGAGACGATCCTTGGCGTTCGAGCGCGGTTGAACGGCTAACACGTCCCGCAGATGTGATGCTCCATTAACGCCCGCGGTCGAGAGATAATTGGCGCCGATTACGCCGCGGTCGAATAGATAGCATGTAAACACAAGCCTGCAAAGTAGCGCATCCAGGGCTTGTGGACTTAGCGCGCGTGCTGATGCGGCGGCAAGCTTCTCGCGCGTGGCTTGCAAGTTGTCGAGCAAATCGTGATCAACTCGTTGCTCCGGGTTGAACGACCTGGCGTGCCTTCGAAAAAACTCTCCTGATTCGACCGACGGGAGGAACTCGCGAAGTGCGGTGGAAGTGCGGTCAATGGTTTCCACAAGGCTCGCCAGACGACCGTTTGCGTCCATTTGAGGCACGGGCCGACTCGATCCTGAAAATATCTGAATCTCGGTAGGTGCAATCAAAACGAGAATGGGTGCACCACCATGATTCCAAAAACGTCGATGGAGATGGATAATGTCGACACGCTCGATTTCCTGCACCTGCTTGAAATAAACCAGGGGCGCATTGTCCGCACATAGCACGCCGTCAAGGTCCAGGAGATCGAAAGCTCGCCGCAGGACATGGGCATGGGTCCCCGTTGCTTCAGAGAGCTCGTCGCGGTTCGCAAAGAACGAGGGCGATTTACGTACCCCAATCCCAAATTCCCGGCGCCAATCCCTAGATGTTCCCACCGTCATCGGCGATCCCCCAATCCCATCCACGCCGGCAGGTCGTTTGATGGTCTCACACGGCCAACTGGCGCCCTTTCTGACGGCTTGAGTGTAATGGCGTCGCACCCCGAGCGCCAGTGGTGAAACTCTAGCGACCGATATGCTAAGAGAATCTGGAGAAAATGATGCTTTTGATCAGTCATCCCTGCTGGGTGCGCGTAAACCCAATTCGCATTCGCCCATTCTAGGCCCGACTAGTCGACAGCAGCAACAGTACCGTTATGACCGTATCTGAAAAATGACACTACCCCAAACGCGGTCATTCCGTCCCTTCACTCGCTTTCTGGCCGCAGTGCACAAACCGTCTTAATTCCGGGACTGCGCCGTTTCTGAGGCCAGAATCGATCATGACCTACTATGTGGTCCTTTTAGGCCTGCAACGTACTAATGCCCCACTACCAACACAGCGGGACTTGCTCGACATAAATCAGTTTGATGTATACTTGAAGCAACTGGAAACCAGAATGGACGCAAGGGCTGCGCGAATTGGAACCAATGACTGAACACAAAGTCTTCATCTCATATACTAATTCGGATTGGGAATGGGCGCGTCACTTTGCTGTCTCCCTCGGCGAGACTGGGCTCAGGGTATCGCCCGAATTCGACAACCCACCCGGCGGCACATGGCAAGATGCAATGGAAGAGAGCCTTCGAGACAGCGACGTAATAGCGGTGCTGGTGCATCCGGATATTCTGGATCGGCCGCAACTCTACTTTGAAATCGGAGCCGCGTTAGCTTTGAGGAAAACGATAATACCTATCGTTCCGCGGGAACTTGACTTATGCGAAATACCCCTTCTCCTACGACGCAAACGAACCATGACAAGAGAGTCCCCGGCGGAAACCGCGAGGGAGTTCGCTGATGCTGTCGACATGATTGGTGACGCCCCCTTGGAAGAGTCCGCAACCGCATACTGTTATTCTTTGAGTTAATGAGTTAAGTTTCGGTTGGTATTCATTTTTCTTGTAGTTTTTTCTCCGAGGAGGAACGATGGCCAGAAAGAAGATAAGCGTAATAGGCGCGGGCAACGTAGGCGCAACCGCGGCGCAGCGACTCGCCGACAAAGAATTGGGAGATGTAGTGCTGGTCGACATAATCGAGGGAATGCCGCAGGGCAAGGCGCTTGACCTCGCCGAGACCGCGCCAGTCGAAGGTTACGATTCCAAGCTCGTGGGTTCGAACGGCTATAAGGAAACGGCCGAGTCGGACGTCGTCATAATAACCTCCGGATTGGCGCGCAAGCCCGGAATGAGCCGGGACGACCTGCTTAGAACCAACGCCGGAATCGTTGGCTCGGTCACCGAGCAGGTGATGAAGTACTCCCGAAATCCGATCCTGATCGTGGTCTCGAATCCGCTCGACGCGATGTGCCACGTCGCCTTGAAGAGCTCCGGTCTCCCAAAGGAGCGCGTCATTGGCATGGCGGGGGTGCTCGATTCCGCCCGCATGCGATGCTTCATCGCCGAGGCGCTGAACGTCTCGGTCGAGAACGTCACTGCGTTCGTGCTGGGCGGCCACGGAGATACGATGGTGCCGCTGCCAAGGTATTCGACGGTTGCCGGAATTCCACTGCCCGACTTGCTCTCGAAGGATAAGATCGATCAGATTGTCACTCGAACCGCCAACGGCGGGGCTGAGATCGTCAGCCTGCTGAAAACCGGATCGGCTTACTACGCGCCCTCGGCGGCCGCCGTCGAGATGGTGGAAGCAATCCTGAAAGACAAGAAGAAGATTCTTCCCTGCGCGGCCTATCTTCAAGGCGAGTATGGCGTCAACGGATTGTTCGTGGGCGTGCCGGTGAAGCTTGGCGAGCGCGGTATCGAGGAAATAATCCAGATCAACCTGACAACCGACGAGCGGGCCGCGCTGCAGAAGTCAGCCGCGGCGGTTCAGGAGTTGGTGAACGTTCTTGGGGGATAGGGATAAACCGCTGATCGACGCTGACTGCGTAAAGCCGATCCGCGCCGATAAGCACGCCAGAGCGTCCATCAAGTGGCTGGTTCTGGTTCCAGGAGAAGACAGATGGAAACCGGCTAGAACAGGCTGACTTTGATGCTCAGGTATTTCTTCGGATTCTGGCGAAAATCGTAGAGCATCTTAACGGTTTCCGCGGACAACTGGTTGACGTTGTCGTATAGCTTATCGTCGTGAAGGAGTTTTCCCGCGGTTCCTTCGCCCCGATCGAGTTTCTCCGTGATGTTGCGTAGCGACGCCACGGTCGCTTG
Source organism: Blastocatellia bacterium (assembly GCA_023265195.1). Classification (GTDB taxonomy): domain Bacteria; phylum Acidobacteriota; class Blastocatellia; order UBA7656; family UBA7656; genus QHVH01. The sequence continues at coordinate 100 of JAHFUG010000609.1, read as the reverse complement.
AAGATCGTTGTGCAGCTTGTCGTCCTTGATGAGCTTTCCTATCGTGCCGCGCCCGCTCTCGATGTCGGCGGTTATCCGGTCCAGCTTATCGATCGCCTTG
>JAHFUG010000608.1 GCA_023265195.1 Blastocatellia bacterium | reverse complement strand
ACTAGTATGGGAGCGTTGCAGCAGTTCACTTCGGACAAGCGGCTCCTTTACGCGGCTATTGAACGCGTGCGGTGGAATCCTAACGGACGCGGCGGGCTTGGCCCCTTCGCCGCGATTGACGCTGATCCGGTGGAGGAAGAGAGAGCGCAACAAGGACTGGGCGGGCCGGCGTCGACGAGCGATTCAGATCGTGCTCGTGAAGACATCTTCGCGGTTGGGACGCTCGGCGCGCTCAACTTCGTTGTGCGCGGGTTGAAGGATCTGCCGGGCCGCAAATCGGTCATCCTTTTCTCCGATGGATTCCGCCTGCTCAATCGAGAAGGGGGGCATCAGCGGGTCCTCGACGCTTTGCAGCGTCTCACCGATCAAGCCAACCGCGCTTCCGTAGTCATTTACAGCATAGACGCGCGAGGCATTCAGGTGCTCAACGAGAGCGCGGCCGACAATACGATGACCATGCACCAGGATGTATCACCCGACAAAATGCAGGCGGCGTTGAACGAGCGCAAGGTCCAGTTCGTCGATTCGCAAGAGGGTTTGAATTATCTCGCTCAGCAAACCGGCGGCTTCCTCGTGCGCAACCGGAACGATCTCAGCGGCGGAGTGAGCCGCGTGCTCGAGGATCAAACCGGCTATTATCTGATCGGCTATGTTCCGGATGAAGCCGTCTTCAAATCCGAGCACGCGAAGGAAGAGTTTCACAAGATTACCGTGAAAGTGAAACGGGCTGGACTACGGGTTCGGTCGCGGACCGGTTTCTACGGCGTCACTGACGAAGCGGCCCGTTCGGCGCCACAGACCCACGCCGAACAGATGCTCACCGCGCTCACCTCGCCATTCGCCTCGAGCAATCTCCACCTCCGGCTTACGTCGATGTTGGGGAACGACCCCAAGGCCGGCTCCTTCCTGCGGTCGCTTCTTTACATAGATGGGCGAGACGTATCGTTTTCGGAAGAGCCTGAAGGCTGGCGTAAAGCGGCGCTGGATATTTTGCTTGTCACGTTTGGCGATAACGGCGCTCTCGTCGATCGAATAAACCGCACTTACAACGTGCGAGTTCGCGGGGATGATTACAAGGAGGTTTTGCGGGGAGGTCTTGTCTTCACGGTGAACCTCCCGATCAAGAACGCCGGCCCTTATCAACTACGCGCCGCCGTCAGGGACGCCAGCACGCAACACGTTGGCTCGGCAGGGCAGTTCGTTCAAGTGCCGGATCTGAACAAGGGCCGGCTGACGCTGTCGGGCATCGTAGTTCAGGGCCGCGACCCGGCCGCTCAAACGGCGGTTCGCGCCACGGAGGCCAAAGCCGCGCCTTCAGGTCAGTCCGAGCCGCCTTCAGCCGAAGACTCTCCTGACAAGAGCGATCCCCAGGCGAACCCGGCCGTGCGCAAGTTCCGGCCCGGCATGGTGCTGGACTACAATTTTCTTGTTTTCAACGCGCGGCTGTCGCGCTCGACCCGCCTGCCTCAACTCGAAACTCAGATGATCATCTACCGAGACGGCAAGAAAGTCTATACAGGCGAGGTAACCCCGTTCGATCCCGGCAAACAATCCGATTGGCGACGAATCACCGCAAGTGGAAGCCTGCACCTGGCGAAGGGAATAAAGCCGGGTGAGTACGTCTTGCAGATCAAGGTCACCGACAAACTGGCCGACCAAAAGCGGAGTCTGGCGGCCAGGTGGGTCGACTATGAGATAGTTCAGTGAGAGGGGAGGAGGGAATTGATGATTGATGATTGATGATTGATGAACGTAGCCTTTATCCGCAATCCCCAATCCGCAATCCCCAATCCCCAATCCCCAATCCCCAATCCGCAATCCGCAATCATCTGCAATCCGCAATCCGCAATCCGCAATCTGCAATCATCAATCTGCAATCATCAATTCCTCCTCCTCCTCCCCGTCAGTCGCAGCTCGAACGCTTGTAAGGAAAGTCTAGGGCCTTGGGCAGGCCCTTTTCGCTTCCTTCGATCCGGGCGAACAATGAGTTCGCGGACGCTCGGCGATAGATTATTCGCTGCGGAAAGTCGTGCGTGAGGTTCTCGAACACGGCCTCGGTATCGGTTCCTTTGATTAACTTGAACGACACAGAACGCGCCCCGATTCCGAGCGCGACGGTGTAGGCGACTTCGCCTTTCGTTTCGGCGATCTCGGCGTATTCAAAAAAGACCGTCTTACCGCCAGCGATGGTTCGGCTCAGGCCAATCATGGACTGTCCGGCGGGCTTCATCCAGAATTCTTCAAGCCGTTCTTTTCCGTCATCAGAGACCCAGCACCCCGACATCCAGCGCAGCCGATCAACGCTGAATGCTTGCCCCGTGGACTGACCCGAACTCTGCGCGGTTGCTACGCCAATCGCGAACAACAAACACAACACAACTCGTCTGAACATACCTGCCATTCCTCCTTCATGAAAAACCGTGATGAAACGACGATGTAAGCTTGCTCGAAGAACGTCCAACTCAAAAAGAAAAGACGCCTGCGTTAGCTCAGCCAGGCTACGCAGGGAAGAGGGACGACATGGGGCGCCCAACACCGCATAGCCCGCCAAAACATCCACAGTCCAAGAATGAATGTATGCAAGCATGCGCGTTCGCGGAAGTACTAAATTTCAAACGCGGCGCGCGCAAGTCAGCACAGGCGCTAACCGCCTGCAAAGTGCACCGTGCATCACCAGAAGTATGCGCGGGGTCCCACTACAATCGCATTGTGAGGGTGCTAACTCCGTAGGAGTGGCCCGTCTGTAGACAAGCGTGGAGCATCGAATCGCAACTCCTTTTCAGCAGCCATCCTCGCAAGGTCGCTCCGGTGGAGCTATGGTCAGGGCCAATAGCCCTCGTGCTACAGACAGGCCACTCCTACGGAGTTAAGACCGCCCAGGCTTGAGTTGACCCTCCGCCGCGCCACACGAAGTCTCAATACTTTTAAGCGCGCTTCTTTTGCGTCTCGAATGGCCATTTTTGCGGCGCAGTCCGCGAAAAAGCCTAGACTCTTAGTGAGCCACGGAACCCCCTGACCCCATAGTAAGAGGGCGCGCCGTTGTGATATACGAACACATGGTCGTAGCGACGATCGGCAAAGATGGCGCCGCCGAGTTTTCTAATTTCAGAAGGTGTTTTCAACCAGCTCGACGTTTTCAGATCGAAATCTCCGAGTTGCTGCAACTCTCGATATTGTGCTTCCGTTAAAATCTCGATGCCCATGGCGGCAGCCATATCCATAGCGCTATTTTCGGGTTTATGTTCTTTCCGTGACTCCAGCGCTTCACGGTCATAACAAACATTTCTGCGGCCCTTAGGACTTTCCGCTGAACAATCATTAAAAATGTATTCGCCCGTCTTTTTATCATAACCAACAACATCCGGTTCACCGCCGGTTCTCTCCATTTCATTGAGAGACCATAGTTTTTCAGGATTAGCTGCCAGCTTTGCTTGTACTTTGGCCCATTCGAGACCCTTATGGCGGTTCATGTTTTTTTCAAAACGGGCTTTCAATGCTCCGAGTAGTTCTTCTCGTTGTTTTGCTTTCATGTCTTTTGCTTTTTGCATCTCTGTCTTTTCCTTTCTCCTCTGTTTCATTGGCCTTTGCTCGCCCGGCCTT
>JAHFUG010000236.1:6999-11419 GCA_023265195.1 Blastocatellia bacterium | reverse complement strand
CGCCGTTGGGAGGGCCGCCGTTGCACGCGGTTTGGATGAGAACGGCTCTCATAAAACCTCGGTCAAGTCCGAGAAGTCGGACAAGACTTCAGCGGACACTAAAGCCATCGAGCCAAGCCCCGGCTCATCGAGCGCAGAAGAACAATTACGAGCGCTCAACGAGAGGGTGAGGAAACTCGAGAGCATAATCGAACGGCAGCAACAGGCGATCGAGATGCTTCAGTCAAGGACGCAGCCCGAGCCTGTCCCGACGGTTCTCAACGCGGCAGTCCCAGCGGCGGCGTCTCCACCTGCGACAGGCGTCCCAGGCGCGCCCGCCGGTTCCTCGGTCTCGCGAGTGGCAAAGCCGGCGCAAGCGGACGACGCGCCGCTGCAGTTTCACATAGGGAGCGCCACAATAACGCCCGTTGGCTTCATGGACTTTACGGCGGTCTTCAGAAGCACGAACGTCGGCAGCGGGATCGGCACGAACTTCGGCGGCGTTCCTTTCAACAACGTCCCCGCCGGAAAGCTAACCGAGCTTCGCCTCAGCGCCCAGAATTCACGCATTGGGGCGAGAGTTGACGCCGACGTTGCGGGAGCGCACGTGATTGGCTACCTCGAGTCCGACTTCCTTGGCTTTGTTCCTTCAAACGCCGCAGTCAGCAGCAACAGCGTCAGCCAGCGGTTGCGCCTTTACTGGGCCGACGTGAAGAAGAACAAATGGGAGGTGATGGGCGGTCAATCGTGGACCATGATGACGCCAGGCCGGAAGGGTATTTCTCCGCTCCCGAGCGACATATTCTTCTCACAGACCATCGACGTGAATTACCAATTGGGGCTCACGTGGGCTCGCCAACCAGGCGTCAGGTTCGTCTATCATCCTAGCGAAGGGGTCGCATTGGGTTTGGCTCTGGAAAATGCGGAACAATACATAGGCGGATCGGCGGGCGGTGGTTTGGTTACTCTGCCCTCCGGGTTGGCGGCGGCTTATGCGAACCAGTTGAATAACGGCGGCACGACGCTCAACGCGCCCAATCTTCATCCCGACGTCATCGCGAAGCTGGCGTTTGATCCAATGGTTGGAGGCCGTCAGTTTCACCTGGAATTTGCGGGAGTGGCGAGCACCGTCAAGGTCTTCAATCCGCTGACTCAGCGCAGCCTGGCCGCCACGGGAGGAGGAGGCTCGGTCAACCTGAATCTCGAACTCGTGAAGAATTTCCGGTTCATCACAAACAACTTTTTCAGCGATGGAGCCGGCCGGTATATTTTCGGCCAGGCGCCGGACACAATTATCCGTGGAGACGGAAGCCCGTCGCTTGTACATTCCTTTTCCAATGTAAGCGGCCTCGAGGTAAAGACCGGCAAAACGGAACTCTACGCATACTATGGCGGGGTTTACATCAACAGGAACACCGCAATCGACCCGGCTAACGGGAAACTGGTTGGATACGGTTTCCCTGGTTCGCCGTCTGGTCAGAACCGATCGATTCAGGAGGCGACTTTCGGATTCACCCGGACTTTTTGGAGAGACCCGAAGTACGGCGCGCTTCAGTTGATGGGTCAGTACTCTTATCTAACGCGCAGTCCGTGGGCCGTCGCCGCGGGCAGTCCCGAGAACGCGCATACGAACATGGTCTTCATCAACCTTAGGTATCTTCTTCCGGGGTCGGCCCCGAAGACCGGCAAGTAATTCGTAACAGGCGAGTGTAGGGTCGGCCCTTCATTATGAAGGCCGCCCGAACGCCTACGGCGCCTTTTCATCGAACCGGCGTCACTTTCCACCATAACCGCCTCTTCTCTCGAGCGCCGTAGCTGACTTTTCTCCCGTCCGGACTGAACGCAGACGTCCCGACCCACTGAAATCCTTGGCCCTTCTTATCTCCAACGACAACGAACCACAAAAGGCCCTCTTTCACCGCGTAGGTGATCGCGCCGCCATCGGGGCTGAATACCGGCAATTCGACTGAGTCGTACATCGGGCTTCTCTTGTCGCCGGTGACGACGAACATCTTGTCTCCCTGGCTGACCGAATAAGCCACCTCGGCGCCGGAAGGGCTGAACACCGGCTTGTTGATAGAATCGAACCACGGGCCCTTGGCTCCGTCGATAACGGCCGTCTCCCTGCCGCTTAGAGTCGCGGTGTACGCCAGCTTGTTTCCGGCGGGGCTGAACACGAGGTCCCCGACGCCGCCGAACTCGGGCCCTTTCTCGCCGTTTACGACAACCGAGCGCTTCTTATTCTGCTGCGCTTCATAGGCGAGCTTGCTTGAATCGGGACTGAATACCAGACCGCTGACTTGATCGAATAGCGGGCCCTTCTTCTCCCCGTCAACTACAAGCTGCTTGGAGCCCTGCCAAGCCTCATACGCGACCCTGCCGCCGTCGGGAGAAAAGGCGACGTCCCGGATTATGAAATAGGAGGGGCCGCGCTTGTCGCCCACCATGACGAAATCGCTGAGTCCTTGAGTCACGGTGTAAGCAATGGTGGAGCCGTCGCGGTTGAAAATGGGATTGCTCACGAAGCCAAAGGCGGGTCCCTTCTTTTCGTCTACTATGACGAACCATTTCTCACCCTGTTTCGCTTTATAGGCCAGCCGGTTACCATCGGGGCTAAAGACCGGTGAGCCCATGTCATCGAATTCCGGCCCTACTTTTCCGTCGACTACCATGAACCACTTCTTCGCCTGCTTCGCCTGATAAGCGATCTTGTTCCCTTGCTTACTGAAGAAGGGCGGATTGATTGCATCAAACTCAGGACCCCTTGTTTCGTCGACGACAAGAGACCACTTGGCGACTTGCTTGCCTCGGTAGACGATCCTTCCATCGGGCGTGAACTCCGGGTTCTCGACCGACTCGAACTCGGCGCCTTTTACGTTGTTTGAAACGATGAACTGTTTGCCGTTCCGAGCCGCTCTATAGATGACTCTCGTTCCGTCGGCGTTGAATACAGGCTGCCACGACGAATCGGCGGGCTCGTACTCGTCGGGAATGACCGCGAGCAGCCGATCTTCGGAGTTAGGACGCGCTTCGGACCGCTCCGCCGCTGGAGCATGTCTAAAGAAGAGAACAGCCGCGAAGACAGCGAGCAGGGCCGCGGCTACGAAACAAGCCGCAACCGTTAGCTTGACTGCGCGGCTGCTTATCGCGGCGCCACAACTCGGGCAGAAGCCGGCTTGCCGGCTTATTGACGCGCGGCAGGCCAAGCAAACAGGGCCTGCCGTGGATGAGGTTCGAGCGTCGCCCGGGTCAGCCAGCGGAAAAGCGCAGTACTCACAAAACGACCACTCTGGGCTTGCCGCTTTGGCGCATCCTGGGCACGAGGTTCCGGACGATGGGTTGACGTCGCTCATTCTCTTACCGGCCTCCTGTGAAGCGTCGGGCTACTGGGCGCCGGGCCTTCAAACGACCGGCATCGCCGTCCGCCGCTCGAGAACTGGAAAAACACTCCCCCCGCGCCAATCGCAAGATGGCGTGGCGCGCCATGCTACTCAACCGAACTCGACTTCCACCAAAGCTCTCGCCCGTGCCGCACGCCGTACGTTACCTTCTTACTATCGGGACTGAAAGAGAGCTTGCCGCCCGACCTGTCGAACTCCGGTTCCTTCTTGCCGTCAATGACAACGAACCATTTGTCAGCCTGCTGAGCCACGTACGCCAGCTTCCCGCTATCCGGACTGAACACGAGCCCGCCTACGTCATCAAAGCTCTGGCCTTTCTGATCGTTGACCACCGCATATTCCTTTGAGCCTTGCCGCGCCCAATACGCGACCTTGCTCCCGTCCGGGCTGAACTCCGGTATGCCCACGATATCGAATGCCTCACCCTTCTTGTCGCCGGCAACTACGCGCCATTTGTGGTTCTCGGAGACTACGTACGCCAGCTTCTCCGCGTTGGGAGAAAAGACGGGAAGGTACGGAATGTAGTCATACTCGGCGCCTTTCTTGTTCGCGAGGACGATAAACCACTTGGCTGCATCGGACGCCACGTAGGCCACCTTGCGGCCGTCGCGGCTCAAGACCGGAGGGAGCAAGACCAATGCGGAGGAAAACTCCGACCGATACACCGGCGTCTGCTTGTCCGCGACGACGATGAACTCGCGTCCTTCTTTAATGGCGAGGAAAGCCGTCTTGCTTCCATCGGGACTGAAGACGGGCGTCCCGGCCCAGGCGAACTCCTGGCTTTTCTTATCGTCGACGAAGACGAACCACTTCTCATCCAGCACCGCTTGGTAGGCAAGCTTCTTGCCATCGGGGCTGAGGATGGGATAGCTGACCGAATCGAACTCCGGCCCCAGCTTGCCGTTATCCACTATGAGTCTCTTGTCGCCTCGCCAAGCGTGGTAGACGATTCTGGCTCCGTCGGCGCTGGAATCCGGGACGCCTACAAAATCGAACTCGGGGCCTTGATTGTCGTCGATGACGACGAGCCATTTGTTTCC
>JAHFUG010000236.1:0-6899 GCA_023265195.1 Blastocatellia bacterium | reverse complement strand
ATCAAAGCAAAGGCAGCCACAATGGCGACCTTGTTGCGCCTGGCTGTTAATGCGGCGCAGCAGCGTCCACAGAAGCTCGCGTGGCTATCGGCCGCGGCGCCGCACTTCGGACACAATCGAGCGCCTGCCGTCGGAGCATCGATGGAGCGGACGGCGGCTAGCCCGGAACCGCAGTGCTCGCAAAACCTCGACTTGGTTCTGGACGGCCTTCCACAGTTTGCGCATTCAGATTCAATCAACGGTTCGCTATCGCTCACGATCATCCTCCCACTGGGACTGACAAGATAGAAAAGGCCGCTTCATCATTCGCGTTACCAAGCAGTCCTCAATCCGCATGCGATGCCGGAGGCCCGTCCTGCCCGCGTCCGGTTTCGTATCTCCGTTTCCTCACCCAATCAGATTGAATCAGTAACGAGCGGCTCCTGATGAGTATTGGCGGCGCTATCGTGACACGTTCCATGCTCCCGGCAATGGATCAACATAACCGGTAAAAGCAACCTCCACTCCTTTGGCTCTGGCCTCGGCGTAGACTCGCCTCAAGTCTTCACCATGACTCAGCAACTGATCCCCATCCAAAGCGACCCATTGACTGCCGTACTTGGCGCGATTCTTCTCGTCCGCGAACCAGCGCATCTCGCGTTCACGATGATCGGCAGTACCATCGCCGCCGTTCGCGTGCTCAGGGAGTTGTGCGCTTTGAGATTCCAGGTGTTGCGCCAATCGCCGCTGTTCTTCCAACGAAAGCATTTTCGCGGCTGCCAAGACGCTTTCGAAGGTTGCTAGTTCCAATGTGCTCAACTCCTTTCGTTAAGGGTTTCGTAGGATCGGATGAAGCGCCAGTATATCAAGCCCGACAACCAATCCAGAAGGCGCGAGGTAACGGTTTTTCGCTTTGGGTCTATTATGCAAACTACTTGGGCAGAGGCGGCAACTCGCTGAATCACACGCGATCTCGTTGCGGAGACATGGTCTTGTAGTTCCAATCAATGTATTCGACGGTGAGTTTTTCCCCGACAAAGCTCAACAGATTGAATGGCTGGATTGTCAGAAGTACTGGATTGTCGGGGATGGTTTCATTAAGACGGAAAGGTATGTAGAGTTTCAAGACTTGTTGAGAGCTTGGTCGCGAGATATGGCGAGGGTAATTCAAGGAGCGCCGCCTTGGCAGGACGGATGGATGGGCGACGACTGGTTCGACGTCCCTGATAACGAACTGATGCCAAAGCCCGCGGCAAACTTCGAGTTTGCGGGACTGGAGTAAACTTGATGGGCAACATAATCACGTTTTATTCCTACAAAGGCGGAGTTGGACGTTCAATGGCCCTGGCAAACGCCGGCGTCATTCTCGCTCAATGGGGTTATAGAGTTCTATTGATAGACTTCGATCTGGAGGCGCCTGGACTCGAGAACTTCTTCTCTAGCATGCTCGAGTTGTCCGAGATACAAACGACCCCGGGCGTCGTGGATTTCATTTGTGAATACATAGACTCGACGCAATTCAATCCAGAGCGGTGGAAAGAGGACAGGATTGAGATTCGACTGCCTCGGACAACGGGGAAACTCGATCTCTGGCTAGCCGGCAAAAAGGATCAAGATTATTTCAAGCGAGTGCGTCGTCTCGATTTGCCGGAATTCTACTCCGCTAACAACGGAGGAGCCTTTATAGAAGAATTGCGAACAAAGTTGAAGGAAGAGTACGACTTTGTTCTTGTTGACAGCCGGACAGGACATACTGAAATTGGAGGACTATGCACGGTCCAGATTCCGGATATGATCGTTCTTCTTTTCACGGCGACCGAACAAGCATTCCAGGGTGGACTTGACATCATAACAAGAGCTTCGGGGGCGCGCCAAAAGATGCCTTTCGATCGAGTTTATGTTCCTACGGTCCCAGTACCGAGCCGGTTGGATTCTAAGGCTGAGTTTCGCTTATCTCAACAATGGCTGGATCGCTTCGCTCGTGAGTTGGATGACATATTCGCCGGTTGGCTGCCGCGCCTAGTGAACCCTAGAACTCTTCTGGATCTGATCAAACTGCCTCACATATCCTTCTTTAGTTATGGGGAGGCTTTGCCAGTCCTCGAACAAGGAACCACTGATCCCGGGGGACTGGCGTACGCATATGAAACGCTAACGGGATTGTTGGCAAGGAACCTCCAAGAAGTCGAATCTCTTCTTGCCAGCAGAGATGACTATATCCGGAAGGCCGCGCGAACCGAGCGGCCCCGCCATAGCAAAGAGAGCGCTGCAAAGATATTCATTAGCTATGCACATAATGACAAGAAATGGCTCGATATGTTGCTAAAGCACTTGCGGCCGTTGGCAAGAGCCCGTGGGTTCTTGATTTGGGATGATCGGAGCGTCGGACCAGGGGAAGAGTGGAGAGAGCAAATCTCAGCCGCCCTCTCTGAAGCAGAAGTCGCGGTCTTGCTGGTAAGTCCCGACTACTTGGCGTCAGATTTTGTCTTGAATGAGGAAATGCCGATTATTTTTAAAGCAGCACAAGAACAGGGCTTGAGGATTGGATGGATTGCGGTGGAGCCGAGCCTGTATGAGGTAAGCGAGATAGCGCATTTTCAATCCCGTAACGACCCCTTACGCCCACTGGCTCTGCTCTCACCGTCTCAAAGAGCAAAGGCGTTTGTCAAGATATCGAGGAGAATAGCGGAAATCGCTGGAAGAAGTTATTAACGCTGCTGATGCCGCCTCCGAAAGAATCGATCCAGACATCTTCGGATACTAATGCGGCTCCTTTTGATATCTACGCCGGCTACACCGAAATCTACACCAGAAAAATCCTGGGGACTCCAAATCGCTTATTTGTCCTGCAAGAACAGTGTCCGGCGATAAGCGGGCGCATCAACATGTGCGCGATGTGCGCGATGTGCGCGATGTGCGCGAGCGGTTGTTAGAAGGTTCTTAGCAAAGCTGAGGTGAAAAAGAGCGTGATCATTTCCGGGCCGCTGACTCGAGTATTGGAAGGGGGTGCTAGGATGAGATTGCGGTCCACTGGCCCCGCAATTCGAATGCATTGCAGGCGAAATACGGCAGGAAGTCCCGGCCTTTATGTGATTACTGTTCGACGAGCAGGCGTGAGCCGCCCACACTCCCCCCTAATCCAACCTGACTAAGAACCTTCTAAAGCTTAGAGCGGGTCTGCCTTTACTAGCTCGGACCCGCTCCACTTGACCGTCGTGGTCCAAACCTCGATGGGCCACATTTCCCCCCGGCGACCCATCGAGGTTTTTCCCTACGACATTCGTGCAACCGACTCCAGCAGTAACAACCCGCGTGCCATCGCCGATTCGCTGACGCCTCGCCTTAATCCGTGGGGACTTAAGTGGCTTCAGAACTCGCTGATGGGTTTCGAGTATGGACCTATGGGCGGGGAATGTTGCCGCATCGTGGAGAATCGCCTCGCTCGTCTTCTCAACGACGGATTTCTTGTGGAAATTAATTTAATTTATTACCGTATCGGCCGCGTAAGTGATTTACTGCCCAGGCTAGGCTTTTTCGCGGACTGCGCTGCAAAGAAGTGGCCCTTCGCAATTGGTTCGCCCGCGCAGTCCGCGAAAAAGCGCAATCAGCTTTCAGCCGTCAGCACTCAGCTTTTGGATTAGTCCAGTGAGCATGCGTTTGAGCTCGACGACGCGGTGAACCGTTTGCTCATAGGCTTTTATATTTTAGGAACCAACTTGTTGTCGTTCTTATTTCCAAAAAGCGACTAAAGTCCGCGGCGTAATCATGCGCCGCAGCATTTCTTGTACTTCTTGCCGGAGCCGCAAGGACATGGATCGTTCCGCCCGATGCGAGGACCCTGGTGGCGGACCGGCTTGGCGACCTCTTCTTCGCCTCCGGCAAAGGCGGTTTCGTTTGCTTTGGTGAACGCGACCCGGCCTCGGCGCTGGCGCCTGCGGCGCTCCAACAACTGGTGCTCAACGGTGTCGCTCACCTGGACCTGAAAATTGAACAGGTATCGTATGGTGTCGTTATCAATGCGATCCAGCATCGCATTGAAGAGATAGAAAGACTCGCGTTTGTACTCGACCAAGGGGTCCTTCTGGCCGTAACCTCGCAACCCGATCCCTTCCTTCAAGTGGTCGAGCGCAAGCAAGTGGTCCTTCCACTGCGCGTCTACGATATTGAGCATGATGTAGCGCTCGAGATTGCGAATGGCCTCGAGTCCAACCTGAGCTTCCTTCGCGCCGTAGTGCTCATCGAGTCTTGGCCATATCAAATCACGCGCTTCAACGGGCCCCAGCGTGGCGAGATTGAGCCCGTCTTGTTCGGGGTCGAAGGCGAACGTCATTCGAAGCTGCTCTCTCAAACCCGGGATATCCCATTCATCCGGCCGCTGCTCTTTGGGCATGTGCTGTTCGACCAGACCGTCGAAGATGTCTTCGGCGATTCCCAGTATATACTCGCGCTGATTCTTGCTCTGCTCTTCGGGAGTATCCCCTTCGAAGCCCATCAATAACTGGCGGCGCTGGCTATAAATGGCCTCGCGCTGCTTGTTCATTACGTCGTCATATTCGAGCAGGTGTTTTCTAATGGTGAAGTTGTGACCCTCGACCGATTTCTGCGCCGCTTCGATCCGTTTGGACACGAGCCTTGATTCAATAGGCACGCCCTCTTCCATTCCAAGGCGCAGCATCAACCCTTTTATGCGCTCGCCTCCGAAAATTCGCATCAAGTCGTCTTCGAGCGACAAGTTGAAACGCGAAGAACCCGGATCCCCTTGACGGCCGGAGCGTCCGCGCAACTGGTTATCAATGCGGCGCGACTCATGACGTTCGGTGCCGAGAATATGAAGCCCGCCGGCCGCGACGACCTCTTTATGCTCGGCGTCCGTCACCTTGGCCGCACGTTCCAACGCGTCACTCCACTGAGTTTCCGTAGCGTCGTCGGGGTTGATCTCTTTTTCCTTCAAGTATTGTCTTGCGAGGAACTCAGGATTGCCGCCGAGCAAGATGTCCGTACCGCGCCCGGCCATGTTGGTTGCGATGGTGACCTGTCCCTTACGGCCGGCTTGCGCGACTATGTCGGCCTCTCGCGCGGCGTGTTCGGGCTTGGCGTTCAAAACGTTATGCGGAATGTGCGCATTCTTGAGCTTCGCGGCCAGCAATTCCGAGTTCTCTACGGAGACGGTGCCGACCAGCACGGGCTGTCCGTTCTCGTGCAGTTCCTTGATCTCGTTCACCACCGCGTCCCACTTCTCGCGCTCGGTTCTGAAGATCATGTCCGAGAAGTCTTTTCGAATCATGGCCGCGTTAGTCGGGATGACCGCGACGTCCAGCTTGTAGATGTTCGCGAATTCAGTGGCCTCGGTTTCCGCGGTTCCGGTCATACCCGCCAGCTTCGCGTACATTCGAAAGTAGTTCTGAAGAGTGATCGTCGCAAGCGTCTGGTTCTCGGCTTCGATCTTCACTCCCTCTTTCGACTCGACGGCCTGATGCAAACCGTCGCTCCAGCGGCGCCCGGGCATGACGCGGCCGGTGAACTCATCGACGATGATCACCTCGCCGTCCTTCACGATGTATTGCTTGTCGAGGTTATAGAGGTTGTGCGCCTTCAACGACTGCTCCACGCAATGGAGCAGCTCCATGTTGGACGGGTCGTAGAGATTCCCCGCCGCGAGGATTCGCTCGGCGGCCTCCACTCCTTCTTCCGTCAACGTCGCGCTATGCTGCTTTTCGTCGATATGGTAGAGAAGCCGCGGATCCTTCTTGAGATCGACGTCGCCTTCGCCGCCCTTTATTTGCGCCGCGAGCTTTTGTTGCTCGGCCTTCAGCCGGATCATGCACTCGTTGGCGACGTAGTACTTCTCGGTGGATTCCTCGGACGCGCCCGAAATGATCAGCGGCGTTCGAGCTTCGTCAATCAGGATCGAGTCGACTTCGTCCACGATCCCGTAATAGTGGCCGCGCTGCACCATCGCCGAGGGCTCGAACTTCATGTTGTCGCGCAGGTAGTCGAAGCCGAACTCGTTGTTGGTTCCGTACGTGATGTCGGCGTTATACGCTTCCTTGCGCTCCATGTCGTCCATGTCGTGCTGGATGCATCCCACGGTGAGCCCCAGGAACCGATATATCTTGCCCATCCATTCGGTGTCGCGTTTCGCCAGGTAGTCATTGACGGTCACTATATGAACGCCTCTTCCGGAAAGCGCATTGAGGTATGCGGGAAGCGTCGCGACCAGGGTCTTGCCTTCGCCGGTTTTCATCTCGGCGATGGTTCCGCGATGAAGGACCATGCCGCCGATTAACTGAACATCGAAGTGCCGCAGACCCGTTGCGCGGCGAGACCCCTCTCGGACGACCGCGAACGCTTCGACCAGAATCTCGTCCAGCGCCGAATCGACCGCCATCTGAAGCGATTTTTTCATGTCGGCCGGAGTGTCGCCGGTGATCTCGGCTTCGGCCAGGCGCCTTTCAACCAATTCGCGGAACATCCGCGTCTGTTCGCGCAACTGATCGTCGGTGAGCTGTTTGATCTCCGTCTCCAGCGCGTTGATCTCCGACACCTGAGGCCACAGCCGCTTGAGCAACCGCTCGTTGGCGCTGCCGAATATCTTAGTCGCGATCTTATTTACTATTGCACTCATGAATCACTCTTATGGCGCTCGTCGTTGCAGCAGCCTTTTTTGGGATGTTGTTCGATCATTGCCTGCTAGCAAGGCCGGTCTTCCTTCGTCCGCGGCGCCGCGCCGAAAAGCCAAGCCCGCACCGGACGCCACCGACTGGGAATTCTATGGTATGCAACATGGCCCGTCAAACGAGGGGTTTCGTTTCGCCAATTTCGCCAAGGGTGCAATTAAGAGCGCGACACGCTTGCGTGCTCGACGCACTGTCTCATTAACACCTCACTTCAGTGAGGCCTGGAGTTTGGCCATTTCGGAA
>JAHFUG010000607.1 GCA_023265195.1 Blastocatellia bacterium | reverse complement strand
GGCGCTCAAGGAGAACGTGGCGCTCAATTCCGATGCGATTCCGGTCATCCCCCCATTCGGTTAAGCACCCAAGGCGAAACGCGGAGTAGTTTCTTTACATCCCTTTGCTATGCCTGTCGTCTCACGATTTCCGGAGCGGTGAGTTTTGAGCTGTCCTTGGTCCACGCCGGCCGTTGCAAGAGCCGGGATTGCACTTTTTGGAGGTTAGCTTCTATGCGTGACGCCACCGGGTCTACCGGCCTGCGCGCCTTGGCGCATTCAAGCAGTCTAAGCGCCCGCTCATCGTCGAGAACACTCATGGCGCATTCGCCTCCCTGCTGGTAGGCGCGCATAGTCGCCGGATCATCCGGAAATGCGTTGGCCAATCTCTCGTATTCAACGGCGGCTTCCTTGTCCATTCCGGATTCGTGCAAATAGTCACACAAACTAAGCCAGTCCCTTATCGGCAACCTCACTTTTACTTCCTCTCCATCGGGATAAGAAGACAGAAGACCGTCGTAAGCGTATAGCGCCGCCTCCCGATCGCCATTCGCCAAATGTAGTCTGATCAATTGCGCATAAGCATGGTTGAGTTTTTCGTAATCGAGTTTTCTTTGATAGACCTGGATCAAGGCCATGATAGCGTTCGGGTCGCTCTGGTTCTTCGCTAGATGAACCTTGAGCCGGCTCTCGGCGGCGCTAACGTCGCCTTTGTCGAGAATCTCCAGCGCCTCGTTCACAACCGGCGCCACCGCGAACGAAACCTTCGCTTCGATCTTTGGATTTATGAATCTTTCTTCAACCTTCAGCGACTTCACAAGGAAAGCAAAGCCCACTCCGAACAAAAAGCCCGCGATATGGACCGAGTGCGCAACCCCCGAGACCTCGCCGGATTTCTGGATCCACCACCAGAAGAGCACCTCATTCGTGAAGAAATAAATCATGCAGAAGTACGCCGGCACTTTGACGATGCCGAACGGCTTCTTTCCGAAGATCAGGAACGGCAGAGCCAGTCCTATCGTGACCCAGGCTAGTTTGATCTTGGTGTTGTAGAGCCGGACGAGGAATGCGCCCATTGTTCCAAATATCGCTCCCGAGGCTCCGATCAGCGGCGTGTTCGAAGGACTAACGATAAAGGGCAAGCAGGCGGCTGCGCCCGCCAGCAGGTAAAAAGCTAGAAACATCGGCCGCCCATATAAATCTTCCAGGCTGAACGCAACGGCGAAAAAGAAGATCATGTTGCCGAACAAATGAAGCGGGCTTCCGTGCAGGAATGCATAGGTGAAAGCTTGGTAAAGCCTCCAATTTCCATTAGGCGCGATGCCGAACTTGTAGTGCGTGTTGGCTTCGGTCGCCTCCCTGAATTCGTTCAGTTTCACCTCGAACTGTTCCCTTATCTGGATCGCGTCGGAAGTCCTGAGCCACGCGGTGTATTCCCGCATAGTGCTATCCCGCTCGAGTTGATGCTCTATATCTTCCCTCTCCTCATCGCTGACAAAACCCGCTTTATGAAGTTCGTCTCTCAGCTTGTCATCAGCCAGTATCGGCCAATTATTGTTCAGCAGGTATCGTACTTCCTTCGCCGTCCGGCTCACGGCTCTATCTTCTACGGCGGTGGTCGGCAGCGTGACATAGTAGATCAGCACGTTGAGCGCGATAATGCCGAAAGTGATCCAGGGTATTCTCCTCACGGTCGAGTTCTCGTTGCCCACCGGGACGAATATGAAGCAGGCGTTGAGCAACAGAAGAATTGTTATGATCGCGAGGAGTAAGATCTCCAGCATGAAGAATCCTCTGGGGCGAAGGCTTTCTTAGGGGCTATCACGCACTAAGGGAGGCAATTCTACCGCACTGACGGGGCCGCTTCGGCTGTCGCAAAAAACTGAAACGATCTTAACAGAGGGGTGGAACCCCGGCAACACTATTATTGGCCGATTTGGAGTTGAATACCCACGGGCTAACTGGTTAGTTCGAACCCTCTAATCCTTCTCTTTGACCTTCTCTTCTTCCGAGCCGCCCGCCATATTATTGGCGGGTATCTTAATCAAATGCCTGCCGGGTGGAGTCGATCCTCGCTGCAATTCAGGATTCAAATCCAGAAGCGTCCCGTATGAAAGTTTGAGATTCCTGGCTAGCTGACGCAGCTCCGTCTGCTTCGTGATCGTATGGGTGACGTACTTCAGCGGAAACGTGGCCGGAACCTCGAGGCCGTACCTCTTCGGGTCTTTCGCGATTGCGACCACGGCCAGAATAGCCGGCACGTAGTTCCGAGTCTCTTGTGGAAGCAGCCCAACCTGACGCACGCTCCAAAAGTCCTTTGATGCAAGCCTCGCGATCGCGCTATCGACGTGCCGCTCGCCCGAGTTGTAAGCCGCCAGGGCTAACTCCCAATTCCCATGATAGCGGGCTCCAAGGAACTTGAGGTATCGCGCGGCGGCCCTTGTGGATTTCTCGGGGTTCGATCGCTCGTCGATCCAATAGTTCTGTTGCAGTCCAAACCGGGACGCCGTCGATGGCACAAACTGCCAGACTCCCTTTGCGCCCGCCGATGACAGCGCATATGGATTCCAGCCTGACTCGACTTGAGCCAGCCATATAAGATCTGTCGGCACGCCCTCTTCCTTGAATATTTTCTCGGCCATGCCGCGGTAGCGAACTGAGCGCTGAAAGCCTGCTTCCAACGTCGCCCGTCCCCGCCCCTTAGTGAAGTAGCCTATGAACTGGCGGACGGGCGCCGCCGCCGAGAAATCAAAATTGAAGGCGTTCCGGGCGATCTCCTCGTCGCTGACGGCTGCTTCGGCAAGCTCCGCATCCGACAGGGACGCAAGCTTGTCCAAAGGCGACGGCTCGTAGCGCTGCTCGCTGAACCCGCTGCCCCTCTGCTCGAGCGCAGTTATCTGATGCCGGTTTATCTTCTCGATCAATTCGCGGTAGTAGATACGCAACTGATCGTCGCTTCGAACATCGACCGAGGCCAGCAGGATGGAGTCCATCGCTTCATCGAACTCGCGCCGCGCCCGGTCCATCTCGCCGCCGTCGTAGGCATGCTGTCCAGCCGCATAGTGTATCTCAGCCAGTCTGATCAACTGGCGCACATCGATTTCTCTGGAATTGGACGATTGCGCCGCGGCGCTGGAAGGCGCCACGTCCAGGAATGGTTGAAGGAAAGGCATCGAACATCCGAGCAAGGTCAGGATTAAGAGTTTTTGGGGCGTCAACATAGTTTCCAGAAACGCACTGAATTTGAACCAGTTCAACTTTTGTATTATACATGGATGGCCTGTTTTGCTCATGTGCTAAGAATATGCGGGGGAATACGACGGCGGAGTTTGGCCATTTTCTTCCGCCCTCCGTAGGAGGGTCATGTTTACAGAACGTGTGGTGGGACGCTCCGCCCTCCGTAGGAGGGACTGCCCTCCTAACGGAGGGCCTGGAGTTTGGCCATTTTGAGCTGCGCTTTTGGAGGGAAGAAATCGGTTTTTCTCGCCAAACATCAAAAACTCACAGGTCGGGGAGCTTTTTGCAAAACTCCGAGTTTTGGCAGTGAGATCAAGTTCGATATGGCGCCAGAGCACCAGGAGACTCAAACAGACAGGTGTTTGTCCGTCGCGAACCCTTTAACCGGAGCACATC
>JAHFUG010000235.1:7312-11489 GCA_023265195.1 Blastocatellia bacterium | reverse complement strand
GCAAGGCGCTTGGGGTCCACGTACTTCCCGGCTACCTCCGACACTTTAGCGCCGCCGATTTCGTTGATCCTTTCCGGGTACTTTTGCAGATAGTCGAAGCCAAGGCCATACACCTCGGCTTCGATCAGGAACTGGCCAACCTGCGCGTTGGTCTGGAAGTCGAAGACGAAGCTTCCGGTCAAGTACGCCTTCGCGCCGTCGACTTCGGCCGCGGTCACGGGTTCGTCGACGATTCGGTTTACCTCCCGCCTCAAACCCGAGAGAGCTTTATCGAGATTCTCCGGCGACGTGCCTATGTATGCGATGAATCTGCCCGGATCAATCCGCGCGCTGGCGGCGATATTGGCGAAAGTCGAGTAAGCGAGTCCCTGCTCGTCTCGAAGTATGCGCGGAATCCTGGACGTGAATCCCGGGCTCGAGCCAAGTATCGTGTCGAAGACCAGCAATGCGTAATAGTCGGGGTTCTTTCGCTCGATTCCGACGCTCCCAATGTAGATGTTGACCTGCTCCTTCTTCGCAAAGACGAACTTCTCCACGGGTTGATTTTGATGAACGGGCGCGGGAATCGCCGGGGCCTTGAAATCGGCGGCGCGAGACCACGATCCAAACGCCTGCTCGATTCTTCGCTTGACTTCAGCCCGGTTAAAATCTCCGACGACGGAAAGGATCGTGTTGTTGGGAACGTAAAAGCGGCGGTGGAAGTCGAGCAAATCCTGCCTCGAGAGTTTCTTCACCGTCCCTTCATATCCAATGGGCGGCCGGTGCTCGGGATGACCCTTGAACACGAGTTCGTTGAAGACGTCGGAAGCCTGAACCTGCGGAAGATCGAGACGGCTCTTGATCTGGGCCACTCGGCGTTCCAGATGAAGCTTGACTCTGTCATCCGGGAAGCTGGCGTTCATCAAAAGGTCCGCGGTTATGTCCAGCCCGAGCGATATGTCCTTCGCAAGAAATGCGGATGAGACTACGCTCGATTGATAGTCGCCATAGGTGCTGAGACGGGCGCCCACGGATTCGACGGCCTGGGCGATCTCTTCGGAGGTCTTCGTCCTGGTGCCCTCGTCGAGAATTTCCGCGGTGAATGCGGCCAAACCCGCCTTCTCATCCGAGTCGTATCTCGATCCCGCCTGAACTACGGCGTTGATCGAAACCGACGGGTTGGAATGATTCTCCGAAAGCAGCACCACAAGTCCGTTCGACAGTTCGAAGCGCTCGACGTCAAGCTTAGGCCCAGCCGGAACCGTCTGGCGGCGGCTGGCGGCAGCCGCACTTTTGAAGTTGGATGGCCGGACCTTCTTCGCCGTCTTCACCTTGGTTTTTTGCGGCGCGGCTACCGCGCCTTGCCCTCCGCCGGTCCTGAATGCGGCTCGCCGGCCCAGGGATCGCGACAGTCCTAGCTCGTCAGCCATCCGCTGCGGCGCTCTTGCAGCCGGGCCGGTCGCCCTGCCGCCGCCGGCTGAACCGCTCCCGTCATCGATCAAGAAGCCAACCGTCCGATTGTCCTGGGTGAAGTACTTCTTAGCGACTCTTACTACGTCATCCGTTTTGACCGCGCGTATTCGATCCAGGAAAGTGCTTAGGTAATTGTATCCGCGCGAGTCGCTCGGAACCCTTTCGTCCAACGCTATCGTCTCAAACTGGCCGAGTAATATCGCTTGCTGCAGAGCCTCTTCGTTCGACAGCGTCAGATCGGCTTCGATTTGCCGCTTCGCCTTGTCGAGTTCGGCTTGTTCTATCCGGCCCGATTGGATGGCGGTCAGTTCATCATAAATGGCGTTCTCGACGGCAGGTAACTTGAAGCCGGGTTTCAGCTCCGCTTGAAATGTGCACAGCGCGGCGTTGATATGATCGTTAAAAGTCGCTTTGACATTGGTTACCGATTGATCCTTCTCGACGAGGCGCTTGTACAGTCTCGACGTCTTTCCGGTCGAGAGTATCGCCTCGAGCACATGGAGCGGATATGCGTCGGGGTCGCCAACCGGAGGAGTGTGGTAACCGATCATCAGCCGCTCGACCGGACTGGCTTTTTTGACGACGACCCGCTTCTCGCCTTTCTGCTCGGGCTCTTCGAGGTGTTGCCGCTTGGGATCGGGCCCGCGTGGAATCGCGCCAAAGAGCCGCCGGACCTTGGCTATGGTCGCTTCGGTGTCGAAGTCGCCGACGATGACCAGAGTCGCATTGCGCGGATGATACCACTTGTCGTAATAGGCCTTCATGTCGGACGCTGTCGTGGCTTCCAAATCGGCTATCCAGCCCACGGTTGGCCAATGGTAGGAATGTTGGCGAAAAGCCGTCGCCCAAACTTCATTTTCCAGCGCCTCCCAGGGGCCATCGAGCCCAATATGAAGCTCTTCTTCGACGACCTTCTTTTCGGGATCAAATTCTTTCTGGGCGAAAGTGGTGTTGCGCATCCGGTTGGCTTCGATCTCGAGCGCGTTCTGCCAGCGATCGGAGGCGAAGGTGAAATAGTACGCGGTATAGTCGAGCCATGTGAACGCATTGTTGGAGCCGCCGTTCTTGAGGGTTATCAGGTCGATGGCGCCCTTCTTGTATTTGTCCGTTCCCTTGAAGAGCATGTGCTCGAGGAAATGAGACTTGCCCGTCTGTCCCAGCTCTTCGTCACGCGAGCCGACTCGATACCAAATCACGGTAGCCACCACCGGCTTGTCGTGAACCTCCTTTGTCACCAGCGTAAGGCCGTTTCGCAAGACGGTTTTTCGAACTCCGTGCGTCATAAATGATTGTCCCGGCGGATCGGCGAGAACGCCGCCGCCCGCGTTTGCAGTGGAAGTTATCATAGCAATCAATGTGATTAGAGGAAGGAACCGTGCGAGTTGCTTCAACATTACTCTCCCTGATCGGACACCGCTTCGATAGGCAAAGAGACAGATTTTAGTGGCCGGTAAGAACCAGTGTCAAACTGGTTCAATCGGTCCGCGTTTTCTCTTTGGCCATGCTTATCAATTGGTGTTGGGCAATTGCGTATTGCTGAGAGGGAGAAGAGTTTCTCACAAAGACGCAAAGATCGGCGCAAAGGCCGCAAAGCAGCCGGCCGAGAAAAAAGAACGGTCGGATGCAATGAACCGCCTAAAGGCCGCATAGACCACGGCGGGGCGGAGCCGAAACAATAAGCCTGCAGGCGAAGCAAACCCGAAGAATCTCATTTTTCTCGGACGGCTTCTTTGCGGCCTTTGCGCCGATCTTTGCGTCTTTGCGAGAAACTCTTTTTTCGCTATTTGGCCGCAGACGGAGATTGTCCGAAGAACAACACTCTATGACCCCACTACCTATCATTTGACTTGCTTTCTTCACCCTTGCTGTAGATACTTGTGCGTGATTTCAAGGCGTAATTGGAGCCGTACATATTCAGCAGGCCGATTGTGTACTCTCGGAGAGGAATGAAATGACAAAGGCAGAGCTAGTAGATGAAGTGGCGCGCGCGGCGGAGTTGAACAAGCGCGACGCCGAAGTGATAGTCGAGACCGTTTTTGAATCCATAGTCTCGGCGCTGCACAAAGGGGAGAAGGTTGAGTTGCGGGGGTTTGGCAGCTTCCGAACGCGCGAGCGCGGACCGCGGCGCGGCCGAAACCCAAAGACTGGCGAGCCGGTTGATGTTCCAGCCAAGCGAGTGCCGTACTTTAAGCCGGGCAAAGAACTGAAAGAATTCTTTACGGAGGAACCGGCTAGTTCAGGCCAAGCGCCCGCCGTCGAAGCCCAGGCCGCAGCCGTCGCCGATCCGGCTAGCTCTACTGAACCACCTCCGGATGGGACAGGCTCCGGCGCGGCCGTTTGATCTGGCCTCGTGATCTGAAAGCCCCCTTTGTTCTATGGGTGATAGCGACCTTTGATCGCGATTTTGGGAATGTCCCACTAGATTTCCTGAATCCGTTCCCAAGCACGCGATGCATAGGCTGAGCCGGACCTGTCGAGTCCACTCGCCTGTCGCTTGCACGCAATCACCGCTAACACATCCAACTCTATTGAGAAACAGAGTCAACGCTCATGGAAAAGACGAAGGGCAAGTCGTGGGACGGAGCGGAGAGGCGATCCGGAGCCGACCGCCGAAAGTCAGAGCGGCGGGACTCCGAGCGAAACGCCAAGACCGGCGTGCTGAGCACCAGAAAAAAGGAACGCAGGCGCAACGGACGGAGAAAAAATGATGACAAGAGCGGCTAGC
>JAHFUG010000235.1:0-7212 GCA_023265195.1 Blastocatellia bacterium | reverse complement strand
AAGTGCCTTCTTCCCACGTGTTCATATACTCGATTTGCTCCGCGGACAATTCGTCGATCCTGATCCCCATAGCCGCGAGCTTGAGCGACGCGATTTCGTTATCGACTTCTTCAGGCAGCAAGTGAATGCCCGGCGTTAGCTCGCCCTTCTTCTTGACCAGGTACTCGCACGAAAGGGCCTGATTGGCGAAGCTCATGTCCATCACCGACGCAGGGTGCCCTTCGGCGGCGGCCAGATTGATCAGCCTTCCTTCGCCAAGAACGATTATGCGCTTGCCCGACGGCTTCAACTTGAACTCTTCCACGAACGGCCGCAAGTGATCCCTTGATTCGCTCATCTCGGCAAGCGCGACGAGATCAAGCTCGACGTCGAAATGTCCGGAGTTCGCCACCACGGCCCCGTCGTGCATGGCGGCGAAATGGTTACCGTCAATCACGTGTCTATTGCCCGTCACCGTTATAAAAATGTCGCCGATCTTCACCGCTTCAACCATTGGCATGACGCGGAAGCCATCCATCACGGCCTCGATGGCGCGGATTGGGTTGATCTCGCACACGATGACGTTCGCGCCCATGCCGCGCGCGCGCATTGCGACGCCTTTGCCGCACCAGCCGTAGCCGGCCACGACCATGTTCTTTCCCGCGAGCAGGATGTTCGTCGCCCGGATCACTCCATCCAGTGTCGATTGGCCCGTGCCGTACCGGTTATCGAAGAAGTGTTTGGTCTGCGCGTCATTCACCGCGATAGCCGGCCAGCTCATGCGTCCGCTCTTCTCGAGCGCCCGGAGCCGCACCAGCCCGGTCGTGGTCTCCTCGGTTGTCCCTATAATGCGCTCCAACAACTCGGGACGCTCTCGAACCACGGTCGCGACCACGTCCGAGCCGTCATCGATGATCAGATTCGGTTCATGATCTAGCGCCAGGCGAACGTGACGATTATATGTCTCGGTCGATTCCCCCTTGATCGCGAACACGGGAACGCCGTATTCGGCTACGAGCGCGGCGGCCACGTCATCCTGCGTGGAAAGGGGATTGGAAGCAATCAGGACCGCGTCAACTCCCGCCGCCTTGAGAGCGCGCGCCAGATTGGCGGTTTCGGTTGTTATGTGACAGCACGCGACCAGCCTCACTCCTTCAAGCGGCCGCTCCAACTCGAACCGTTCGCGAATCAGTCTGAGCACGGGCATCTCACGCTCGGCCCATTCGACTCGCCTGCGGCCGGCGGCCGCCAGACTGATGTCTTTTATATCGCAGTTTGGTATCCCTTTACTCATTGCCATTTAATGTCTCCATTATTCCAGTTGGACGGCCGGTTCGGCCGATTATTAATTACGCTGGTCAATTCAAGACCAATGTACGGCCGGGCCTCCGTGCCCGCCGCTCGTTCAGCCAGCGATCCCCAGCAAGAAAAGAGGCTCCTCAAAGAGGGCGGCCACGGAGGGTTGCCCATACAGTGATTTTCCTTGGCGCGCGCCGCCCTGATCGCTCCGCGTCAATTCTATACGCCGGCTTCTTTTCTTAGCACATCCGCCTTGTCCGTCTTCTCCCAGGTGAACTCCGGCTCGTTTCTGCCGAAATGACCGTAGGCCGCCGTCTTCTTATAAATGGGCCGGCGCAGGTTGAGGCTCTCGATTATCCCGAGCGGAGTTAGCTTGAAATGAGTCCGCACCAATTCCGAAAGCTTTTCTTCATCCACTTTGCTCGTACCCTTGGTGTCCACCAGCACCGAAACAGGGTCGGCGATTCCGATGGCGTAAGCCAGTTGTACTTCGCAACGATCCGCAAGCCCTGCGGCGACGATGTTCTTGGCGATGTAGCGGGCCATATAGGAAGCCGACCGGTCAACCTTTGTCGGGTCTTTGCCCGAGAACGCTCCGCCACCGTGTGCGCCGGCTCCGCCATAGGTGTCGACTATGATCTTCCTGCCCGTGAGACCGGTGTCGCCCTGAGGGCCGCCCACAACAAAACGGCCTGTAGGATTAATGTGGAACTTCGTATCGCCGTCCATCATTTGCGCCGAGACGACCGGGCGAATTACATGCTCGATGACCTCTTCCCGCAGTTGGTCGTTGCCAACCGAGTCGGAGTGTTGAGTCGATATGACGACGGTGTCGACCTGAACCGGCTTGCCGTTCTCGTATTGAATCGTGACTTGTGATTTTCCGTCAGGCCGGAGGTAGGGGAGAAGGCCTTCTTTTCGAACGTCTGAGAGCCGACGACAAAGGGTCTGCGCCAGTTGAATCGGCATAGGCATCAACTCCGGCGTCTCATTGCAGGCGAAGCCGAACATCAGTCCCTGATCGCCGGCCCCGCCTATATCGACGCCCATCGCGATATCGGGTGATTGAGTGTCGACGGCGGTGATCACGGCGCAGGTGTCGCAGTCGAAGCCGTACTTCGCTCGGGTGTAGCCGATCTCTCTAACGGTCTCGCGCGCGATTCTTCCATAATCGAGCTTAGCCGACGTGGTTATCTCGCCCGCGACTACGACGAGGCCGGTTGTCAGAAGGGTCTCGCACGCGACCCGGCCGTGCTGGTCTTCGCGCAACACGGCGTCGAGCACGGCGTCCGATATTTGATCGGCCATCTTGTCCGGATGCCCTTCGGTAACAGACTCCGACGTGAATAGTCTTTTCTTGTTGCTCACTAAAGCCTCCGCGAATATTGTGTTGTAAAACGAAACGAGTGACCAAGAGTGAAAAGCTTGCTCATCAAAAAAGCAGGTCAATCTAACAAAGGGGCTGAGTGAGTGTCAACAGCCAGTGAGGAGGCGAAAGGGACTAAAGGGACTGAAGGGACGAAAGGGAGTAAAGGGCGAAAAGGACTAAAGGGATCTCCCGGTTGGTTGGCTGCTACAAGCGTTGAATTCCACCTCGAGCAGTCCTATGATTAGCGGACAGATGGTTCAATCGAAGTCAGTGGGACACAGGTTCTCCTCGCCGATCGGAGGCAACTGAATTGGCCGGTTCGATAGTCTTTGCTGGAATAGCTCCGCATCCGCCGTTGCTGGTGCCCGAGGTGGGCGGCTCGAGAATAAACGACGTAGCCAATTCCCAGTTCGCGCTCAGGGAGTTCTCGATTCGCCTGGTCGCCACGCGGCCCGACACGGTCGTCTTAATCTCGCCTCACTCACCGATCGACGCCGTCGCCTTCACTACGCGGTCGACGCCCGATCTTTACGGAGACTTCAGGCAGTTTGGCGCGCCCGATACTCAGGTCGGATTTCAAAACGACTACGAGATCATCGATGCAATGGTCGCGGCCGCCAGGCTCGAAGGCGTGCGATTGAGCGAACTCTCCCAGGAATATCACCTGGATCACGGGGCGATGGTCCCGCTCTACTATTTGAGCGAGGCTGGGTGGAAGGGCCCGGTAGCGGTCATAGGCTTCACGACGCAGTCGGTGGATCATCATCTGGCGTTCGGACGAGCTATTAGAAAGGCGGCGGAAGCGAGCGGCCGCCGCGTGGCTGTCGTAGCAAGCGGCGACCTGAGTCATCGGCTGAAGGTGGGCGGCCCATACAAATACGATCCTACCGCGCACCACTTCGACGAACAGATCGTCAGCGCGATAGCAACAGGGAATACGCCCGCCATAGTTGGACTCGATCCGGCTCTTCGCGAACGGGCCGGAGAATGCGGCTACAGATCGATAGTAGTCGCGTTGGGTTGCGCGGGATACCCGCTCGAAGATCAACAGGTGTTGAGCTACGAAGGACCGTTCGGAGTAGGCTACATGGTCGCGGTCCTGGTTGACGAAAACACAAGGTCTAACACGCGAAGCGTAATCAGCAACGAATGACACGCTCTCCGGATGATATTTCGCCCCAGGATTTGGCTCGCCTGTCCGTTGAATCATTCATTCGAACGGGCCGGATCATTCAATCGCCGTCGAACCCAATGGGAATATTGGCCACGCAAGCCGGCGCCTTCGTGACGCTGCGCAAGCTGGATGGGAGCCTTCGCGGCTGCATCGGCACCATCCTCGCCCACCAACCAACGGTGGCGGATGAGATAATTGAAAACGCCATAGGGGCGGCCTGCAGGGATCACCGATTCTCTCGATTGATCGCCGAAGAACTCCCGGCGATCCACTATGGCGTTGATGTTTTATCCGATCTTGAGCCGGTGCGCGGCCTCGAGGATCTGGACCCTTCCATGTACGGTGTGATCATCAGCAGCACGGACGGCTTGCCGCGAGGCGTCTTGCTGCCCGGGATTTATGGGATTGAAACAGTCCAGGACCAGTGGTGGGCCGTTCATGCAAAAGCTGGCATCAGCATCGGAACTCAGGTTCGGATTCAGCGGTTTACGGTTGCTCGATTCGGTAAGGACTGACGGAGGAATAAAAGCGAACGGCTCTTCCGGCTACCACGGCAATGGGAAAAGAACCACGGATATCGACAGACCAACACCCATGAACCAGCCAAACACCTTCAGCCCGTGAATGAATCGTTCTTTCAAAGTTACCGGTTTGGGATCTATTGCGCTGAACACGATCGCCGTGGCCGTCGCGTAGAAGAACATCATTAGAAGGTGCATCAGCGCTTTCTCCCTTGAGCTACATCGAAGGCGTCGTGAATTACGAGGTAGTTGAGCAGGCCGGCGAGAAACATGAAAGTGTTCCCATAGTCGAACGTGGTCGCTTCAGGGTGCGCCGTAGTCCCTACCCCGAGGGCGTACGCGCCCAAATAACACAACCCCGATCCCACCTGCGCGAACGACCACAGCACCGTTATCAAGTCGTAGTGAAGAAAAGATGGCGGTTCGGCGGCTTCAGGCCAGAAAAGTTTTCCGTGCAGAGCCAATCCAAAACAGAACGATCCAAAGATTACCATGAAAAAGACGAGTCCGCGCCAGTACCTTCCCAACACCAGGTGGCCCGCGCCGGGCGCCAGCCACGCGGCAATAACGGCGAGCGCGCGCCGCGCGATTGGAAAAGGCCTTACGAACTCTGAATGAATAGCTCGATCGGAGTAATCAGCCGCCAAGTTGTCCGCCATTCGTCTCCCGGTTATAGAAAGCGTAGCTACAGCAAAGAAGGCAATTCTAGGGGCCGGTCGCGGACAGTGTCAAGCATGCGCACATTCCGGTGGTGGGGCAATTGTGTGTTGCCGAGACAGGAAAGAAGAGTTTCTCGCAAAGCCGCAAAGATCGGCGCAAAGGCCGCGAAGCAGCCTTGCAACGAAAAAAGGATAGTCGGATGCGATGAACCGCCTAAAGGCCACATGGACCGCGGCGGGGGCAGAGCCGCAACAAGCAGAAAACGCCAGCGAAGCAAACCCGAAGAATCCCATTTTTCTCGGATACCTTCTTTGCGGCCTTTGCTCCGATCTTTGCGTCTTTGTGAGAAACTCTTTTTTCCCGATTTGGCTCCGGACGGAGCTTGTCCGAAGAGCAACACTCTATGACCCCACTACCCACATTCCGAACATTGAATCGCCCAATTGCGGGTTAGAGGCCCCGTTCATCAATCATCAATCATCAATTGTTTCGTCACCTGTTCCACAACCTCAAAGAGCCGAAGCTCCGCCCGGCAGCGGAGACCGCTCGTCACTATTACTCAACAGGCAAGGCCATCATAGTCGCGAGCATCGTTGCGATCAGCGTTTCATCTCCGCCGTGCACAGCCGCCACGTCACCGCTGCAGACGGTCAGCGTGCGGCCGGCTTTCTTCACTTTCGCGCGCGCGATGAACAGATCTCCCGCGGCCGGCGAGACGAAGTTTGCTTTGTACTCAACCGTGAGCACCTCCATCCCGGCCGCCGTTAAACTCAACGCCGCGTAGCCGCACGCGGTGTCAACGACGGCGGTGGCTATGCCGGCGTGAAGATATCCGTTTTGCTGGCACAGGCTGCTTCGAAACGGGAACTCAATCTCGATCTCACCGGGCAGGATTTTGGTGAGCCGCGCCCCGATCGTCGTCATGAGACTCTGCCGCGCGAAGCTGGCTCGAACGCGTGACTCGAATTCCTTGTCCCGAGCAACAAAACCACCCATCGTTATTTCTCCCATGCCTTGCTCCTCTCCAAAACCTCCTCGGAAGTCAGCCCGTAAAGTGGCGGCGTAGCCACCCCGAGTATGCCGAGATAGACGTAGATTTCTCCGCGGTGATGTATCTCGTGCTCGACCATCGCCCGGAGCCACTTCCATAGCGTGATCGGAACACCGCCGGGGGTGACGCACTTCTTCATCAAATCGTCGCCGGTAAGACTTCTGAATATCGCGCCCGACTCCTGGTGCATCCTGGCCATGAACTCGACGGGGCCTGCGTAACCTTCGGCGATGTTCTTGGCATGACCAGGATAGCGGCTGGGTTTGAAGCGAGCGTTTTCCGCGTACATGTAGCGTTCGATGGCCGCGAGATGTCTAATGAGATCGCCGAAGGTGAACTTGGATTCGGAGTAACTCCAATCCATCTTATCGGAAGGAATGCATGCCGCTACTCGCAGCGTTCGCTCGATTTGCCACTCATTGCAAAGCGGGACATACTGAACGTCCCCCTTCACAGTGTTGATTCGAGCGTGCAGCGCACCGAGCGCCCCGGCTGCCTCAATGTTATGCTTTGCGGTGACAAGATACCTGTAACGCATCGTTTCCCCGTGCATTTCAGACGGAACCGAAACAAAGAAACCCGTCGCCCCATGGATATACCCCTCCTCCCCACCGGGCTTTACACATAAGAAGCACACGCAGGTTTTTAGGCGCTCAGGTATTCGCATATCAGCATCATTCGGCTTTCCGAGATACCAACTCTCGTACTCGCCAAGGCGTGTATCAACATACAACCCGTCACTATTTATCTTCAAGGCCAATCACCGAAAACTATTCCCGACAACACGATTTTGTTGATAATGCTTAGGCGCTTATGCTGGTATCGTGTTGCTGAGAAAGGGGGAAAATGATGAACTGCCAAACCTGCAATGCGCCGTCAAAGAAGTTCGGCAAAGATCGCAACGGACTACAAAGGTTCCGCTGCCTTACCTGCAAGAGAACGTTCCTTGAGCCACACGAGCGACTCTTGGGTCGAATGGCCATAGACGAAGACAAGGCGATTGATTGTCTGCGGCATCTGGTCGAGGGCAACTCGATTCGAAGCATTGAACGCCTGACCGGCGTCCACCGCGATACTGTTTTGAGCATTCTCACGGTTGCCGGTGAGCGATGCGAGAAGGTGATGGAAGAGCGCATCAGCGGCTTGTCGGTTCGCGATG
>JAHFUG010000028.1:25005-28315 GCA_023265195.1 Blastocatellia bacterium | reverse complement strand
CAACACGGCGGTGACGGTGGAGTTGATAACGCCGATCGCGATGGAGAAAGGGTTGAGGTTCGCGATCCGGGAAGGTGGACGAACGGTGGGAGCCGGCACGATCAGCGAGATCATCGAGTAGGGGAAGGAATTGATGATTGATGATTGATGAACGAGAATTATGAACAATACTTTGAACGATAAATGATGTAGTAAGTGGCGGAAAGCCATCCGGTAATCATCAACGGCAATTCCGGGGGACCGATATGTTGAATGAAAAGATAAGAATCAGGCTCAAGGCTTACGACTACCGCGTGTTGGACCAGTCAACGGCTGAAATCGTCGATACGGCGAAACGGACGGGGGCGCGGGTTGCCGGACCGATTCCGCTTCCCACGATCAAGAATAAGTACACCGTCCTTCGGAGTCCACACGTGGATAAGAAGTCTCGGGAGCAATTCGAGATCAGGACTCATAAACGGCTTATGGACATTCTCGACCCAACGCCACAGACGGTTGACGCGCTGATGAAGCTCGATCTGCCAGCGGGCGTCGACGTTGAGATCAAAGCGTTTGGAAGAGACCACAAATGATTTCGTTCTTTGTCATTGGTCATTTGTCCTTTGCCGGTTTGCTGTCCGTGACAAAGAGCAGTTGACAAGGGACGAGGGACAACGGACTGAATATGGTCAACGGAATAATCGGCAAGAAGCTAGGGATGACGCAGGTGTTCGCGACCGATGGCACTGTCACGCCGGTGACCGTGCTCAAGGCGGGCCCGTGCGTAGTAGTCCAGCGAAAGAACGTAAACACGGATGGCTATGACGCCGTTCAGTTGGGACTGGTCGAGGATCGGCCTCCGCGGCGGGTCAATAAGCCTATCGAAGGTCACTTCAAGAGAGCGGGCGTGGCTCCGACTCGAATCCTTCGAGAGGTGAGGATCGAAAAGGGCGAAGACTCGACAAGCGTCGGCGACAAGATTCTCGTGAATCAGTTCAATGCGAACGACCTGGTCGACGTCATCGGCACGTCGAAGGGACGGGGCTTCGCGGGGTTTGTGAAGCGCCACGGTTTCCACGGCGGACGCGCCAGTCATGGCTCGATGTTTCACCGGGCGCCGGGTTCGATCGGAGCGTCGGCCTATCCTTCCCGCGTCATAAAAGGCACGCGGATGGCGGGTCATATGGGAAACGCCCGGACCACGCTGAAGAACCTCAAAGTTGTCGCTGTGGATGAGGAAAAGAATTTGTTGATGGTTCGGGGCGCGGTGCCGGGGCCGAACGGCTCTTACGTTTTGATAAAGAAGGCGCAGGGCTGATTCATCCCCGCGTGATGGAGCGAGCAATGCCTGTAGTGAAGGTCAAGAATCTGAATAATGAAGAGGTGGGAGAGTTGGATCTCTCGGACGGCGTTTTCGGCGCTCCTCTCAACAAGGCGCTCATCTATTCGGCGGTGAAGTGCTACCTGGCCAACCAGCGGGCGGGCACCTCGGCTACGAAGACTCGAGGCGATACGAGTGGGTCAGGCAAAAAACTGTGGAAGCAGAAGGGCACGGGACGCGCGCGAATAGCGAGTTTACGGAGCCCGCTGTGGAAGGGCGGCGGGAACGTCCACGGGCCGCAGCCTCGTGACTGGTCGTATACGATTCCTAAGAAAATGAGGCGAGGCGCCGTATGTTCCGTTCTTTCCGAGCGATTGCGTGAAGGCGGATTGGTGGTTGTCGATTCATTCGACCTGGAGTCAAAGAAGACCAAAGACTTTCAAGCGACGCTGAACCGCCTCGGGTTGGACCGTCCCACGCTTCTGGTCGATTCTCTCGAAAACGAAAATCTTGCGCTTTCATCCAGAAATCTCCAAAACGTAAAACATATTTCGACGAACGGCGTGAACGTCTACGATCTGCTGGCGCATGAACAGGTCGTCTTCACACGCGAGTCCGTGAGCGAATTGGAGAAGCGTCTGAGCCAGTAGGGAGCTTGAAATGAAGAGTGTATGGGATGTCATCAAGGGGCCGGTCATCACTGAGAAGGCTTTGACCATGAAAGACGAGCCCGAGTCCATGGGCCGCGCGGGAAACGACCGGCAGATGCTAACACTGAGGGTCGACGTGAAAGCGACAAAGCCCGAGATAAGACAGGCGGTGGAGAAGATTCTCGGAGTCAAGGTGGATGAAGTCCGGGTGGTGAACTATCGAGGTAAGGAGAAGCGGAGCCCCGGCCGGCGGCAATCGGGGCGGCGCTCGGATTGGAAGAAGGCGTATGTTACGTTGAAGAGCGGCCAGAAACCGGTCTTGTATGAAGACGCGATTTGAGAAATTGCGGATTGCGAAATGTGGATTGCGGATTGACACAAACGAATCTGGAATGAGAAATCCGCAATCTAAATGCCGCAATCGACAATCCTAGTGAGGAAGAGATGGGAATCAAGAAGCTTTCACCGACGTCCTCGGCGCGCAGGTATCAGACTTACCTGACGCGGGAAGAGATCACGAGCGAACGTCCGTACAAGCCGCTCCTTTCTCCAAAGAAGCGGATATCGGGCCGCAATAGCGACGGCCACATTACGATGCGGCGGCGAGGCGGCGGAGCGAAACGGCAGTATCGAATAGTAGATTTCAAGCGGGACAAGGCGGGCATTTCGGCTAAGGTCGCGACGATCGAATATGACCCTAATCGGTCGGCTCACGTCGCGTTGCTGAACTATATCGACGGCGAGAAGCGGTATATTCTCGCCCCGGTGGGATTGAAGGTCGGCCAGAGCATTGTATCCGGACCTGAGGCGGATATCATATCCGGTAATGCGCTGCCGCTTAGAAACATTCCCCTCGGAACAACGGTTCACAACATAGAGTTGCGGCCAGGCAAGGGCGCCCAGATGGTGAGAGCGGCAGGCGGAGCCGCTCAGTTGATAGCCAAGGAAGGCGACATGGCGTCGCTGCGGTTGCCGTCAGGTGAAATTAGGCTGGTTCTGCTCGCTTGCTATGCGACCATCGGACAGGTAGGCAACGTCGAGCAGAGCAATGTGTCGATAGGCAAAGCGGGGCGGAATCGGTGGCTTGGAAAGCGGCCAAAGGTCCGCGGAGTCGCGATGAACCCGGTTGACCATCCACACGGAGGCGGTGAGGGCAAGACATCGGGAGGAAGAAATCCGGTCTCGCCGTGGGGCCAGCCCACCAGGGGTTACAAGACGAGGAATAATAAACGCACGGACAAGTTTATCGTCCGAAGAGGGAAGAAGTGATTGGTCATTTGTCATTCGTCACTGGTCATTTGTCATTTGTCCCTTGCCAGGGATGGGGCGAGATTGAGAGGGCACGGTTGACAAGTAACAA
>JAHFUG010000028.1:22303-24905 GCA_023265195.1 Blastocatellia bacterium | reverse complement strand
ACAAGTGACAAATGACAAGTAGCAATTGACTGGGACTGTTATGGCACGATCTGTAAAAAAGGGACCCTTTATAGACGATCACCTGATCAAGGCGGTCGTGCGGATGAATCAGGCGAATGAAAAACGCGTTCACAAGACATGGTCGCGTCGGTCAACTATAGTGCCGGAAATGGTCGGGCACACCATCGCGGTTCACAACGGGAAGAAGTTCATCCCGGTGTATATCCAGGAGAATATGGTTGGCCACAAGCTTGGCGAATTCTCGCCCACGCGGCAGTTCAAGGGTCATCCGGAGAAGAGCGACAAGACCGTCAAGAAAGCAGCGCCAGGAGGCAAGTAAGCGATGAGGGCACGAGCAGTCGCAAAGTACATAAAGGGATCGCCTCAAAAAGCGCGGCTTGTGATCGACCTTATCCGCGGCCGGGGCGTCAACGAAGCACTGGGGATTCTTTCGTCGTCGAAGAAGCGGGCGGCTAAGCCGATCGAGACTACGCTGCGGTCGGCGATCGCGAACGCGGAACAGAAAGCCGATCAGCGCAATTTTTCTCTTGACGTCGACCGTCTTGTGATCTCGGCCGCGACCGTGGATCTCGGCCCGACGAAATTCCGTAGAAGGGTTCGGCCCGCGCCAATGGGACGCGCGTACCGGGAGCGGCGCTGGCAAAGTCACATCACCATCGAGGTGAAGACGGAGAAGGAAAATGCGGAATGATTGATTGATGATTGATGACCTCTTCGTCATTTTGAATTCATCAAT
The DNA here is from genome assembly GCA_023265195.1 of Blastocatellia bacterium. GTDB lineage: Bacteria > Acidobacteriota > Blastocatellia > UBA7656 > UBA7656 > QHVH01. The sequence goes on along the minus strand of JAHFUG010000028.1, from coordinate 24,148 downwards.
CGGCATTCATCAATCATCAACTCCTTTGGAGGTGTTTGTGGGTCAGAAAGTTCATCCATATGGCTTCAGACTCGGCTACAACCGGGGTTGGCATTCCAACTGGATCGCCAAACGCGACTACGCGGACTTGCTTCACGAAGATCTCAAGCTGAAGAAAGATCTAAAGAAGCGCTTTACCGGGGCTGGGGTGTCCAACATAGACATCGAGCGCGCGGCCAATAAGCTTAAGATCATAATTCACACCTCTCGGCCCGGCATAATAATCGGACGAAAGGGAGCTGAGATCGACAAGCTCAAGCAGGAGATAAAGGACCGCACCGGCCGTGAGGTCTATGTCAACATTCAGGAGATTCACAAACCGGAGTTGAATTCTCAGCTTCAGGCTGAACAGATCGCCCAGCAGTTGGAGAAACGCATAGCCTTTCGTCGCGCGATGAGGAGAGCTGTCGAGAGCGCGCAGCGCTTCGGCGCGCAGGGGATCAAGGTAAGGGTGTCGGGCCGTTTGAACGGAGCTGAGATAGCGAGATCCGAGTGGTATTTGCAGGGGCGGCTGCCGTTGCATACTCTCAGGGCCGATATCGATTACGGGTTCGCCGAAGCGAACACGACATTTGGCGTGATTGGAGTGAAAGTGTGGATCTATCGCGGCGATCAGATGACCGTTCGGCGAGGACCACAAACGAAGAGGCAGTAAGAGAGTTTTCAGTTTTCAGTTTACGGTTTTCAGCGGTTCCGAAGGGAGGCATAGCTGGGAACTTCTTTGCTGAAAACTGAAAACTGAAAATCAAAAACTGATCATGGCAGAGTATAAGATTCCCAAAAAGGTGAAGTATCGAAAGCAGCAGCGGGGCCGCAGGCGCGGGCTTGCTACGCGCGGCGCGGAAATTTCGTTTGGCGAGTATGGCCTGAAGGCGCTGGAGCCGGCGTGGATCACCAGCAAGCAGATCGAAGCCTCTCGCGTCGCGATGACAAGGTTCATCAAGCGGGGCGGCAAGATTTGGATTCGCCTCTTTCCCGACAAACCCATAACAAAGAAGCCGGCCGAAACGCGTATGGGCAAGGGTAAGGGCGCGCCCGAAGGATGGGTTGCCGTGGTCAAGCCGGGCCGCGTGCTCTTCGAGATGGAAGGCGTGGATGAGAAGACCGCCCGCGAAGCTATAAGGCTCGCCGCGCAGAAGCTGCCAATCAAGACGAAATTCATTTCGCGCAAGGAACAGGAGCAGGGAGGCTTGGTATGAAGGCCGAAGATCTGTTGGATATGACGGAGGATCAGCTTCGGGCAAAAGTCGACGAGTTGAAGGAATCGCTTTTTCGAATGCGGTTCAGGCTTTCGCTTGGCAACACCGACGTCGTAAAAGAGGTGCGAATTCAACGCAAGGATCTCGCGCGGGTAAAGACGGCGTTGCGGCAAAGACAACTTGCGGCGGCAGGGAATTGAGGCCGGGCTGGAGTAGCGCGAAAGGCTGAGGAATTTATATGGAAGAGACGCAAGAAAACAACGAAGGTCCGATCCCGGAGGCCGGTGAATCGGCGGCAGTCGAGGCCGCCGCGCCTACAGTGACCCCTTCTGAAGCCAGACATCGCCGCCAAGAGAAGGTGGGACTGGTCACAAGCGATAAGATGCAAAAGACGGTCGTCGTCCGGGTTGAGCGGCAGGTGCAGCATCCGAAGTATAGGCGGTACATCAGGCGCCGAAAGAAATTTCTGGCGCATGACGAAATCGGGGCGAAGACCGGCGATATTGTGAGGATTCTCGAGACGAGGCCCCTTTCCGCCCGCAAGAGGTGGCGGGTTGTTGAAATAGTTCAGAAAGCCAGGTAGGGGAGAGAGGTTACAGGGGACAGG
>JAHFUG010000028.1:0-22203 GCA_023265195.1 Blastocatellia bacterium | reverse complement strand
ATGGTTCAGATGAGGTCGATACTAGAAGTGGCCGATAACTCCGGCGCGAAGCGGATATCGATGATTCTTCCTCTCGGAGGAGATACGGGATCCAGAGCCGGTTTGGGCGACGTCATAACGGCCTCCGTCAAGGAAGCCTCGCCGGATGGAGCGGTGAAAAAGGGGCAGGTAGTTCGGGCCGTCGTTGTCAGAACGCGCAAGGAGACTCGGCGCAGGGATGGAACCTACATTCGCTTCGATCAAAACGCGGCGGTATTGATCAAACCGGATAACGAGCCAGTCGGGACACGTGTATTCGGCCCGGTTGCTCGTGAGTTGAGAGACAAGAAGTTTATGAAGATAGTCAGCCTTGCGCCGGAAGTAATTTGAATTGTCATTTGTCACTGGTCATTTGTCATTTGTCATTTGTCACTGGTCATTTGTCATTTGTCACTTGTCATTTGTTACAGCGTCAATTGACGATGACCGTGATAACAGGGAGACGATTATTGAAGCAACTACGAAATGACAAATGACAAATGACAAATGACAAATGACAAGTGACAAATGACAAGTGACAAGTGACAAATGACAAATGACAAGTGACAAATGACCAGTGACAAATGACAAGTGACAAATGACAAGTGACAAGTGACAAGGGACATCCGTCATGAATGTAGAGATCAACATACGAAGAAACGATAGGGTGGTTGTGATTTCCGGCAAGGACCGAGGCAAGACGGGAAGGGTAATCGAGGTTCACCCGCGAAAACGGCGGATTCTTGTCGAGGGCGTCAACGTCGTCAAGCGCCACCTCAAAGCGAACTCCCGCCGGGGGGTTCAGGGAGGCATACTCGAAAAGGAATCGCCTATCGATGTTTCCAACGTTATGGTGATTTGTCCGCACTGCGGCGTGGCGTCCCGAGTCGCGCATCAGGTGCTGGCCGACGGCCGCCGGAGCCGGGCGTGTAAGAAATGCGGCGCGACGATCGAGAGTAAGTAAGCTTGAATTTGGCTGAAGGCGGGCGCCATAACCATCGCCGCATCAGCACAAGAGGATTGATCTGATGGTGCCAAGACTGAAAGAGCGATATAGAAGCGAGATTCTGCAGGCGCTGATAAAGCAATTCGATTATAAGAATCCAATGGCGGCGCCGAGACTTGAAAAAATAGTGCTTAACATCGGCGTAGGCCGGGAGGCGCAAAACAACTCGAAGGTGTTCGATCAAGCGGCGATGGAGTTGTCGCTGGTCAGCGGACAGAAGCCGGTGGTCACCAAGGCCAGGAAGTCGATCGCGGCGTTCAAGCTTCGCGAGGGAATGCCTGTCGGTGTATCCGTGACGCTAAGAGGCGAACGGATGTACGAATTCCTCGACCGCCTGGTGAACGCGGTGTTGCCTCGGGTTAGAGATTTTCGCGGAGTGAGCCAAAAGGCTTTTGATGGGCGCGGGAATTATACGATCGGCATTAAGGAACAGTTGATTTTCCCTGAAATCGATTTCAACAAGGTCGACAAGATTCGAGGAATGAATATATCGATCGTGACCACGGCGCGAACGGATGAAGAGGGAAGGGCGCTACTGCAGCATTTTGGGATGCCCTTCACAAAGAGTTGAGTTTTCAAACTGACGAGGAAAGATGGCGAGATTATCTTCGATATATAAGGCGAACGAATTGAAGCGCGCCAAGGCCAACGCCGAGTCGCGGCTCAAAGAGAGATTCGGAACCGGCGGAAAGAAGGGCCGCAAGCTGGCGAGGAAGGAAGGCATGCACTTGAACGTGTTTGTAGCCAGAGTTCATAGCCGGTGCCGGCGGTGCGGTCGAAAGCGGGGTTTCCTGCGCAAATTCGACTTATGCCGAATATGTTTTCGCGGCTTGGCTCTGGAAGGCCAGATTCCCGGAGTGACCAAGTCAAGCTGGTGAGGAAGGGAATAGGGGACAGGTTACAGGGGACAGGGATAGAGGAAGAGAGTAGGCCGTAGATGAAAGGTTTTGGGAGAAAACGCGATGGCCGGGATTTGGTGACAGTTATGAGGGGTAGTTTTTGTCCCGCTGTCACCTATCCCCTGTAACCTAAAGGAGAAGAGATGACCGATCCGATTGCAGACATGCTCACTCGGCTAAGAAACGCGCAATCCGCTAAGCACCAGAAAGTCGACGTGCCGGTTTCAAAGGTCAAACTTGAGATAGCGCGAATTCTCAAGGAAGAGGGCTTTATCAATAACTATAAGGTGATCGGCGAAGACGCTCGGCGCGCCATCCGTATTTATCTGCGGTATGGACCGAAGGGAGAGCGGCTGATATCGAAGCTTGAACGGGTGTCTAAACCGGGCTGCCGGGTCTATTCCAAGACGGGAGCGATTCCCAGCGTGATCGGCGGCCTTGGAGTCAACATTCTCTCCACGTCATTGGGATTGATGACTGACCGGGTGGCGAGAAAGAAGAGAGTCGGCGGCGAAATCGTTTGCAGGGTTTATTGATTAGCCGGCTGCGAGAGGCAAGATTTTCGGGAGTTACACGATGTCTAGAATCGGTAAGAAACCAATAGCCCTGCCGAAGGGCGTCAAGGTGAGTATTGAAGAAGGCGCGGTGCAGGTCTCGGGCCCGAAGGGGTCGTTGTCAACGCGCGTGCCGGAGGGAATTAGTTTCAAGGTGAACGGCGAAGAGTTGGTGGCGTTGCGCGAAAGCGACGATAAGGCCGCGCTTCACGGACTTGCTCGGGCTCTGGTTCAAAACGCCGTGACGGGCGTAACCGACGGCTTCACTCGGCAGCTCGATATCATAGGGGTTGGGTATAAGGCTGAAGTGCAAAAGGGAAGGATCATGTTCAACCTCGGGTATTCGCACCAGATTGAATTTCCAATTCCGCCTGGAATAGATGTAAAGGTAGAGCGCCAGGCAAAGCCAATCCAACAGTATCAGACTACTATTACGATCAGTGGAATAGATCGGCATCAAGTGGGACAAATGGCGGCCGATATGAGGAGTCTTCGGAGACCCGACCCGTACAAAGGGAAGGGCGTGCGTTATACGGGCGAGCAACTAAAGCTCAAACCCGGCAAGACTGGCAAGTGATCGCGTGGGGCGAGCCCCTTGCGATGAGGATCGAGGACGTAGAGATGGCGACAAAAACACGAATAGAGGTTCGGAATGCGGTTCACTCGCGAATTCGAGCGAAGATAAGAGGATCGGAGGAGAGGCCAAGACTGGCCGTGTTCCGCAGCGTAAAGCATATCTACGCGCAGGTCATCGACGACTCGAAGGGTGTTACTCTGACTTCGGCGTCGACGACAGAGCCGGCGTTTAAGGGCCGAGGCGGAGGAAATGTAGCGACGGCCAAAGAAATCGGCAAACTGATCGCTGAGCGAGCTAAGGACAAGGGAATCACGCGGGTCGTCTTCGATCGGGGCGGATACATTTATCACGGCCGAGTCCGCAACCTTGCTGAAGCCGCGCGCGAAGCGGGATTGGAATTCTAGGAATTGCGGATTGCAGATTGATGATTGCGGATTCTTGGGATGCGATCTGAGATTTTGAGATGAGAATTGGTGGAATTGTTAGGACAAGTGAGAGATTGCGGCTGATTTTGTAATCCGCAATCATCAATCATCATTCCGCAATTCGTTGGGGGTTTATGGAGAGAATCGATTCGTCGGGTCTGGATTTGAAAGATCAGGTCATTTCGATCAACCGCGTGACCAAGGTTGTGAAGGGTGGTAAGAACCTGTCTTTCTCGGCGCTCGTGGTTGTTGGCAACGAAAGCGGAGTCGTTGGTTTCGGCTCGGGAAAGGCCAGAGAGGTTCCTCTCGCGATAAAGAAGGGAATCGAGGCGGCTAAGAAGAACTTGATTCGAGTTCCGCTGAAGGGTTCGACCATCCCTTATCAGGTGACCGGTGTATTTGGGTCTGGACGAGTGCTGCTCAAACCGGCGCGGGAGGGAACGGGAGTGATTGCGGGGGGGCCGGTCCGGGCCATCCTCCAATCGGTGGGGATCAGGGACGTCGTGACCAAGTCAATAGGTTCGTCCAATCCGCACAATGTAGTGCGCGCGACTTTCGAGGGGCTGCGCACAATAAAGGATCCCGCCGTGGTGCTCCGAATGCGAAGACAATTCGCGGACGAAGAGTAAGGATGCGCCTGGTAGGAAGGGGAACCGGAAATGGCGAAAGCGAAAAAATCGGGAGTTCAAGCAAAAGGGCCAATGATCAAAATCCAGTGGTATCGGTCGACAATAGGCGCCAACTCGGATCAGAAACTCCTGGTGCGGAGTCTGGGATTCAGCAAGCTGAATCAGGTGCGAGAGCGGCCCGACAACGATTCGATGCGGGGGGCCGTGCGAAAAGCGCCCCATTTGCTCAGAATTATTGAATGACAACGGAGAAATCATGGCACTAGGTCTTCACAATATCGGAGCGCCAAAAGGGGCGAACAAAGGCAAGAAACGGGTTGGACGCGGCCCCGGATCAGGGCTCGGAAAAACGGCGGGACGCGGCAGCAAGGGTCAGAAATCGCGGTCGGGATACTCGAGCCGGCCCGGGTTCGAGGGTGGACAGATGCCTCTTCAACGCAGACTGCCGAAGAGAGGCTTCACAAACATATTCAAGAAGGTCTGGATCGAAGTGCAACTGGGCCATCTCGAGGCCAAGTTCGCGGCCGGCGACGAAGTAACTCCTGAGCTTTTGGCCGAGCGGGGTATGATCAGAAAATCTTATCGGCAACGGCGTGAAGGCGTCGTCATACTCGGCTGCGGCGACTTGACGAAACCGCTGTCAGTGACGGCGCATCGCTTTACCAAAGGCGCTCGGGAAAAAATAGAAGCTGTCGGCGGTAAGATCACCGTTGTGGAGGCAGGAACCTAAGGCCGGAGCCGGCGCGGACCTCAGTGCGTGGCCGATGACTGGCCGTCACTGAAGGACAAAGGCTTTAGCGCCAGCGAGGGAGGTCGGGCCAATGATCGATAATTTCATCAACAGCGTGCGCAACGTGTTCTCCGTTCCGGATCTGCGGAAGCGTGTGTTGTTCACCCTCGCGATGCTGGCGGTTTACCGGCTGGGCTCGCACGTTCGGACTCCGGGCATCGATTCCGAAGCGCTGAAATTACTATGGAACTCCGGAGATTTGCAGCGCAGTCTGGCCGGGGTGATGGATTTGTTCTCCGGAGGAAACTTCAAAGTTGTTTCGATCTTTGCTCTTGGCATCACCCCCTACATAACCTCGTCAATCATACTTCAGTTAATGACCGTGGTTAGCGCCCGGCTGAAGGCGCTGCAAGAGGAAGGTGAGCTGGGACGCCGAAAGATCACGCAGTACACCCGCTATCTAACGGTCCTTTTGTGCGGAGTTCAGTCATTCGGGATTGCATACTGGCTGATGAATCAGCAAACCGGAGCGGGCGCTCTGGTCGAACGGCCGGGCCTGGCGTTTCTCGCAATGACGATGCTTACCTTGGCGACCGGCACAACGTTTATCATGTGGCTGGGCGAGCAGATCACGGAACGCGGCATCGGCAACGGCATCAGCTTGATCATATTCGCGGGGATCGTTCTGAGACTGCCATCGGCCGTGAAGGACGTCTACAACAAACTTCAGGGGGGCAGTACGGCCGATGCGCTGGGCGTAATCGCCCTCGGTCTGGCGATGATAGGCGTGATTGCCGCCATAGTCTTCGTCGAGCGTGGCTTCAGGAAGGTTCCGATCAATCACGCCAGAAGACTTGTCGGCAGGCAATCGGTTCCGCAACAGCAGACTCATATGCCGCTCAAGGTCAATATGGGGGGGGTCATACCGGTAATTTTCGCCGCATCGATGCTGGCGTTCCCGCAGACGATCGCCAGTTTTGTGGGAGGGATTAACTCCGGCGCGGACGACTGGCGTGGGAAGCTTGCAACGTTTCTCTCTGAGTTTGGCGCGACAAGCCACCCGCTCCACATGTTGATTTATATTTCCGCGATCATGTTCTTCACGTTCTTTTACGTGTCGATCATATTTAACACGGACGAGGTGGCTGACAACCTGAGAAAGAACGGAGCCTTTATTCCTGGGATCCGGCCTGGTAAGCGAACCGCCGAATACTTGAACGAGATACTGACGCGCTTGACCACCGTCGGAGCCATTTATCTCGGTCTGGTCGCGCTTCTACCTCAAGTTCTCTTGTCTGGGATACAGTTTCAACATCTCCCGTTTATTGGAGAGAGCTTGGACGCGCTGCTGCGGCGGAATCCGCTTACGAGCTGGCTGGCGACCGGCATTGGCCTGCAGTTCTATTTCGGAGGCACCAGTCTGTTGATAGTGATTGGCGTGGCTATGGATACAATGAATCAAGTCGAGTCACAACTGATCATGCGCCACTATGACGGCTTCCTTGGTCCTAGAGGCCGGCGAATGCGGGGACGAAGGAGCCTGTGAGGAAGATGGCGTGCGTCATTGTCTTGATGGGTCCTCAAGGGGCGGGAAAAGGCACTCAAGGACAGATGCTGGCCAAGCGGCTTCAAGCCCCAATAGTGGCTACGGGGGACATGTTGAGAGAGGTTGCTCGATCGGACGGTGAATTGGGCCGGCAGGTGAAACTGATCCAGGAGTCCGGGAATTTAGTTTCCGACGAGGTGCTGGCGGAGATTATTGGCGAACGGTTGAGCCGAAGCGACTGCGAGAACGGCTGCATTCTCGATGGTTTTCCAAGAACGCTTCCTCAAGCCAAACAACTGGATGGAATTGCGGCGGGCAGAAACCTCGATGTGTTTGTCATCAATATCGAAGTGCCGCGCGATCAGTTGCGCAAGCGATTGACGGGGCGAAGAACGTGCCCAAGCTGCGGAACAATCTATAATGTTCATTTCAAGCCAAGCAAGAGCGACAATGTGTGTGACCTTGACGGCCAGCCACTTCAGACCAGGGCCGATGACAACGAACAAGCGATCGCAAGGCGGCTTGCGGCGTATGACGAGATGACCCAACCGGTGCTGGAATACTATCGCAAGCAGGGAAAGCTGCGCCATATTGATGGCACGGCGCCCGCTGAAGAAGTTTACCGGGGGTTGGAGAATGTTATTGCGGGCTTTTCCTCTTGATTCGAGGGCCGGGTTGGGGCGTGCGGCGCAATGGTTATCAGAAAATCAAGAAACGAGATAGAGAAAATGCGCGCTGCGGGGCGCATCGTTGCTGCGGTGCTCAGCGACCTGGAGCCAATGGTTCAAGCGGGCGTCAGCACTCGGGATTTGGACCGGGCGGCCGAGCGGATGATCCGGGACGCGGGTGGCGTACCTACGTTCAAGGGCTATAACGGATTCCCTGCCTCGATCTGCGCCTCCATAAACGAAGAGGTGGTGCATGGGATACCGGGCAACCGAAAACTGAATGAGGGTGACATTATCGGTATTGATTGCGGTGTAACCTATCACGGGTTCGTTGGAGACGCGGCGGTGACCATACCGGTCGGCAAAATCAGCGAGGATGTCCAAAGGCTGATCGACGCGACGAAGGCGTCTCTTTATGCCGCAATCGAACAATGCCGGCCGGGTAACAGGCTTGGTGACGTAGGCAACGCCGTCGAGGCGTTTGTCGCGCCCAAGGGGTACACGGTAGTGCGCAATTACTGTGGGCACGGGGTTGGCAGAGCAATGCACGAGGATCCTCAAGTGCCGAACTACGGCTCGCCCGGGAAGGGTGCGCGGCTTCGGCCTGGATGGGTAATCGCAATAGAACCTATGGTCAACCTGGGAAATTACGACGTAAGAGTTATGTCTGACGGCTGGACGGTTGTAACTTCCGATGGTCTGCCGTCCGCCCACTTCGAGCACACGGTGGCGGTAACGGAGGATGGGCCACAAGTACTTACCGCGCTCGACATTCATGCCGCGGCTCCATAGTTGCGATGTTTTGGATCAGATGCTAGAATACGCGTTTTCGTCTGCTATTCGATAGGCGCGTTGGCGCGCAAGGGAAGTGGTCATGAAAGTCAGAGCGTCCGTAAAGAAAATCTGTGACAACTGCAAGATCATACACCGCAAGGGCGTCGTGCGAGTGATTTGCACAAACCCAAAGCATAAACAGCGGCAGGGGTGAGTGGTAAACGTTTTTTTGGTTTTGGAGGTGGAATGGCGCGAATTGCAGGTGTAGACCTACCGTCGAACAAGAGAGTAGAAATCGGCCTCACTTATATCTATGGCATCGGAAGGTCACGCTCCAACAAGATTCTGGCCGAGGCCAACGTCAGCAGTAGCGCCAGAGTGAGAGAACTGACCGAAGAAGAAGTCAACCGCATACGAAACGTTATCGATCAACAGGGATTGGTGGAGGGCGACCTTCGAAAACAAATCCAGATGGATATCAAGCGCCTTATGGATATCGGGTGCTATCGGGGTCTTCGGCATAGGCGGGGGCTGCCCGTACGCGGCCAACGCACGCACACCAATGCGCGCACGCGGAAGGGGCCTCGCCGCATGACCGTAGCGAAGAAGAAGGTCGCGGGCAAGAAGTAACCGTTCTAATTTGTTATTTTTCCCTGGCTGAAGCGGCTGACAAAAGAGGGATAACAAGTGACAAACAATCAGATGACAAATCATGGCTAAAGCACAAACGAAAACAGGCGGTAAGAAGAAGACATTTAAGAAGAAAGAACGGAGGATGGTTCCTCAAGGTATCGTGCACATACAGGCGAGTTTCAATAACACGCTCGTGTCGATTACGGATCTTGAAGGCAATTTGATCAGCCGGTCGTCATCTGGCGCGTTGGGGTTCCACGGATCGCGAAAGGGAACGCCGTTCGCGGCCCAACAGGCCGCAAGCCGCGCCGCCCAGGCGGCGCGTGAAATGGGTATGCATTCCTGTGAGGTTAGAGTTAAAGGGCCTGGGTCCGGGCGGGAGTCGGCGGTGCGGGCGATTCAAGCAGCCGGCATCGAGATCAGGGTTATCAGAGATGTTACTCCCATCCCTCACAATGGCTGTCGGCCGCCAAAGCGGCGGAGAGTTTAAGTCTTGTCATTGAGCAAACCGGTGGAAGGTATTGGATTACGATTGAATCAAAGGACGAAGGGTGATGGAGTCCGCTTTGCTTCGAAGGACCGAACAAAGCGTCTCCGCTCCTGTAAACTTTTGCCAGACTGTGCGCGCCTATAGCTCCGCGTGATAAATGATTGAGTCTGGCATACGGAGGGTGAGAATTGGCTAGATACCGAGGGCCGGTGTGCCGCTTGTGCCGCCGGGAAGGAATGAAATTGTTTTTGAAGGGTGAGCGGTGCTACAAGCCGAGTTGCCCAATCGAAAAGCGCGGGACCCAGCCGCCAGGCCAGCATGGCCGAAACGTCCGCCGCGCGAAGCTGATCGGATACGGAGAACAGCTTCGAGAGAAACAGAAGGTCAAGCGAATTTACGGTTTGCTCGAGAGGCAATTCCGCCTTTACTTCGAGCGCGCGGCCAGAATGAAGGGAGTCACGGGCGAGAACCTCCTTTCGCTGCTGGAGCGGCGTCTTGACAACTCTGTTTATAGGCTTGGCTACGCAACGTCGCGGGCTCAGGCGCGGCAGTTAGTGCGGCACGGTCACATTAGCGTGAACGGACGGAAGGTTAACATCCCAAGTTTCCAGGTTAAAGTTGGTGATGAGGTGGCGGTTAACGAAGGAAGCCGTGTGAATATCCACATACAGAGCGCACTTCAAACGGCATCGGGCCGTGGCAGGCCTAACTGGCTAGAGATAGCTTCGCTCGACGAGATGAAAGGACGCGTGCTGGCGCTTCCGCGGCGAGAAGACATAGGCCAAAGCATAAATGAACAACTTATCGTCGAGCTCTATTCTAAGTAATCAGGAACAGGTGAGAGCAGATGCTCGCAGGGCGCCGAAAGCGTCCCTCACCTTCCATTCTGTTTGAGAGGAAGCGATGAGCAATAGTGAAACGCAGTTTATGGTAGGTTTTCAGAAGCCAAAGCGACTTGCTTCTGAAGCAGAGACCGCTACGCATCGGTATGGAAAGTTCTACGCCCAGCCTTTCGAGCGGGGATTTGGAACTACAATTGGGAACTCCCTGAGACGCGCCCTGCTCTCTTCGGTCGAGGGCGCCGCAATCACAGCGGTTAAGATCGAGGGTGTGCTCCACGAGTTTTCTTCCATACCGGGCGTGGTCGAGGATGCGACCGACATCATCCTCAACCTGAAAAGAATCCCGTTCAAGCTCAATGGAGCCGCGCCAAAGACGTTGCGGGTCGAAAGAGGAACCCCCGGCGAGGTTCTGTCCGGCGAAATCGAGGCCGACGCGGACGTCGAAGTGCTGGATCCGAATATTCACATAGCGACCGTGTCCGAAGGCGGCTCGCTAGCGCTGGAAATGCGGCTGAAACGCGGACGCGGCTACGTCTCCGCCGAGAGAAATTTCGATGAGGATCTGGCCGTTGGTTACATTCCCATTGATTCAGTTCATTCACCCGTGAAGAAAGTAAACTACACGGTTGAGTCAGCCAGACTCGGGCAAGACACGGATTACGATAAGCTCAGTCTCGAAGTGTGGACTAATGGTTCTGTAAGGCCCGAGAACGCGGTCGGTCTCGCCGCCAAGCTGATCAAGGACCACATGCAGATTTTCATCAACTTCGAAGAAGAGCCTGATCTGGCCGAGGCCGACAGCGAAGCAGCGGGATCGTTTGTCTCGAATGAGAATCTCGACCGATCGGTCGACGAACTGGAACTGTCAGTGCGATCTTACAACTGTCTGAAGAACGCCGACATTCGAACGATTCGGGAACTCGTCCAACGAAGCGAACCGGAGATGCTTCGCACCAAGAACTTCGGCCGTAAGTCGCTGAATGAGATCAAGGAGATCCTCAGTTCCATGGGATTGCATCTTGGGATGAAATTCGACGAGCAAGGACGTCTTATTGACGAGCCGGAGGCTTGATGATCGAGACCGGCGGCTGAATCATCGGAGGTCATTCATATGCGACATAAGGTAGCCCACAGAAAACTAGGCCGGACCAGCGAGCATCGAAGCGCCTTGCTTAGAAACCTATGCACTTCGCTCATAGTTCACGAGCGCTTAACGACTACCTTGGAAAAGGCCAAGGAGCTTCGCCCATTCGCAGAGAGGGCGATCACCCTTGGCAGGCGCGCTCGGTCGGCGGATTCGCCGGAGGCGGCCCTTCATGCCAGGCGGCTTGCGAGCGCGTATTTCTATTCAGGCAATACCAATAGAATTCCGGATGGCGGATATAAGCGGCCCCGCGCCGCGAGGACGGCTGGGGTGCTTGCGCTTGATAAGCTGTTCGGAGAGGTTGCGGCCCGTTTTGCCGAAAGGCCGGGAGGGTATACTCGCATAGTGAAACTCGGCGCTCGAAAAGGGGACGGGGCCGAGATGGCGTTGATCGAATTAATCGGCAGCGGCGCGAAGGCTCCTCATCAAGAGGAGAAGAAGGAAGAGAAGAGGAGCCGATTGCGGTTGTTCGGGCGGAAGAAGACGGGCGATTCAGCAGAGAAAGAAGGCGGTGCGGGGGAGACCAAGGGCAAATCAGGCAAGGCGACCGACGGAAAAAAAGACAAGGCAAAGAAGTAAAGCAGCGTTGCGATATGGTCCATCTCTTGATTTCGGCCTCAACCGGCTTCGGTTGAGGCTTTCGCATATATCCGGTTAACGGAGACCATTCCGTTTAGTGGGCCGCTCAGGCATCCACGCGGAGAACAGAATGAAAGCTAAGGAACTTAAACAGCTAATCGAGCTGCTGTATGAGAAGGGGTTTTCCGAGTTCGAGATAGAGCGCAAGGGGTTTAGGATGCGGCTCAGCCGGTCCGCGGAAGCGAACCCTCCAACCAGGCCCGGCGGTCAACCGATCATCGTTGCGGCTCCTATTCCCGCGCCCGCGCTCCTGCCCGGGCCCGCGCAACAGCAAGCGGCGCCAACAAGCCATATAGGCGGCGAACCAGCGCTCGGACATGAAGTCGGAGGGGGACTGGCCAAGACCGCCAAAGAGGAGGATCTGCACATCATCAAATCACCCATCGTAGGCACGTTCTTTAGGTCGGCCTCACCCCAATCCGAGCCTTTCGTAAAGATCGGTGACCACGTAGAGCATGACTCGGTGGTTTGCATAATCGAAGCAATGAAACTCATGAACGAGATTCAGGCGGAAGTGACCGGCGAGGTGGTCAAGTGCTTCGTTGAGAACGGACAGCCCGTCGAGTATGGTCATAAGCTCTTCGGAATCAGAGTGTGAACACCGCGCGTCGAGATCCTCTTACCGTGTGATCCCTTGATCGATTATGTTCAGAAAGATACTAATCGCAAACCGGGGCGAGATCGCCACTCGAATAATTTGGGCGTGTAAGGAACTCGGGGTTCGAACCGTTGCGGTGTATTCGGAAGCTGACCGCGACTCGCTTCACGTCAGGTTTGCCGACGAGGCCGTCTGCATCGGGCCTCCGCCTTCTTCCCAGAGCTACCTCAACATTCCTGCGGTAATATCCGCCGCTGAGATAACCAATGTCGATGCGATTCATCCCGGCTATGGATTCCTCGCCGAGAACGCGTACTTCGCCGAGGTGTGCGGAGCATGCAATATCAAGTTCATCGGCCCCAGCCCCGAGATCATCAGGCTGATGGGTGACAAGGCTCAGGCCCGCGCCACAATGAAGTCGGCGGGCATTCCGATTACGCCTGGCTTTGACGGCGTGATCGGCGATGAGGACGAAGCCGTCAGGATAGCCGGACAGATCGGATACCCGGTCATCATAAAGGCGTCCGCGGGCGGCGGCGGCCGCGGGATGCGAGTCGTGCGCAGCCACGACGAATTACTCACTTCGCTTCCCGCGGCCCAGCAAGAGGCGCAACTCGCCTTTAATAATGGAGCAGTCTATATAGAAAGGTATCTTGAAACGGCGAGGCACATAGAGATCCAGATATTAGGCGACGAGCATGGCAATGTGGTGCATCTTGGCGAGCGCGAGTGCTCGATTCAACGGCGTCACCAGAAGCTGATAGAGGAGTCGCCATCGCCGGTGCTTGGGCCGGAATTGCGCCGGATAATGGGCGAAACCGCGGTGCGGGCTTCCAGGGAAATAGGCTACGTCAGCGCGGGAACTATGGAGTTCCTGCTGGATGAGAACAAGAATTTCTACTTCATGGAGATGAATACCAGGATTCAGGTCGAGCACCCCGTCACTGAGCTTGTGACCAACACCGATCTGGTTCGAGAACAAATATTGATCGCTGCTGGAGAACCGCTGGAGTTCGAACAGGAAGACATAGTTTTCAGCGGACACGCGATCGAGTGCCGCATCAACGCGGAGTCTCCGGTTACTTTTGCGCCTTCACCCGGCTTGATCACGGCCATGAACCTGCCTGGCGGGCCCGGCGTACGCGTCGACACCGCCGCTTATCCCGGCTGGGTTGTTCCGCCTCACTACGACTCGCTGATAGCAAAGCTGATCGTGCATCACAGGACCCGGGCCCAGGCGATAGCTCGAATGCAGCGCGCGCTCGAGGCGTTGATAGTCGAGGGCATCGACAGTACTGGGACGTTGCACCAGCGTATTATCGCGGATCAGGATTTCCTCGACGGAAGGCTCTCCACCAAATTCATGGATCGGTTCTCCGTGAAGTGAAGTTCCGGCTGCCGTACAACTCCACCAAACGATCCGTCGCCAACAGCAAAAAATCGGGCGCTGATCTCTCGAAGATCAGCGCCCGAACCGAGCTTAGTGATGGCCGGAGTTTCGTAGAGCGGCCAAGAAGCAGCTAAATGTCTCCGACCTTAGACTCCATTGTTTAGAAGAGCAGCTTCAAACCCATCCTTATGGATCTTCCACCGCCGTTAAGCAGGTCGTAGTTGAAGTACTGCGTCGGCTGCGTGCCGGCGACCGATCTGCCCGGCACTCCGGTGAACTGAGGGTGATTGAAGAAGTTGAACGCCTCCAATCTGTACTCGAGCCGGAACCGCTCGTTGAACCGGAAGGTCTTGAAGATAAACGTATCGAAGTTGCTGGTCCAGTTTGAGCGTTCCGTATTTCGTCCCAGGGTCTTGGCGTTCGGGAAACCGGAGCCTTGCACCACGAATACGTCGTTGGCCGTCACGCAGGTTCCCGAATCGGGGTTCCTGAGTCCGGTCGAGCAAACCGTTGTAGCCACGGTTTGCGCGCGCGTGCTGCGCGGGGCGTTAGGATTGCCGATATCGGGCCGATCCAATCCGTTTACGCCGTCGCCGTTTCGGTCAACGCCATTCAAGATTGTAAACGGCGCGCCCGACTGGAAGGTTGTCACACCGGCAAGCTGCCAACCGCCGACAGTCTTGCCCAATAGTCCGTTCTTGGGACCGGGAAGGTTCCAAATATAGCTGAAGACCAGGCGGTGCGTCCGGTCATAGTCTGAGACCGCTCTGTCAAGGATAAGGCCTCCCTGATAGACCGGAATAGACGCCAGAGAAGAACCGCTGTTAGTGGTTGCGAAAACCTCGCTCGTGTTGTCGATGAATCTGGACCACGTGTACGAAGTGTTGACCATAAATCCGTGCGAGAAAGCCTTGTCGATACGAACCTGCAGGGAGTTGTATTCCGAGTTGGCTCCATTCGTACGCATGCGCCTGATTCCCAGCAATGGGAACCTCCGCGCGGCGCCAACGAGGGGATTTACGTCTTCGGTCACGAAGAGCTTTCTGCCGAGAGACCCGACGTAGGAAACATCCAGCAACATCTTCCACCCCAATTGCCGCTGCAGTTCGAGCGAGTAGCGCTGGGTGTAAGGGTTCCTGACGTTGGGATTGAATAGCGACGTCTGGCTGTCGAGAGGGCCGACGGCGCGTGGAGTCGTCGGAATGGCGGTTGGAAACCAGTTGGCCGTTCCTCGGCTCGTCGTGGCCGTTCCCGGCAAGACGTCGGTGTTAGTCGTATTCACGACGTTTGGAGAATCGGCTGCGATGTTCGAAAGCAGATTGTTGAAGAAAGTGTCGTAGCTGACCTGATAGCCGCCCCGCCACACGGTCTTGTCTTCTCCAAACAGTTTTCTTAGAAAACCCGACTTGAAACTTGGCGCCCACGCAAAGCCGATGACTGGCCCAACGTTGTTGTTGTCGCTGTTCACCTTGTTGGGGGTCAAGAACGTCGCCGGGTCAAGATTGATCGCGGGAAACTTGAATGCATTGTTCGCCGGCTGGCCGAAGTTTTCATACCGCACTCCAAGGGTAGCGGTAAGAGTCGCGGACACCTTCCAGGTATCCTGGAAGAATCCACTGATGCGCTGCAAGTTCGGGTGATAGATCGGGTCTCCGAAGTTGATGTTCGCATTCCCGCGGAATCCGCTGAAGTTGTCAACGAAGTTGGCGAAAGCGGAATAGCCACCACCAACGGCAAACCCAAAAGAGCCGCGTTCGTTAAACGGAGGATGCTGGTCGGCTACCTGCCGCAAGTACTCGCCGCCGAATCGGAAAGTGTGAGTCCGCCAGACCTTCGACATCGTCTCCTGGACGAGATAGTTGTTCGCGATTCGGAACTGCGGAATGTTCGTCTGGATTCCGGTTGTAGAGACTCCGGTTATTCCGAGCGCCGGAAGACTCTTCGCGAGTTCGTTGTTGCCCGGCGACAGTGGAAACTGGAAGTTTATCCTGCCGAACGAGAAACGAACCTCATTGGTCATGGTAGGGCTTATGACCCATGTGTGCGTCACCAGCATGTTTTGCGATCCGAAGTTGCCGTCGAAGGTGAAGCCGGGGCCATTGACGCCGTTAGGAACGACTGGGCTGTGGTCCCAGAGATATCGGCCGGATATCCTGTGCGCTTCAGTGAAAGTGTGATCGATTCGAACCGCATAGTTGTTGTCGTTGTTCAAACTCGGAATCGCAACCGGCGCTTGTCCGAATTCGATCGAGCCGCGATCGACGCCGTTCGATCCTCGTCCAAGCGCGACCGGGGTTATTGCGTTTGTTCCATTCACGCCTTCCCACGCCTTCAAATAGAGATCGACTCTGGGATTGGTCCCGGCTGGGAAAAGCGCTTGCAGACGGGCGCGGCCCGCCGCCGTCGGTACGGTGAATCCCGTGTTACCGGTCGCTCTAAACCGATACCACTGGCCCGCGCCAAAGAAGAAAGTCTTGTCCTTCACGATCGGCCCGCCAAAGGTGGCGGTGAAATTGTTCTCGGTGAAGACGGCCGGTTCCTTCAGGCCATTGAGTCTATCAGCGTTGGTCAGGGAGTCGAACGCCTGTGAGTGGAACTTCCAGGCTCCGGTCCCATGATATTGATTGCTTCCAGAGTTGGTGATTTGGTTGAACACCGCGCCGCCGGCCCGGCCGAACTCGGCGCTGAACAAACCAGTCTGGACCGACACTTCTCTCACTTGATCTTCGTTGCTGGGTTGAAAAGCCGGGCCTCCGATCGATATATCGTTGTTCTCGGTTCCATCGATCAGGTAGTTATTGCCGCGAGGCCTCGCTCCGTTGATTGATAAATCCGTCCCGTTGCCAAACCCGGTGGTTCCGGAAGGCCGCGTTACGCCCGGCAGCAGCATCGCCAGGTTGTACGGATTGTTTGTAGCGGTCGGGAGCTGCGTCACCTGTGTATGATCGAAGTTGCCGCCGTGAACCGCATCGCTCTTCTGAAGAATCTCTTCCGTGCCGGCGTTAACCTCGACTACGACTTCCGTACCGCCTGTTTCCAGATGGACGTCAAAAGTCGCTATGCGGTTCGCTTGAATCTCAATTCCAGTTGCTGTATAGGCTCTGAATCCCTGGGCGGTTATTTTCAGGGAACAGACGCCAAGGTCGACAGCGTCGAATCGATAAATCCCCGACTCGTTCGCCGTAGTAGTGCGCGTTTGATTGGTTGACTTGTTGGTGAGTTCAGCCGTCGCTCCCGCGATGGCGGCGCCCTGTGAATCCGTTACAGCGCCGGTTACCGTTCCTCGGCTTGTCTGAGCAAACGAAGGTGCTGCGCTCAAGGCAAAAAACAGAGTTACTAACATCACCGCGAGCGCGGATTTCATCCTCTCGTTCATAGTACCTCCTTTTGAAAAAGTGAACGTGTGACAACTGAGTAACCTCAGTTTGGTTGTGGATTCTCGCCGCGCGCCTAGGGAGTGAGCAGCCCTTGCACCGCGTGTTTGAACCAGCGAGCTTCCGCGTGAATTGTCCCTAATCGATTGACGGCTCCAATAACCCCTATTCTGGAACCGAAACGCATAAGTCTGCAGGTTGCCTCGACGATCATTGGAGTACGTACCTTGCCAGCCGCCTCCTGATCAAGCGAAACCTACAAGACTTCCAGAACTGTCGGCCAAAGCATTGATTTCAAAGTAATCCGCGCGAAATCATATATTCGCGGCAATGACAATGTCAACCACAGCACGGCGTGCCGCTGGCTCACCAAACGCAATGACGCAGCGGCGCAACGAACGTAATCCAGGCGCCAAACCGGAACTCACCGGCTCGTCCGGATGGACTGTCGGATCAATTGAAAAAGTACTAATAGTGTCTTCATGCCCCAACTCCGCTGCTCTCTCGAGTGATCGAGCAACCAAGTCGAGATTGAACGGCGGAGGCATTTCGTAGCGGTGGAGGATCGTTGTCTTCGGCGAATACGACGGCTCTGGAAAATAGAACAGAACAGTCCGACAAACTCCTAAACTGGGAGGGGTCGAAGGCGCACTCAATACATTCCGCGGACTGAGAATCGCTCGTGGAATCAGGGCTACCCAACGCTCTAAGGCCGCGTCGGACCGTCCTGTACTTCCGTCCGCAAAAAAAACCACCGCTTGGAGCCTCTTGCAGAACTCAGCGTTCTCGAGGCTAATTTTCCGTCGAAACACCCTCTGCAAACCTCCGCGTCCTCCGCGGTGATCACTTATTTAGGGGAAGGCTCAACTGCGGAGGACGCGGGGGTTCGCAGAGAATATTTTTGCAAGAAACTCCTTATTCTCTTATATCTCGCCAAAAGCTAATCAGCTTTGCCCTGAACAGGGATTTCGATAAGCGGCACTTCAGCGTCATTGGTTTCAATGCGAATCATGCCCTTGATGTCGCCTGGGCCGGTCAGCTTGGACTTATCAAGTTTTACGGCAATGACATATAAGGAACCCTCGGCTTGAGTGCTCACATCGACCGTGACATAGGGCAATGAAGAGCTGACCCTGTTGAGCTTCAACCCTCCGTCCTTGATCTTTCTGACGTAAATCGTCTGAACGGAAACAGGCCTTTCGTCATTAAGAAAGAATCTTGGGATGGCGATAGTAGCCGGCGTCGCGATGACCCAGGGGTAGATCGTGACTTCAAGAGGAATCTCAATCTTCGGGAATTCCTTGCTGTCGGTCAGCAGTTGGAGGGTCTGCTGATGCTTCCCGGCCTTCTCATTCGGGTTTGTTTGCAGCGAGAGTTGATACCGCTTGCCGTCCTCGAGCTTGTCCAGGCGAACGAGGAAATGACTTCCGCCCACAACCATTTTCTTTATGTGTATAGGCTTCGGTTTGTCATTCGCAAGCACTATCGTTGTCGAGGTGCTTGTTCCCCGCAGAACGCTCGTCATCCAGGCGCCGCTGGGCGCCATCGAAAACGGCCCCGAAGTCTTGGCGAAAACCGGGGCGGGCGGAGGCGGGCTCATCCCCGGCTTAACGTCGTTCTCGAAGTAGACTCTAAGGACCAGTTGGAATGACTGGAGCTTGGAGTCGTTGGTCAGAACGGTCGCGCTCTTCGACAAGTCTCCGGAGTATGATTCCGTGTGTTGAAGCGCCAGAGTGATCTTTCCCTCCTTACCAGGAGGCACGACTTTGTCAAAGTCGCTCAGGGTGCATCCTCAGCCAGGCGTTACGCTTTGTATTTGGAGATCGGCTGTCCCGGTATTCTTGATTCTGAAACTGTGTGTTAGAGCCGTGCCTGCTTTCACCTTGCCAAAATCGTGCGCCGTGGAATCTATCGCCATCTTGGGCGCGGCGGTGGAATCGTCGGACACCCTGCGCTCCTGAGCTGAAGCAGCCAGGAAGATAGCGCAGATAATCAGAAGTGCTGTTCCAAATTTCTTCATTCAGTCCTCCCCGTTGTGGCGGCCACTAAAACGTCGAGTGTAGCAAAGTCCTCACGCTGATGTCATCAGTGTTTTTTGATCAATTGGGACATGGCGGAGTGCCCGCACTTGTATGATTCGCGGATGATATAGGGATTGGTTCGAAGGCGGCATAGCGCTCTTATGGAATCATGCTGAGGTGTGTGAGACCTCGTTCTCCTAAATTGATGAAGAGCCAGCGGACAAAGGTATTTACCTAAAACCGCCCCCAATGCAACTATTCATTCCTCGCTCCCTTTTCAAGAAGTCATGACGGCTGTAGCATTACGATTGACTTGAGATCAGGGTAGTATTTCCTTTTTCATAAGTGAAAGGCTTTGTGGCAAGCGGAGGAGTGAAATGTCAACAACGGAAAAAGAGGCGCAGAAGGATAGGGCGGATCGTCTTCGCCTTCGAATAGATGAAATAATAACGGGCCGGGTTGTGAAAACACCGGAGAGAGAAAGCCCGAGACGTTTCATTGACCGGAGAATGAAGGAAGTAGAAATCGAAAATAAGGACGCACAGCAAGATTCTGATTAGATTTGTTAGAGAATTGATCTGTGTTCGAGCAGGCCGCTGAATTCAACACCTTGGCTTGCGAGGTCATATTAGAGCCAACTGACGCCCAAGTCCGATCCTCTTGCTCGGGACGGAACCAAAGGATGCGCTGGATTCTACCGACCGAATGTCAAGCAGGTCTCGGCATTCCACAACCGAAAAGAAATTCGTGGTGGGGTAGTTGGAAAAGCAGACTCACCAGATCAAACAAGCAAAATAAGAAACAAAATAAGATCGGTATTCTGAGACCCGCGAGCAATTGCTTTGCGCAACACCTTGAAGAAAGCCCCCCACAACCCTCAGAAATGCTTACAACCAAATAGCGGCGGCATAGCAATGCCGCCTTGTTCATTTCGTTATGGAGTTAGCGTTCGAGCATCTTCAGGCTAAGGAGACGTGTTTAGGATGCGAGAAGTTCACGGCCACATATTTTACGGTTAGCCCCATCCGATGTCGTGAGGTGTCAACGGCTTGCCCGGGGATTGGCCCTGATTTAGCCTGGATGCCGTTCAAGTCCCGGTGTGTTAAGGTATCCGGTGATGAGAGTTATTCTGCTGGGAACGAGTTCAGGCAAACCGACGCTCAAGCGCAACGTTAGCGCTCTCGCCATGACGCGCGATGACGAATGGCTGCTGTTTGACTGCGGTGAGGCGACTCAGCATCAGATAATGCGGACGCCTTTGCGCACGAGCAGATTATCGGCCGTATTCATTACACATCTGCATGGGGATCATTTCAACGGGCTTCCGGGCCTCATTTCTACAATGGGTCTCGATGGGCGGGAGCGCGCTCTCGTAATAGTTGGCCCCCCCGGCATTCGTGAGTACGTCGACACTCTTTCCAGGCTCAAAACGGCTTACGTAAATTATCCGCTGGAGATTCGAGAGATCGAACCCAAGAGATTCAGGGAGGATGGGGAAGAGGAGAGTGGAGGCTGGAAGGCGCGAAGCGTGAAACCCAGACGGCCGCTGCCTGTGTACGAAACGGAGAAGTATGCCGTTAGCGCGGCGCCCCTCGATCATAGAATCTACGATCTGGGATACAGAGTGGACGAGCGGCCGCGGCCCGGAGAGTTTAACGTCGAGCGAGCCCTGGCTCTCGGCGTCGAGCGAGGGCCAATGTTCGGACGGCTTCAATCCGGAAAGCGCGTTCACCTTCCGAACGGCAAAATCGTAGAGCCGCGTGACGTTCTCGGCCCGGAGAGGGCAGGGAAGAGCATTGCGTACTGCACCGACACCAGACCATGCGCCGAGAGCGTGGCCCTGAGCGACAATGTAGACCTGCTCATTCACGAGGCGACGTACACGAGCGAATTAGCGGAAGAGGCGGTCAGATACGGACATTCAACCGCGCTTCAGGCGGCGTCGGTCGCCAAGCAAGCAGGCGCTCGCCGGCTGGTGATCACTCACTTTAGTTCACGGTACATGACGGCTGAGCCGCTTCTCCGCGAAGCCAGATCCGTGTTCGAAAACACTGAAGCGGGTGAGGACTTGCTCGAGATTGAACCGTGACCACTTTTGGCTAGACACCGGAATATGATCCTCGGAACAGGCATTGATCTCGTTCACATATCTCGAATCGAAGAGGCGCTCAGTCGGCTCGGCGTAAGATTTCGCGATCGAATTTTTACCGAGGCTGAGATTGGGTATTGTGAGGCGAAATCGCCGCGCTATGAAAGCTATGCGGCGCGGTTCGCGGCCAAGGAAGCCGCGATGAAAGCGCTCGGTACGGGTTGGTCCAGTGGCGTAGGATGGCGGGAAATCGAGATTGTCTCCCCGGATAATGGCCCTCCAACGATTCGATTGACTGGAAACGCGCTGAGATGCTTCGAGCAAATGGGCGCTTCAACCGTGCACCTTTCGATCAGCCATTCCGACGATCTAGCGATCGCCCAGGTCCTTATCGAGAACGAGTGACTGGCAACTGAAATTGGCTTGATTACTTTTCTGCATGATGAGGATAAAAAGATTGTTCGTGATGGCGATGTCGCGCAATGGTTGACCAGTCACCTGCCCCGAGCGGGCAAAATAATTCCAGGCTCGTCCATGCGAACGCTTGCTCCTTATGCGCTCCGTAGCTCAATTCGTATTCGAGTTCGCGTTTTGATGGAGGTCGTTCGGCGCCTGCCTTCCGGAAAGCTGGGCTCGAGGTTAAGCACTGGCTCTAGCACATCCACGATTCGACCGGAGAGCCACGTCGGATTATAGTTTCATTTCGTTCAGGGCCGGTTGAAATAAGCGAGACAGGCGCGCCGCACAGAATCTCGATCCGCTCTATGTATTCCTTCGCGGCCGCCGGCAATGAATCAAATTCCATGATGCCGCTCGTAGTCTCTTTCCATCCGGAGTGGGACTCATAGATCGGCGTGCACTCTTCGAGGATGTGCGCGCTGTAAGGAAAGTCGGTGATCGTCTCGTCTCGCCAGCGATATCCGGTGCAAATCTTGATCTCATCGAATTCGTCGAGCACGTCCAGCTTCGGCAAGGCCAGCGCGTCGAAGCCGTTCAGCATTGTTGAATAACGCACGACGACGGCGTCGAACCAGCCAGTCCTTCGCTCTCGGCCGGTCGAAGAGCCGTACTCGTTTCCCCGCTTTACGAGGTATTTCCCAGTGTCGTCCAGCAGCTCGGTTGGGAAGGGGCCGCCGCCCACTCTGGTTGTATAGGCC
>JAHFUG010000234.1 GCA_023265195.1 Blastocatellia bacterium | reverse complement strand
GGCCTTTCGAATACTCCCATTGGCCCGTTCCAAACAACGGTTCCCGCTCCGGCGATTTCAGCGGCGAAGAGTTTGACCGTTTCAGGTCCGATGTCCAAACCCGCTTCGCCGCCAGTCAAATCCTCCACTGAACAAAGCCTGGGTTCCACCGCCGCCGCGTCCTTATCCCACTGTTCTTTATTCACGACGGCGTTGTCAACGGGGAGCAAGAGACGGACGCCTCGCGCCTGTGCGCGGCTCGTTAGATCAGCCGCAAGGTTGAGCTTGTCCTCCTCGACAAGCGATTTACCGGTTTCCACCCCTCTCGACTTGAGAAACGTATAGGCCATCGCCCCGCCAATCAAAATAGAGTCGGCCGTTTTCAAGAGGTTCTCGATCACTTCAATCTTATCGGAGACTTTCGCCCCGCCGAGGATGACGACAAACGGCCTCTCAGGATTTCCGAGCGCCTGACCAAGATAGCGAAGCTCTCTTTCCATCAGAAGGCCCGCCGCCGATTTATCGACATAGTGCGTTATTCCCTCGGTGGAAGCATGCGCGCGATGAGCCGCGCCAAAGGCGTCGTTAACGTATAGATCGCAGTTTGCGGCAAGCTCTTTTGCGTAACAGCGATCGTTTTTTTCTTCTTCCGAATGAAATCGCACGTTCTCGAGCATAAGCATTTCGGCGTCACGCAACGCCGAAGCCATCGAACTTACTTCGGGACCGATCGAGTCGGGAGCAAGGCGAACCTCAGAGCCAAGCAAACCGCCAAGCCGCGCCGCTACTGGAGCAAGCGAGTACTTCGGATCGGGCTTGCCTTTGGGTCTGCCGAGATGAGAGGCGAGCAAAAGCCGCGCTCCTCTTTGTCGCGCGTAATTGATCGTTGGCAGAGCAGCCCGAATTCGAGAGTCGTCACTCACCTTTCCGTCCTCGATTGGGACGTTGAAGTCGACCCGCATGAAGACTCGTTTACCTTTCAATTCCAGATCCCTGATGGATAGTTTGGTCATTTGTCACTGGTCACTGGTCACTGGTCACTGGTCACTGGTCACTGGTCACTGGTCACTGGTCACTGGTCACTGGTCACTGGTCACTGGTCACTGGTCATTTGTCACTTGTCATTTGTCACTTGTCACTTGTCACTGGTCATTTGTCACTTGTCATTTGTCACTTGTCATTTGTCACTTGTCATTTGTCACTTGTCATTTGTCACTTGTCATTTGTCACTTGTCATTTGTCATTTGTCACTTGTCATTTGTCATTTGTCATTTGTCATTTGTCATTTGTCATTTGTCATTTGTCATTTGTCATTTGTCACTTGTCATTCGTCACTTGTCATTTGTCACTTGTCATTCGTCACTTGTCATTTGTCATTTGTCACTTGTCATTTGTCACTTGCTACTGGCCTCCTTCGACCGATCGCTGACTGCTGACCGCTGACTGCTGACCGCTGACCGCTGACTGCTGACCGCTGATCGCTGACTGCTGACCGCTGACCGCTGACTGCTGACCGCTGACTGCTGATCGCTGATGCTGGCTGCTGATCGCTGACCGCTGACTGCTGATGCTGGCTGCTGATCGCTGACCGCTGACTGCTGACCGCTGACTGCTGACCGCTGACTGCTGACTGCTGACCGCTGCCTATTGCCGTTCCGCGATGAATTTGATCAGATCCACGACTCTGCACGAGTAGCCCCACTCGTTGTCGTACCAGGAAAGCAGCTTTACTAATTTTCCATCCATAACGTTCGTGTATTCCGCGTCAAGGATCGACGAATGAGAGTTGCGGCGGAAATCCGCCGAAACAAGCTGCTCCTCCGAGTAAGCTAGAATTCCCCGCATCGCCCCTTCCGCGGCCTTCTTCATGGCGTCGTTGACGGCTTCTTTCGTAGCGTCCTTATCAACCACGGCGACAAGATCGACTACCGACACGTTGGGGGTTGGAACTCGCAACGATATTCCGTCGAGCTTTCCCTTCAGGTGAGGCAGCACCAGGCCAATGGCTTTCGCGGCTCCGGTCGAAGTCGGAATGATCGATAGCGCCGCGGCCCGCGCCCGGCGCAGATCCTTATGGGGCAGATCGAGAAGCTGCTGGTCATTTGTGTATGCATGGACGGTCGTCATCATCCCGCTCTTGATCGTGAAATTGTCGTCGAGCACCTTCGCTATCGGAGCGAGGCAGTTTGTCGTGCAGGAAGCATTCGATATTATGTGGTGCTCCTTCGGATTGTAATTTTGCTCGTTCACTCCGAGCACCAGCGTTATGTCCTCATTTTTCGCGGGAGCCGATATGATCACTTTCTTCACCGAATCGTGAAGATGCTTGGCCGCCTGGTCGCGGCTGGTGAAGAGACCCGTCGACTCGACTACAATCTCGGCCCCGGCCGAAGCCCAGTCTATTTTTCCGGGGTCCCGCTCGGAGAACACAACTAGCTTTTGATCGTTGACGGCGATCTGGTTCTCGCCGGCCGCGATGGTGGCGTCGAGGTTGCCCAGCACCGAGTCGTACTTGAGCAAATGCGCCAGCGTTTTCGTGTCGGTTATGTCATTAACCGCGACGAAGTCTATGGCCCCATCCGCCATACCCGCTCTGAAAACGTTGCGGCCTATTCGGCCAAATCCATTTATGCCAACTTTGATTGCCATCTTATTCCTCCGAGTGAAAGCTCCGATTAATACTATGTTCTATGTTCAAGGAGTCGCATGTGAATCCTATAGAAGCTTTTGAAAAAGGATCATTCCCCGGTTTGAGCGCACGTCAAGGAATTAATGTATGGGCGGCTCTCCGTGGCCGCCCCTCTCTGAGGTACGCGATGTCCATCGGAAAAGTTACCTCAAGAGGGGCGGCCACGGAGTGCCGCCCATACATTAATTCCTCGACGCGCGCTTACACCAAGAA
The DNA here is from genome assembly GCA_023265195.1 of Blastocatellia bacterium. Classification (GTDB taxonomy): domain Bacteria; phylum Acidobacteriota; class Blastocatellia; order UBA7656; family UBA7656; genus QHVH01. The sequence continues at coordinate 8,717 of JAHFUG010000234.1, read as the reverse complement.
GGCTGTCCTTCTCTGTTCCTGAATATCGAGATGGAATTCCCCGTGTCATCAATCGAATCGGATCACGAAAGCAGCGACCTTACTAATCGTACAATCGCTCCGGCGTCTATCCCGTACGCCGCAAGCAACTCTTCCGGTTTGCCCGACCGAGGCAGTTCACGCACCAGCAACTGATGAACCCTTATGCCGTCCGGCGACACGGCTTCGGCGACGGCGTCGCCTATGCCGCCCATAGAATGGTCTTCCACGGTCACTATCAGATCACCCGTCTCGTGGCCGGCGGTTCGCAGAGCGTCGGAGTCAACGGGCTTCACCGAGAAGATATCGACGACCCGTATCATTATTCCGTCAGCCTTCAACTGATCGTACGCCTTCAGCGCTTCGAACAGGGTAACCCCGCCGCCCACGACCGTGATTCGATCATTGCTGCTTTCGCGAACGACCCTGGCCCGGCCAATCGCAAAATCATCGGTGGAAGAATAAATCACGGGCGTCTTCGGGCGGCTCGTGCGGATGTAAACGATGCCCTGATGCGCGGCGGCAAGCCTCACCGCGTGCTCGGCGGAAACCGCATCCGACGGATAGAGCACTGTTGACGTCTCAATGGCGCGCATCATCGCCAGATCTTCAAGAGCCATCTGCGAAGGACCGTCTTCACCGATCGAGACGCCGGCGTGTGAGCCGCAGAGCTTCAAATTGGACTGAGAAATCGCCGCCATTCTGATCTGGTCATAAGCGCGCGTCAGAAAACACGCGAACGTCGATGCGAATGGGATCTTACCCATCGCGGCCAACCCACAAGCGACGCCGACCATGTTCTGCTCGGCGATGAAGCACTCGAAAAACCTGTCGGCATGAGCCTTCGTGAACTTCTCGGCGAAAGTCGAGTTCTTGGTGTCGCCGTCCAGCGCCACCACGAGAGGGTTCGCGGCTCCGACTCTTGCGAGGGCGTCGCCGTAGGCTTCGCGGGTTGCAATTGATTCGCTCAGCTTATACTCGGCCGGCGTAAACTGGGCGGATGGCCTCGTCTCTTGGGGCCGCGCGCGTCCTTCGGTGGACCTCATCTTCAGCCCGTTCGCATTCGCGCCCTTAGCCTCGATCTCCGAGACCGCCCGATCGGTCTCTTCTCCTTTCTTGAACGCCTTGCCGTGCCATCCTTCTTTATCCTCGACAAACGAGACGCCCTTGCCTTTCATTGTCGCGGCGACGATTATCGCCGGCCGTCCCGTCACCGACATCGCTTCATCGAGCGCGGAGGTTATTTGTTCCATGTTGTGGCCGTCGATAACCACGGCATGCCAACCGAAGGCCTCGAATCTTCGCCGATACACCTCCGCATCATGGCCGTACATAGTTCGCTGGCTCTGTCCAAGTCCGTTGACGTCGAGAATTCCGATAAGATTATCCAGCTTGTAGTGGGCCGCGATCTCCGCCGCTTCCCATACGGAGCCTTCCGCCGCTTCGCCGTCTCCCATCATTACGAAAACCCGATTGTCGGTCTTATCCAGGAACTTGCTATTGATGGCTATTCCCACGCCGTTCGAGAGTCCCTGGCCCAGCGATCCGGTAGCGACTTCGACCCATGCGAGCCGCGGGGTCGGATGGCCTTCGAGCAGGCTGCCGAATTCTCGCAAGGTCTTGAGATCGGCTACCGGAAACGCGCCCGCTTCGGCCCACGCCGCGTATAGCAATGGCGCGGCGTGCCCCTTCGACATCACGAACCGGTCGTTACACGGGTTCTTTGGATCCGCGACGTCATATCGCATTGCGTTGAAGAAGACCGCGGCGGCCAGATCCGCCGCCGACATGCAAGTGGTCGGGTGGCCGGATCCCGCCTCACTGGTTGCGATGATTGAATCAACGCGCAGTTTGTTGCCCATCGATTCCAGGGATTGAATAAGACTCCGGTTAACGGCGGAGGGCTTTTCCATTGTTCGCTCCGGTATTGAGATTTGGCGGCGTCAACGGCCAACGGCGTAAGCCGCCGCCGAGTACTTCAATACTCGCTTTGCGGCCGCGACCTTCATTAGGCCGGCCTTGTCCATGAAATACGCAGGCGCGGCTTTGCTCTTGCTGAACAACTTCTCGGCTTGATCGTCCCAGTGGCCGCTCTCTTTGTGGTCGCTTTCTCCGAGCGGAACGATCGCATATGACTTGGGCGGATTGCTCAAGATGACGATCTGAGTTGACGTTTGGCCGGTGTGGCCGACCATCTCGTTGCCGCCCGGCGAAAATGAAATCGCCCGCGGCGTAGCCATCCCGACCTCGGTCAGCGAGCCTCCGCCAACTGGCCAGGTGCGTTCCCCGCCTTTGCGTCCGACTCGAAAGTAGCGGCCATATGGAACGTGCATACTCTGATAGTTCGTCCCCATGACGTCAGCCGCTTTCATGAGCGCGCCAATCAACTGAGCGTCGGTAATCGCCTCGGGCGGCTCGACCAGCCTTCCAACGCTTGGACCGAGTTGCTTCTTGAATGCGTAAAAAGCGAGAGCGCCTTCGGAATCGGCGTCGCTCCTGCGGTTCCACTGTTGAATCACGTTGAAAAGCTCCGCCGCCGCGCCGCCGCGCTGATTCTCCTTCAACCTCCCCCATGCCTCCTTCAATTTGGCCTGCCATAGCTCGGCATGATAGACGGTAGGATTGAACGCGATGTCTATCGCCTGATCCAACGTAATTTTCGCCGCTCCGTCCAGCAACTCCGTCATCATCTCGGCGCGTTGATGACGCGGCGACGTCCGGCTCGCGTTATAGAGATACGGAAACGCGGAGTACTTTTCGGGCGTGAGCGGGCTGTCCTTCATCATCCCGAACGGCGAGACGTTGCAGTTCTGCATATAGCCGCTGGGTGGATTGGTGATCTGAACGAGATCCTTGAATTCATGCAAGCCTTGCCACTCCGTGGCCGATGTGTCGCCGGGAATGGGACGCGATGGATCGACACCTTTTGCGCGAACGGGCACGCGGCCGTTGCGGACATAATAGATGTCGCCCTGCACCGTTCCGACCATGACGTTCTGCGCCATCAACTGGCGATGATCGAGCGCGCGTTTCATTTCTTCGAGATTGCGCGCGGTCATCATCTCGTAGATTTGGTCGGTCAGCCCGACTTCTTCGGCGTATGGGATCGCCATCGAATAGGCTTTCGCGGCCTTTCGAGCGACCACCGGTCCGTGATGGGTGTATTCGAGATCAACCTCGCGCCACTGAACCTTATCACCTGTCTTGACGCCGATCTTTTCCGTGCGGACGGTCATGTCACGCCACTTGCCGTCGTATTTGTACTGGCGTGGATTGCCGGGATTGATCTCTTCTTCGTACACATCGGAAGTATCAGGGCCGCCAGTCGTCATCGCCACCGAGCACCACCGGCTATGCCCGAGGCTCGGGAGCGGCACGCCGAGTATGGCTACTCCGGATACCGCGAAATCGCCCGCATAGATCCTCTCTTCATAAAACCTGAAGGCGTCGTACCAGCTCAAGTGGGGATCGATTACGGCGATGGCCGCGCCCACCGCGGTGCGGCTTGGCGCGATGAGCATTTCGTTGGAGCCTCGATAAGCGGGAGGGGTCAGAGTTACGCCGCCTGCTCGCAGATCGCCGGTCGCTTCGCCCAACGGCCAGCCGAATATGATGTATCGGCCTAATGCGATCACGTCCCAAGGATGTATTTCCTGAGCCCAGGGTGGAACCTGTTCGGGATGCTCTTTCATGAAAAGCTTGATCCCATCTTGATACGCCTCGATCACCGCGCGCATCTTCGGGCTGACCTGATTGTACCTCTCGCGGCTGACGGCCTCGTGCCGCCAGAACCGCTGGATCAGGTCTTGCTGATACTGCTCTGGTCCGAAAACCTCAGCCATCGTTCCATTCGCCCGGCGATAGTTCTTCAATAGTTCTTCGAGCCGGTCTTCAGCCTGGGCGTAACCGATACCGAAAGCGGCCGATTCAAGGGTGGGCGCGAACACGTGAGGAATTCCGTAATCGTCCCGATAAACAGTGGCCTCGCCATTGGGGGAAGTCTTAGGCGACGATTGCGCCGCAAAGGGCGCAATCAATGCAACGGAAATCAGAATCAAGACGGCGCGTTTCATTTTTATCTGCTCCCTTCGCGGTCCGGGCGGCCTTGTCATGGCCTCAGTTCCGGCGACAGCGCAACGCTGAGAATCATTGTCTGAGAACGGGAGAATCCATCTCGCAAACGAGAATCCCGATAATAAGTCATCGAGCTTCGGTCTGTCTATTCTAGCTGGCTTTGAAACTCTCTTTCGGGTGTAATTAAAAGCGCGACATGCTTGCGTGCTTGGCGTCCTGTCTCATCAGCACTCCACTTCAGTGAGGCGCCCTGTAGGCGCGACGGCCACCGAACCGTTTTAAAAGTTTGGTTGCGTCCGCTGGGGAAAACCGTTGAAACGGTTCGCTCTCGCAAGAAGGCTCCGAGCACGTCACTGAAGCGAGGTGTGGAGTTTGGCCATTTTCTTTCGCCCTCCGTAGGCGGGTCATGTTTATAGCACGTGTGGTGGGATGCTCCGCGCCCTCCGTGGGAGGGCCTGGAGTTTGGCCATTTTCTTTCGCCCTCCGTAGGAGGGAATGTTCATAGTACCTGTGGTGGGACGCTCCGCCCTCCGTAGGAGGGCCATGTTTATAGTACGCGTGGTGGGACGCTCCGCCCTCCGTAGGAGGGCCATGTGTTCTCTGAAATGGAGGCCGCCTTATTGTCGAGTACCGAGATTTGAGAATAGGACCGCTCCGGACCTTCGTATCTTTCGACCATGCGCGGCAGGGTGTGCCTAGACCTAGAAGCTGGCTGCTGACGATCCGGCTGAGGTTCATGCAGATATCCGCATGCTCAGCGCTTTCACCCGCCATCAAGTAAATAAGTCCGTCCAGGTATTCGTGCCGCTCTTCGGATTCGCGCTCCAGCGCGAGGTAATCGTCCACGGTATGGAGTGTTTCCGATTTCGGAAGGCCCATGTCAGTCAGTCCAAGTGTCGGCGACGCAAAGACGGCAGGGATTATAGCGCGGCAAGCTGATCACGCCAATACGCTCGGCGTAGAGTGCGTAGTGGATGCCGATTGCGCGCGGATTCGCGGTTTGCCCACGCCAATCGTTAAGTATGAGAAATTAGGTATCAAAAGAAATGCTTGCAAAAGGAATGGCGGAGTTGCTGACGTTCTATGAATTTTGGAGGTACACCCTAGCACGTTGGCGCTGCTGCCATTTATCACTTTTCAGTTATTATGGGTCCGGTGCTATTACTTCCGGGCCGGAAGATGTGCAGAGGGCGGCCCGGCCAATGCAGATGTCTGCGAAGGAGGATTAATTGTGTAGTCCAATACAATAGAGATTAACCTAAGGCGCCGAGCAGTCGGCCCGGCGGCGACCCGCATCGGGAAGTCCTCACCTTGTTATCTCGAGTACCCTTCTTTCGACTTCTTGGGACATCCTGCCGATCCAAAAGTCAACGATTTTCCCATGCTCGTCGACCAGCACTGCGCTTGGCGGCCCAGGAAAACCTAGAGCCTTGTGGTCGATCATAGGAACCATGGTTAGGTCAATCTCGTGCTCGCGCAAGTAATCGGTCACTTCAGGTGAAGCTTCTGGAAATACAGCAACGATGCGCATAGCGCGTGGGTTGGAACCTCTTTCCTTTAGAAGGCGCCGATAGAAAGGCATGCTGTCGCTACAGTACTCACATTTTAAGCTCATAGCCAATATCATCGTGCGAGACGCGTCAGCGTAGTCCAGGCCCGGAATACTTGAAAAGCGGTCTCCGCGATGAAGCCCCCTCTCCAGGGTAGGAGGCTTCTTATCGCTGATAGCCTTCCAGGCAAAATTACCGAGCACCACCAGCGCAACGAGAAGCACGACAAAACTACTCGCAACCTCGAAGTAGGTCTTGGCTTTTCCGCGTTCCAATGCAGGAGAACTCCGTTAGCCTTGCTTCGTCGCTTGAAGCTTCCTCAGCTCTATGCGGGGTCGATTAGCTCGCTGAATTGCGGCATCTATGGCTCGGGACGCGCCCAACACATCTTTCATGCGTAGAAGCTGTTGAGCTCGGCTCATCTTACAAAAGTCATACTGTCGGGTGGCCCTGGCCTTCGAATCCGGCATTTTAACGGCGGCGGCGCTAGTCTCACGAGCCTCCTTCGGCAAAGGCTTTGCGACTTCACTAAGATACGAGAGAATCTCCTCCTCCGTTTTGTGCCGCCGTTGCGACAGGAGGTCCTTGGCGAAGTCGTACTCGGCGTCCAGATATGCTTTGGTGTCCTCGAAAAGCCCGGTTTCGTTTTCTCCTACAAAGCCCCCATCGTCAAAGAAGATCCCATCAACCGATACTGTCACGCTCAACGCGCCGCGTAACATGTTAGTGATGGATTTCTGGGATAGTTTAAACGCTTCGACATAGTTATGGTTGTTGATTTCGCGGTTGAAGGCGTTCAACTCTTCTTCAGAGCCGCGAAATGTCATCAGGGCGGTGTCAAGCTGCAAAACTTCATTGTCTGAGGCCCTCCCGCCATTGGACAAAAAGCCAGTGGCTCCGGAGAGTATCACGTTGGGACCAAGTCGCTGCAATAAGTCGGGCCGCCCTGCTGACTCAAACCCTGCCGGATTGACCGAACCAACTGGCAAGCTGAATGTTGTTCCGTCCTCCTTGAGGATTTCCCATCGGATTCTCGTCCCCACTATCGCGTGCTTACTTCGGTTCTCGACGATAACCGACAGCGGCCTGATGCACTCGCGCACATCAGCAGGCTGATTTCTCGTGAACTTGAAGAACATCTCTTCGAATTCAGCATCGGTCGGTAGGATTATTCGGATGCCATGTTCCTGCACGCCCTTTACGTTGACCTGCACGCTCATGGCTTTCACTCCTTTAGCCTGCCTCACGGCGGCTGCACACACAACCAGCAAGACCACTGATCCAAGCGAGATGAATTTTAACATCTGAGCCTCCTCATACGCCGAGTCCAGATCGATTCCGCTGCTCTTGAGGGCTCTCGACCAGATTCGCCCTGTTACTGCAACGTGAAGAACACATCCCAAGCCCACCTGCCAACTCGTGAGTGCCGGGCATTGTCGACTTTTGCGCGGTAGCGTAACCAGTTGCCGTACTGATCTATTCGCTTCGACTCCTTGTAATTCAGGCTTATCGATGTGACATCAAGTTCGGCTAAGCGGTGAAGCTCATCCAGATCAGAGACGCCATTGTGATTCGTATCTTGCCAGAGACGCAGTCTAGAGAAGACGAAATCTTGACTGTCGATCACGCCGTCATTATTGCCGCCGTTTTCCGGTCTGTCGTACTCCGCCAGTGCAAGGAAACCGTTTGGCCCCCTTGATGGGGGCTGCGGCGTATGGTTTCCGAATAACTCAGTTCCATCGTCCACCGTTCCATTGCCGTTCCGATCAAGAGTCAAAAAAGCATCGTCCGACCCCTCCGCTGTCCAACCTATGGGCAGTTTGAAGCCGTTTGCCAAGATATCAAATCGTACGCCAGCCTTAGCGTCAGTCAAGGCAAACCCATCGCCAGAGACGTCAATCAAAATGGGGCTCCCGAGACATATAGGGCAGGGTGAAATGTCGCTAGGGGTCGATCGAAGTTGGCGCAGAGCTGCAAGCACTTGGATCAAAAAAGTCTATGAACGTCGTCTGGACACCATCACAGTTGATGGTCCTCCTGACAAACTGCATATACTTACCGTTTAGTATGATTATTGATTGAATCTCTCCCTGGAGCGCGTCAAGGGATGTCGTCGCCTCGAACGTAGCGACTTCATTGAAGCAAGGGGAGGTGCACGTGTTCGCACAATAAGCAAACATTTCAATGAAGGAAAGCCCATCGCTGTTAACGCACACACCCACGCTAACACATGACACTGGTAGGTTGATCGAAAAATCAAGACACGGGGTTGCGGTCAACAGGATGCCACCGCGCGCCGGAGAGGGAAGAATCGTCGCAACGAGAAATAGAAGTAGTACGCCGTTTCTAGCCAAACAATGCCTGCATACAGCCCTAATGACTTTCATGCTTCCTCGCTTTGTTAACGTCGAACCCAGCTACGGACTTCTTCAAAAAATTACTTGATTTTGGATAACCGTTAGAACGCAGATATAGAGTTTACTGGGCCAAACGATACCGCACGGATGATACAGATGGCTTCGAACGCCGATAGTAATTCTGATCCTTATCGGATGTCAAGAAAATTCTCTCTGAGTCTCTCGTCGAAGAACCTCCGAGTCCTTCCGTCGTTCTAGTAGGAGGCGAGCATGGCAACCCGAAGCTTCTTCCGATGCTGCTCAGCGCGCCAAAGGTCGGATTGTGTTTGCTGGTTGAGCCAAATCTCAGCGGATGTGCTGAAGGCAATAGAGAGACGCACCGCCATCTCAGGGCTGATCCGCGCGCGGCCATTCAGAATGGAAATGCTGATCGGCGGTGATCAGCGGCCCGAAGGCAGCGAAGATCAGCGGTTAATCATGAAGCTGACTCGGCGAGACCCTGAGGGCGCCCTCAGGGCGCCACTGTTCAATAATTTCGTCCGAATACCGCCAAGTTAACGCCTCACTGACCGATCGGTCGGCTCGCCATATCCGCTGACGCATTGCATTGCAAAACTCCGGTCTTTAAGCGAGAATTACGCCGTCTTGCGCGAGCGTACTTCAACGCGAAAGGAATAGAAGCAATGAGCGACAAGCTCCTGGTCACGCTCGAAGGCGG
>JAHFUG010000606.1 GCA_023265195.1 Blastocatellia bacterium | reverse complement strand
CGAGAAACGGTGGGCGGAGTACTTCACGGTTATTGCTACAGCGTCTTTTGTACCGCTGGAAATCTACGAGCTATTCGAGCGGCTCACTATTCCGCGAGTGTTGCTCCTGGCGTTCAATGCTGCCGTCGTCGCGTACCTTATTCAAAAACTTCGTAGTCCAAGCAGCCCGAAACAACAATGAGAGAATACACCTGCGAGCCGCCGGCTTACCTCGCGTAGTACCCTTTGCGGGCTTTGACCAACGCCTCCGGACGCGTCGACATGACTCGCACGCGCCGGTAGCCGCCGTCTCGTTCAGTGTGTGTTGGATAGTAGCCGAGGCTGTAGACGGTTCGGAGCGCAGCGGCTACTTGAGTGTATACGCCCGCGAGATCGTGCGCCTCCTTGGCGACGAACATCTGGCCGCCGCTCTCTTCGGCAATCTCGCCCAACTGCATTCGAGCGATTTCGTAGTCCTGGCTGGAACCCTGCAGCCGCTCGAAGACTTCTTCTTCTTCGGTGTCAAGGTAGACGGGGAACACCAGGATGTCGGATTCCGCCAACCGGACTTTCAGCCTGTCATACGATACTCGCGACGGGAGATAAAGGCGTCGTTCCTGCTGCAACGAGTTGTCCACGCCGTCCGTCATGACGACGATCGCACTGCGTTGTCCCTGTGTGCCTCGCAGCGCGTTGTTCATTGCGAACCAGAGCGCTTCGTAGAACGCCGTTCCCCCCTCGGCGACCTCGATGTTCTTAATACTATTTTTTAGCGATTCACGATCTCCGGTGAGTGGAGAGATCACTCGGACCGTCCGAGTGAAGGCCAGCACCGCGACCTTGTCGTGAGGCCCTATCACATCCAGGAAGTGGAGCGCCGCGGACTTGATCACCTTAAGCTTGTCTTTGATGGAGCCGGAGAGATCGAGAAGCAGCACGAGATTGAACGGCGTGTTCGACGCCGCAAAGAACTCGACCGTCTGCGGCTCGTTGTTTTCGAATACGCGGAAGTCTTCCCGTTTCAGGCTCCCGAACGCCTTGCCGGAACGGTCGGTGACGCTCACATTGAGATTCACCAGCGCCGATTCAAGAACGAGAGTTTTGTCATCTGAACTTGCATCCCGGCGATTCGCTTCGCCGGCGCGAGTGCTCGAGGTTCCGGCGGGATCGGTTTCTCGTTTGAGAACCGGAGGCGGGCCGGATCGCGGATCGGGGGCCGGTTCGTCGCCGGTAATGTCATCGCCCCCGTTTCGCGAGTTGACGTCGACCCGCGTCTTTGATCTTTGAGCCGGCTGGCTTTCGCGCGGCGTACTCGTTGCCGGGGAGTGGTCGCCGGAGTTTGAGCGATCCGCGCCACTGCTTGATGGCGAACCCGAGCGGACGGAACCCGCATCGTCATCGGCGTCATAGATGGTTCGCGGCGTGGTCGTTCTATTTCCGGTCTGGTTGGAAGCGGAAGTTGGCGGGAGAATTTTAACGGACAATCCCATCGAATCATCGCTGTATCCGCTCTCCGTACGGTTGCGGTCGAATGGTCCGCCTTTGGTGGACGAGGTCGAATTCGAGTTTCTCCTCGCCCCGCCGATGGATGTTGAACCACCTTGGGAGGTTGACGAATCCGGACGTGTTTGAGCGGGACGGGCAGGGTCACTGTCCGCTGTCGAGCCGTCCTTGTTTCCTTGAGCGGGGTTCGATGCGGATGGCCGGGCCACTCTCTCAACCGGCCTGAGATTGCCGTCGCCGTCGTATGTGTACTTCGTGTAATCAACGCCCGGCTGTGGAGCAGGCGGCCTCCGCGCGCCGTCTCCCGCCGGCCTGCCAGATGGGATTATTCTAACGGAAAGGCCCATTGAATCTTCGGTGGCGGTGTCCTGTTTCTGATCTCGTTCAAATGGTCCGCTTTTCGTTGAACTCGATCCATTAGACTTGCGTTTGCTTCCGGCGAGGCCGATCGAGTTTGCATCGGAACGGCCGCGAAGATCGTCCGGGGCCTGAGCCGCTCGAATTGCCTCGTTGTCGTCGGCGCTATCGGACGTCTTCGCCTTGCGCTCCGCGCTTCCGGCGGCCGAGTCTTCAACGCCGGTAGCGGACAGGTTTCCGGGCCATTCCCGGGCGCTTTCTAATGGCTTCGGGATTACGTCCCCGCTGGCGGGCGCTGCGCTGACAACCAAAGAGCGATCATTTGCTGCTTGGGCGCGTGAGTGCGAATAAGCCGCGGCCGGCATTAGCGTGATATTACCGCTTTGCGTGTTCAAGACGATCTGACCCCGGCCTTCGCCTAATGTCCCCTGGATCGAGTGAGACCCTGACCGCTCTTGCCCTCTCAGGGCGAGCGTGGAGCGAACGATTCCCCGGGTAGAATGGATAAGGAACCGGACGTTGTCGGTGGGCGACGCCGCGTACCCGATGTTCCCGTTGGTGGTTTCTATCGCGGCGCCTACTAGCGACCCGCTCACATCAACCGGCCACGAACCACCGGTAATCTCCAGCCGGCATCTGCTTGGGACGTAGGCCGTGAGGTCGATCCTGCCGGGGAGATTTGTCTGTCGACATTGTACGACGACTGTATTGCCCGCTCTCATCAAGACCATCTCGGATGGTTCCAGGGCGTAGTCGCCTCGCTTTTCAGCGATGATGCGGACGGCCTGGCCATCCCACGTTCGCACTTGAGTGGCGCCGCGAGTGTTCTCTATGCGAACGGCTCCGTTCGGCGGCAAGACGAATGTCTCGACGCGCGTGGCTGCGCCTTGAGCATCAGCCAACTGGGCTGCAAAGGGCGTCAGTACCAATAGTAGGAATCCGCTGATCCTGCGCGCGGTCCGTTCATCTGAGAACCTGCTCGATGCGCGCCGCTCGTTGGGGGTCAGAGCTTTCATGATGCGCCTCCGAATTTCCGTGTTCTCTGTGAGATTGTTTTCGACTGCGGTAGATTCTGATGCAAGCGCGTAATCGAGTCAAACAGAGTTGAGATACCCTGAGCGGGTTACGTTTAAAGCCGTGGATTAATGCGGAGGGAATCAGATGAAGTGCCGCGGTGTGCATTCGAGTGACTGGCGATCAGTGACCTGTCTGGACGTCTCTCGCATTATAGCCACGGCGGCAGCGCACGACTATTTCGGGGCGATTGCGCACGTGAACCCGTATCGAGCGATAGCCTCCATTCGCGAGCGCGTTAGTTGGGTAATAGCTCACAACGTAAACGTGACGCAACTCGTCCGCGATTTGCCGGGCCAGCCGAGGCAGATCGTGGACCCCGTGCGCGTCATAAACCGGCCCTCCGCCGGCCGCGGCTATGTCCGCCATGAAGTCTCCCGCATGTTGGCGACGGTGCTGTCCCCCGATAGATCCCGGCGCGCCAGGGTAGCCTTTAGGATCGACCGTAAGATGGCCACGCTTGGGTCGCGGCCAAGGCCAAGGCCAGGGCAACGGTAGAGGAATCGGGAGCGGGGTTCGCGTTCTTGGAAACGGCCAGGGCAGGTTGGCTCCTCCACCAGCCTGGTTGGAGCCGGGATAGCGAAGACCGTAGACCAAGACCTCGGATTCCGAAACCACGCTTACCGCGTCATCGTAGCCGGCGCTCGAACTCGTTGTATCTTCGCCGTCGGAGAAGAGAATCAGCGCCTTTCGGCCTTCTACGCCGGTCATCTTGCGGCTGACCGTGTCATAGACGG
>JAHFUG010000605.1 GCA_023265195.1 Blastocatellia bacterium | reverse complement strand
AATTACGGGAGCAATCGATGTCGAACTCTTTTGCGGAGGCAAGGAAATACAAAGAGTTCATCGCCGAGCCTGATAGCGAGGACGCTTGCAGGGCCGAATTGCGTGAGTATCTTACTAGAGTGCGCCAGGAACCTGTCGACATGAACGTCGAACAGTTGTTCTCGCTGGAAAGCGGCGTTTGCGATCGATTCAATTATTTCGCGCCTCGAATGCCTGAAAGCGCCCGTCGTCGGCTGCTTGTATCAGGCTGCGCCGTGGGCACGGAGATGATCATCGCACGGCAATACGGCTACGAGGACATCCTTGGGACGGAGGTGGCGCCGGAGTACGTTCAGATGACCAGCCGGCGTTTCCACGGCCAGGAGGGCTTCCGCGTGATCCTCTATGATGGCCGGAATCTGCCTTTCGAGAACGACACATTCACCGCCGTAATATCAGGGCACATTATTGAACACACGCCGTCGCCATACGATTATCTAAGGGAGCACATTCGCATTCTCGGCCCTGGGGGATTCCTCTTCCTGGAGTTTCCGAATCGCTACCACCGCACGGAACTGCATACCGGCCTTCCGTCGCTCGAATACCTGCCGATGCCCTTGCGGTCGTTAGGATTGCGATATCGCGCCTCCCGTTTTTCGAGATTCTCGCCGGCTCAGAGGGAGCGATACACAGCCATTCTCGAGACGCTTCAACCGGTGAGCGTGTGGCAGATCAAGATGTATCTATCGCGGATGGACTGCTCGCGGTGCCGGGTCGTGCACCATTATTCTCCGGCTCCGGGCATCACGCGGCTGTTGATCGCCAAATGAAGACGACTTACTTGCCTTTCACTTCATCAATCATACGCGTCCGAAATCGAAACGCTATTGTGTAAGAATGTCGGGATACGAGAGGTCATCGTCCACCCGAATCCACCCTCAGGCATTCACAAAGACGCAGAACTCCTGGGGGCTAAAATCAGTCATGAAGAACTCAGCATAGAAGCGAGAGAAATCGTCCAGAAAACCACCTGTTCGAAGATCGGGCGGAGGACCCTCGAAATGGGCTTCCTTCAGCAGGCTTGACGCAATATCGATCACGACGTCCCGAATAACGGTCTCTCGGCCGGATGGGACGACGTCATACAACCCCTCGAAGACAACCGTCTCGAAGCCGGCCGCGAGGGCCAGAGGCCTGAGTTCTTCGCGGATGAACAGATGCTTGTCGTCTTGGGCGGCCAGAACTTCAGGCGTATGCCGATTGTGGTGGCAATACTCGAGGCTGCCGGCATAAGAAGCAGCCATCTTCCGGAGGAGTCCAAGTTCTTCCGGCGGATTTGGAGTGGCGGCGGCAAACTCCGCGAGGGCGAAGCGAAGAGCGTAAGCCTGCATGCGATGCCCGACGAAGAAGGGTTCCAGGAAAATCGCAACGCCTCCCGGCGTTAAAACCTTACTGATTTGCCGCAGACACGTTGGCAGATCGGCGAGGTGATGGAGAATCGAGGCTCCCGCTACGACGTCAATGCTGCCCGGCGCAATCGTGAGGTCGTGAACATCCTGCAAGCAAAATATCGCTCTCTCGCAATCTGTTTTGTTTGCGGCTTGAGCGAGCATCTCGGCGGAAATGTCCGTCGCGAGAATGTTCTCGGCGAGCCCGTGAGCTAGATATCCTCGTGTGTGCGCGCCCGTCCCGCACCCTATTTCGAGCGCTAGCCGAGCCGGTAGCTTGGTATAGCGGTTCAGAGTCTTGACCGTGATCGAGCCAAAGAAATTTGACCAGTCCGAATTGAGGTTGTGTTCCTCATCGTATGAACTCGCGCCTTGTTTGAACCACTCTCCGTAAGCGTCTTTAAAGTCGGCGCCCCGGTAAATGAGGTAGTTGTGGACGGGAAAGAAAGAGTTGCAGGCGCGGCACTCCATCTGACTTCCGTTCCAGACTAGGCGGCCCCTGCAATCGAAGCACAACAGCGATTCAGCGACCGAGTCGTAGATACTTGGTGTGTGGTCGGCGATAGTCTTCTGCATTTCAGGCAACCACTATCAGTTCCTCGAGCTCCGTTGCAAGTCAGAGTCCCCCTCCGTTTTATTAGGGAAGAACCATTAAAGAAAGATACGAGTAGTGACCATGCCGCGGCGCGCGTTATCGCGAACGCGTTCTTCCCTCGATAGAGCTTGCTCGATCACAGGCCGTCCCAGTTCCCGACCAGGGGCGTCAGACCGGCCCCTGCGCCGCCGTAGCCGAAAGCCATGTCCCCTATTCCGGCCGAATTAGTGTTTCTCAAGAAGAATACGCCGGCCGCCGGATTGTACAAACCAATCGTGTCGGTCCCATCCGCGTTCCAATCCCCTATCACTGGTATCCACCCGAGTCCCCCTGGCCCAAATCCAAACGCCAGATCGGCCACTCCGCTCGTATTGGAGTTTTTCAAGAAGAACGTGCCGGTTGTTGGGTTGTACAAACCGATCGTGTCGATTCCATCGCCATTCCAGTCTCCGACGACCGGCGCCCATCCCAGTCCCGCGGGGCCGTAGGCAAACGAGACATCGGCTATTCCAGTCGTGTTCGAATTTCTCAAGAAGAACGTCCCGGCGGCCGGGTTGTAGAGACCGATGGTGTCGACTCCGTCGCCGTCCCAATCTCCGACGATCGGTATCCATCCCAGTCCCGCCGGGCCGTATGCAAACGCCACGTCCGCTATTCCTCCGGTGTTCGAGTTCCTCAAAAAGAACGCGCCTGTCGCCGGATTGTAAAGACCAATCGTGTCGATGCCGTCACCGTTCCAGTCGCCCTTGAGAGGAATGAATCCAATCGCCGAAGGGCCATATGTGAAGGTGTCGTGAGCTACGCCGGCCGTATTCGAATTCCTTAGGAAGAAACCAGCATGCGCGGGGTCATAGAGGCCGACTGTGTCCGTGTCGAATCCGATCTGAGGTACGATGCGGAAAATGGTGCTTCCCAACTCCACAACGTACACTTCTCCCGCTTCGTCCTCGCCGAATGACGAGATGATGTTATTGGTGTCGAGAATCAACCGTTGCTGCCCCCCATGCAACAAGAATATCTCGCCTGTGCAAAGGTCGGCGTAAACATAGGCCCCTAGCGGCAACGTTCCGGCGGCGCCGCGATAAACATAACCGCCGATTATCGCGCAGCGCCCGCCCGCGCCCGGCGTGTGAGAATACTCCGCGATTGGCGCGGTGAATCCGCCGGCGCTACAGAGCGCCGGATCCAGGTTTGTGCAAATGCTGCCTTCAAAAACCCGCCAGCCATAGTTGCCGCCCAGAGTTACCTTATCAATTTCTTCGATCAAACCCTGGCCAACGTCGGCGACGTATAGCTCGCCTGTCATGCGATCAAACGAGAAGCGAAACGGGTTTCGCATCCCTACCGCGTATATCTCGTCCCGCCCGGGGATCGCGCCGAAGAAGGGGTTCGTAGCGGGAGACGAGTAAGGGATTGCTCCGTCCGGATGGTCAATATCTATGCGCAGGATTTTGGCAAGCAGAACATTGATGTTCTGTCCGTTACTTGAGGGATCATTGCCGCCTCCGCCGTCGCCCGGCCCGGCGTACAGGAACCCGTCGGGACCGAACTCGATCATTCCGCCATTGTGATTGGCGAAGGTCGCATGAGGTATCGTCAGGATAACAGTCTCCGTTGAATTCGCCACGT
>JAHFUG010000233.1:1477-11658 GCA_023265195.1 Blastocatellia bacterium | reverse complement strand
CTCCTTGCCGGAACTCGCGAGCCAGATTTTTACCGTGCTGTCCGCGCTTCCGGTGGCCAATGTCCGTCCGTCCGGTGAAAATGTGAGTGAGAGAATCGGCTTTGCGTGTCCCAAGAGAGTAACTATTTGCCGGCCTGTCCGGGTGTCCCACAGCTTCGCGGTTCCGTCATAGCTTCCCGTCGCCAGGGTCGCGCCGTCAGGCGAAAAGGCGACGGCAAGGACGAGAGTCATTTGCCCTTCAAGAGAGGCGATCTCCTCTCCAGTATCCGCATTCCATAGCTTCGCCGTTCCGTCGAAACTTCCGGTCGCCAGTCTCTGACCATCAGGGGAGAACACCACGGAAGAGACCTCTCGCGAGTGCCGCATCACGGCGGTGACTTCCTGGGCGGTGGCGGTGTCCCACAGCTTCACCGAACCGTCGAGGCTGCCGGTCGCCAGCCTTTTTCCGTCAGGCGAAAACGATACGGCTCGGATGATTCCGACGTGACCTTTGAATACCCTCAGTTCCCGGCCCGTCAACATGTCCCAGAGCTTCGCCGTTTGACCAGTCGCAGTGGCCAGCATTCCGCCATCGGACGACAACGTTAGGGCGCCGGTCGTGCGAGCCTTCCATGTAGTGAATTCCAGCGCCGATTCGAGATCCCATATTTTCGCCGTGAAGTCGTCGCTGCACGTGGCCAACTGTTTCCCGTCTCGCGAGAAGGCAACCGACCATATCTGGCCGAAGTGTCCTTTGATGGTCGCGAGCGCTTCGCCGCTGTTCGCATCCCATAGTTTCACTGAGCGGTCCGCGCTGCCCGTCGCCAGGAGCCGGCCGTCCCGCGAGAAGGCGACCGCATGCACTTCGCTTGTGTGACCTTCAAAGAGCGCGATGCGCTTTCCTGTTTCGGCGTCCCACACCGCCGCCTTTCCGTTCTGGCCTCCAGCCGCCAGTTTGGTCCCGTCGGGAGAGAAGGCAACGGACCAAACGGCTCCTACCTGCGCGTCAAGACGGCGCAATTCCCGGCCCGTAGTTCCATCCCACAGAGCCACGCTTCCGCCATCCCCGTTCGCCAGCGTTTTTCCATTCGGCGAAATAGCCAGGCACCTGACCCAACTCGCGCGATTTTGATTCTTGACCAGTTCGCGGCCGGTCGCGGCGTCCCATAACCGAGTCGTGCCGTCATCGCCGCACGTGGCGACAGTCTTTCCGTCCGGCGAAAAGACCGCCCCGTTGACTCGCTTGGCGTGACCAGCGAGCGTGACGAGGATTTGGCCGGTGACGGCGTCCCACAACTGCGTCCTGCCCTCCCATTCTCCATCATTGCGGCGGTGGCCTCCGGCCGCGGCCAGCGTCCGGCCATCGCGAGACCATGCGACGGACCAAATAAAAGCATCCTGTCCTGGAAGCACGGTGAGTTCTTTACCGGTCTCCGTGTCCCATAACTCTACCGAGCCGTCATCATCAGCGGCGGCTAGCGTCTTGCCGTCCGGGGAAAACGAAACCGACCAGACTTCTTTCGCGTGCCGCAAACTGAATCTCTCGCCGTTGCGATGATAGAGCCGCCAAAGGTAGTACCACTCGAAGCCACGCAGATCTTCCTCGCCAGGCCGCGGCCGCTGGCGCTCGACGAGATCCTGCAGGCGGGCGACGTTGGTGGTCTCCCAGGCTTGCGCCGCCAGGTTCATCTGCGCCGCATAGAGCAAGCGGCGGTTGGCTCGCGATTGTGCTATTGCCTTGCCGGCCTGCCATGAGGTCGCGATGATCCCGCCAATCAAAGTCAGTATCAAGAGGGTAGCCGCGCCTACTCCTACGCGATGCCGGCGGACGAACGTCCCGGCTCGGTAACCCAGCGTGGCCTTTCGCGCAAGGACGCGCTCTCCTTCAAGATGACGCCGAATGTCGGCGCTGAATTGTTCCGCTGATTGATACCGCTGACGCGCGTCTTTGCGCAGCGCCATCAACAGGATGTTATCGAGGTCGCCCGCGAGTCTGGCGCGAAGCTTCTCCGGCCTGCCTTCGCGTACGATGCTTACGCTTTCCGGCGTCCGCGCCGGAATTGGAGCGGCGTCCGGCCCGGTGGAGTCTTCGACTCGGACGACGATCGCGCTCGGCTTCTCGGGTTCCACGCCGCAGATCGCGCGCTCGAATTCAGAGAGCGTGCGATTCTTGAATCGGTAGGGACGATGACCGGTGAGTAGCTCATAAAGAACCACTCCAAGGCTGTAGACGTCGCTTGCCGTAGTAATAGGCTCGTCACGCACCTGCTCGGGACTGGCGTAATCCGGCGTCATCAACCGCCTGCCCGTGCGTGTCAGACTGGCTGCATCGGTTTCATCGCCGTGTTGGAGCAGCTTGGCGATGCCGAAGTCAAGCAGCTTGACCGTCCCGTCTTCAGTCACAAGAACGTTGCTCGGTTTGAGATCACGGTGGATCACCAAATTACGGTGCGCGTATTCGGCGGCGGCGCAAACGGTCAAGAACAGCGTCAACCGCTCCGTGATCGAGAGTCCGTGCTCATCGCAGTACACGGTGATGGGCGCGCCGGGTGCATACTCGATCACTACGTATGGCAATCCGTCCTCGGTGGCGCCGCCGTCGAGCAGTCTCGCGATGTTCGGATGGTCGAGGTTGGCTAGAATCTGCCGCTCCAGACGAAATCGGCGCAGCATTTCATCGCTTTCCTGAGCAGGCCACGCGAGTTTTATCGCGACTTGTTTTTGATATTCGTCATCGCCGCGAACAGCGAGATAAACGACTCCCATTCCACCCCGGCCAATCTCGCGAACAATCCGATAGGCGCCGATGCGCCGGCCAATGAGGCTGGCGCCGATAGACTCCGATGGCAGCCCGGCCAGCTTTGCGGCGGCGGGCTCTTCGATGAAAGCGCCGGCCTCTTCGAATGCAGCAAGCAGCGCTTCGGCCTCGCGCCGCACCCATTCATCGCCATGACAGGCTTGGGCCAGAAAGGCAGGCCGTTCGCCTGCCGCCATTTCTTTAGCGGCGTCGAAGACGTCTCTCACTCGTCGCCAGGGTTCGTAGGTCACACATCTCTCCAATACCTCAATCGGGCGAAATCATCAATGTGATTCGCGAGTATGGCGGAAGCCTGACTGAAACACATGGCGCCTTCACTGAGTCTCGCCGAGTAGTCCTCAGAATCAACCGCTGATCTTGCCTGCTTTCTGGTCGCCGATCCGCGCTGATCAGCGTTACGTAGTCAGCGCAAATCAGCGGCTTTCCTGTATGGCGACTTGTGTCGACGCGGCACTGGTTGTCTTCGGCAGAAGTTCCGACTTGCCCGAGGTCGGCTCGCGCAGGGAGGTCAAAGAGGCACAGAAGGCGCAAACATCAAATAAAGAATCACAAGATGCACGGGAGGAGAAGAGAGCACCGCGGCAGGACGCGAGGAAATCGCGATTACTCGCGCGGAGGCGCACGTTGCTGGAGGGAATTGCGCAACGCATAGAAAGCGGCGATCGCTCGTTTTAATCTCCGACTACCACTCTTCCGTCATACTAACCCCGCGTTTATTACATGGTATCCACGAATATCGGGAGATTCTGAGCGCACTATGTAAGCTCAGAAGGTAAGTGCTCAATCGCGGAAGTTGTCCTTTGAATAATACGATGTGACGAGGGAGCAGTCTTCCATTCGCCACTCGTGATTGTTTCGCTTTCTCAAGCTCCGCCGAAGGTGGTGGCGGAAACTCCTCTGAAAAGCCCGATGCGTCAATGAGCTATTTCAACCGCGGATTACGCTATCTGGACCGAGCGGGTAACGCGGTTCAAAATCCATTCGCTAAAGACAACGCCGTTCGATACGGCGCGCCACGTACTGCAGCGCCCAATCGCACAGGGATCAGGCCGCTACCGCTCCCGGTCCGGACATCCCTTGGGCGTGGCCATCCGTCGGCGCTGGGAGTTGTCGCGACCGGGTCGTGGACCGCTTGAGCACTTTTTTGCGTGACGCGCCCAAGCTGCTAAGGAGGTCAAAATGCGCCAGTCGTCTCAGTCATTCAACCAATGGAAACATCTCAATTATTTCGCTGTCTTTGTTCTAACCTGCCTTCTCATGTTAATGAGCAAGGCTGCTTTGCCATACCACGCTTCGACGGCCCAGCAACTCGAAGACAACGCCACCGCCGCGCGAACAAGCTCCGGCGAGTCCGCCGATCCATCTACAATCAATGGACGTTCGAGCGCCGATCTCACCTCGATGAAAGCGCAATCGGAGAACTTGATAAGCTGCGGCGCGCTTGGAAACCCTTATGCCTATCGTGCGGGCAACGTCGACGAGTTC
The DNA here is from genome assembly GCA_023265195.1 of Blastocatellia bacterium. Taxonomy (GTDB): domain Bacteria; phylum Acidobacteriota; class Blastocatellia; order UBA7656; family UBA7656; genus QHVH01. The sequence continues at coordinate 7,376 of JAHFUG010000233.1, read as the reverse complement.
GCATCGCCCGGTGATTCGGCTTCGCCAAGCGCGGCGCTCAAGGCGGCCTTTCCTTCAGCGCTTGGATGGAAGAACTTCGACGATCCGGCGAGCGATCGTTTCTTTGGCCACACTTTCACGGGCTTGCCCGCCAATATTGTGCAAGCGAGGCTGGAGATTCGAATGAAGCCAGGTAATGGCATTCCTTGGAATGACTCGATTGCTCTGGCGTTCACGCCAAACAGTCTGGCCGGAGCCTGGAGTATGTTCATCGCGGATCTGCCTGCCAATGCGAGCCACACCTGGAACCCGGGGCAATCGCCTCGGACCTTCAGCTTTGATCTAAGCAGCCTGCCGCCAAGCGGAACTCGGCCGACCAACCTAATCGCAATGCTCGCGGCGCAACGTTATCTTGACGTGGCGATTCAGGATGACACGACGGTGGATTACATCAAGCTCTTCATTTGGACTTGCCCGCTTCGGCTGAATTTCTTTGGCTTGCCGTTTCAGACACTCGGTCAAGCGCGGCTCGATCGAGATCCTCAGGGCAGCGTCGTGGTTTCCAACTTTGGCGGCCGCGGCGAGGACGGCGTCGAGATCGGCATCGGGAGCGGCGCGGGTTTCAACGCGCACTGGGATCCCCTTGACGGCGCCGCAATCCCTAATGGCGGGTACGCGGAAATGCGGTCCTTCGGCGTGGTCGATGGAGCGCCAAACCAATTCATCGGGAGCATCCGCAATACGAAGGAGGGCGATTCGTTCGCCGTGTCGGGGGATTTCAAGCCGTTAGGGGCCGTGGCGTATGAGATCAGGTCCTACCGGCTTGGCAGGTTGGTCGAATCGCACACGGTCGATGGCGGCGGCGGGGGCCCGACTGAACGGGCTCCGTTCTGGAAAGTCAATCGGTACTGGAGCGACTACCACGTGGTTTATTGCTTTGATGGCTTACTATTCGTCGGCATTGGCTTTGCGCCGGATTGCCCGTGCGGGCCCGCGGTATCAGCGTTTTTGCCTTGCTATGTGATCACTTATGATGCGTCGAACCCCGTGATGATTGGAAATAGTTTGGCCGATATGGTGGCTATCAAGCTGGTGACCTCGGCCCCTCGCGGCGTCTCCGTTGATTCACTACAACTGGTCGGCTCGCAGATTCCAAGAGTCACCTTGACCGGCGTCAACATCGGCTACGTTGGAAAGCCGCATCATGCTTTAGGTGCGGCAACGCTCGAGCCTTTCGGCGGCAATCTCACCGTCGCCAACATAGGATCGAGCGGTTTGGATGGCGTATCGGTTGATCTAGGCAAAACAGACGGCTTTAACTTCAGCTTCGACCCGCTCGACATTCGGGGATTGGCAAGGCCCGGCTCGTTCATTCAGGCGTCCGCGGCGGGCTCGCTGAACGGACAGCCTGATCAGCCCCTTGGCAGTTTCAAGGTGACCAAGACCGGGCCCGTCTACATGCTAGCCGCCGACTTCCCCACCGCTGGCATGGCTACGCAACGCATCCAGGTTTACAGCGATGACACCCTCGTCGCCGACCTGCCTGGACACAGGGGGCCTGTAGGATTCGCGTCTTCGTGGCCTCGCAAGCTGGGCAAACTTGGCGGAGGGACTGAATCCTTCACATCGGACTTCGAGCCGGGAACGTTCTTTTTCATCAACGGCGCGGTCTACCGGGGCAATCAAGTCCGCGTGATGGCCGAGCAGGTAACCGGCGTGGTTTATTTCAACTCGGCGTTCACGCTCCAGGCGGCGGGCCTCGGCGAAGTCACTCTGACAGGGCTGGAGGCGACTGCTGCGCCTGGCGGCATCGCATTGCGGACAAAGCAACCAGACTCGTTTGCTGAACGGCGTTCAAGAACTGAGCAGGCGCTCGATGTTTGGCGTGCTGCGCGGACGTCGAGATAATTTGGGAGTTCGCAAAAAGGGAGTTTCCCGTTTTCAGTTCGTCTTTCGCGAATCTATGTACGGGCGGGCCTCAGTGCCCGCCCCGGTTTGCGCTGCGGACTATTAAAATGAAGAAAGTCTCTTCGTGAGTTGTATCTGTTCCTTCACCTCATCCCAGGGCTCGCCGGGTGATTGATCGCGTTCGTATGCCTCGATGCGCCTGTCAAGCTCGCTGCTCTGTGCTTCGGTTAACTCAATCGAGCCGGAATCGGATGCAATGCTGTCCCAGATGTCTTCGACGAGACTCAGGCGTTCTTTGATACTAAGGCGAAGTATGTCGTCCCGCAGATTAGTGGCCATATAGCAACTAAGTTACAAGCTAACACTTCCAAAGGCAAAACGAGAGAACTGACTTGAAAACCCTGCCTTGTGCTCAACCCGCTTACGTGTCGACCCAGCCTTCCGTTCAGGCAACGACGCAGGCTTAGCTCACCAGCCTGCATTTGACGAATCAAAATACTCTCGAAGAAAGATACGGCGCGGTTGAGATGGCGCGCGCTCAATTGTGGCCTCTGGCCGAATGTTTTCGCTGAGTCCTTTCCTGATTGTGTACCCACGCGCGGCCGACGCCAATGACTTCTTAAGGCGCCGCCTTCTTACGGTGGAGAACTACACGCAACAAGAACGGAAAAGAATACAACGGGGATCATTACTCTCCGAAGCTAGCTTAGCTTTAGCCCAGTAGAGCCGTTGTTGGGTTACCACTTGCTCCAAAAGAGGGTTATGATTTGGGGCGCGATATTCGCGCGCAGGAGCCGCTGCCGAAGTTTGTGGCTCGAAACTCAGGTACGGCGCCAAAAGCAAGTAGTGCGAAACCGAATCTCGCGCCAATGAAATCGCGCAGACGTAAATGGACCGGACACAGGACCGCTGAGATGAAGCCTGGACGAACCCCGGCATCGCCTGCTCCCTGGCTGTTCGAGAATTCGGTCCATCGCATCGGGAGCCGCGGATCGTTGCTTCGGGCGGGCGTATCCCGATTGGAACACTGAACGATTATGACCTGGCAGGAGGTGTGTGAATGATCGGTGTGCTGAAACGAAATGATCGAGTTGTCCGCGCGCTTTTCGTAGCGCTTTTATGCTTCGCCCAATCGCCAACCCTTCCAGCGAACGCCCGGCAGGCGGCTGGCGGCCCGGCTGGCGGGCAGACCGGCGTGATTGCCTTGGATGGACTTCGAGAACGGGTGTTTGTTCGGCGCGATGCGCGCGGCATTCCATACATCGAGGCCGCTAGCGAAGACGACCTGTACTTTGCGCAGGGATACGTCACCGCGAGCGATCGGCTCTGGCAGATGGACTTGTTGCGCCGCAACGCGCGAGGGCAGCTATCGGAAATCTTCGGGCCGATCACACTCGAAGAAGACAAGCGGCATCGCATTTATGGTTTTTCGGTGGTTGCCGACACCCTCCTGAATAGACTGCCTGCGCCCGTGCGCGCCCATCTCGAAGCCTATTCACGCGGCGTCAACTCCTACATTGATTCATGCGATCCGAGCACGCTGCCGCCTGAGTTCGGCGTCCTCAAATATAGACCAACCCGCTGGGCTCCCTCGGACTCACTGGTGGTCGGCAAGCTTATGGCTGAAACGCTGTCGACGAGCTGGCAGTGGGACATTATGCGCGCCGGCCGCGCCGGTCTGGCCCCCGAATTACGCCAGGCTCTTATCACGAACGGGTCTCGCTGGGACGTTGCCGCCGCTCCGAGCGATCGCTTAGAGAGAAAGAGCGTTTCCAGCACGGCTGGCGGCGCCCGCCTTCACGGGCCGCCAACAAGCCTGGAGGTCCTGGAGACGGTTTCGGCAATCAGCGAGACGTCGCGCCGCTCTCTCTCTCGTGTGGGTCTTTATGCAGCGGAGCTTGCAGCCAGCAACAACTGGGTCGTCTCGGGCCGCCGCACTGCATCCGGAAAACCGTTACTTGCCAACGACCCGCATCTCACGCCGTCAGCGCCGTCGATTTGGTACATGACCCACCTGAGCGCTCCCGGTCTCAGAGTCGCGGGAGTTACTTTTCCAGGCGCGCCTGGAATTATCATTGGGCACAATCAGGACATCGCCTGGGGCGTGACAAATCTCGGCGCCGACGTTCAGGATGTGTATATCGAGCAATTCGATAAAGAGAACAAAAGACGCTATAAGATGAACGGCGAATGGCGGGACGCTGAAGTGCGAAAGGAGACAATCCAGGTTCGAAAGAGCCTGATGGATCCCACAATCGAGGCAGTTTCATTTGAAGTCACCGTCACGTCGCATGGCCCCATCATTCTTGAACGGGACTCGACGCGATATGCGTTGAGATGGGTGGCTCTCGATCCCCAATACTCAGAGTTGGCGGCGTTCTACTCGATCGATCGCGCCGGTAACTGGAAAGAGTTTTGCGCCGCGTTGAAGGACTTTCCAGGCCCGTCCCAGAATTTCGTTTACGCCGATGTGAGAGGTCATATCGGCTACTATGGAGCCGGCAAGATTCCGATTCGTCGAAAAGGCGACGGCAGCGTTCCCTATGACGGCTCAAACGCCGAGGGCGATTGGATGGGCTTCATTCCATTCGAGAAGCTGCCGCATGCGTACGATCCGCCTAACGGAATCATCGTGACCGCCAATAATCGAATAGTTGAATCCGGCTACCCGTACTATCTGACGAGCGACTGGGGACCGCCCTACAGGGCTCGCCGCATCCTGGATTTGCTGCAAAGCGGACAGAAGCTTACGCCGAGTGGCTTTCGGGCAATTCAAGGGGATGTTTACTCGATTAGCGGCGCGGATTTTGCGCACCGTTTTGTCGAAATCGCACGCCAAAGTTCGCAATCTGGCGCCAATAGTGGCTTGCAAGAGACGGTCGATCTCTTCAGCAATTGGGATGGGCGCATAACTCCGGACTCGCGGGCGGCTTTGATTCTCGGCGAGATTCGTGCGGCGTTTCGGCGGCGTGTTCTTGTTGCGGCGCTAGGCCCTGCTCGGACCGAGCAATCAAGCGGCGACATCGGCAGCACGTTTATCGACTTTCTCATCGCGGAGCAGCCTCGTGAGTGGCTGCCGAAAGAATTCTCGAGCTACGGCGAGTTGCTTCGAGCGTGTGAGAAGGACGCGCGCGAGGCGCTTACGAAGCGTGTCGGCGCTGATTCCTCTAAATGGACCTGGGGCCGCGGCGCGGTTGCGCGATTTCCGCACCCGCTGGGAATTCCTATATTGACGGGCCAGAAATTTATCATCGACCCGTTTCCACAAACCGGCAGTGGCGGTATCCTTCCTACTGTTAACGTGGGGTCCGGTGTTTCAATGCGGTTGATCGCCGACACCGCCGACTGGGACGGCGTGCAGCAGGGCATTGCGCTTGGGGAGTCGGGCGATCCCTCGAGTCCATATTGGAAGGATCAATTGGATGACTGGAAGTCGGTGAACACCCGCGGTTTTCCTTTTTCCAACGAGGCGGTTCTTCGAGCCGCGCGAACAACTATTCAGCTTTCGCCGAAGCGGCGTTGATAGCTCGCATCAGTTTAGCGAGTCATTAACACCTCACTTCAGTGAGGTGTGCCCTCCGTTATGAGGGCGCTGGAGTTTGGCGGTTTGATTCCACTCTTGTGAGGCGTCCAGATGAAATAGACCGCCAAACATGAAAAAATCACAGGTCGGGAAGAGGGATTTATCCCCGCTCTTCTTCTTGCTGCAAGTTTGAATGAACCTTGAACGAGGAGCGGGAATAAATCCCTCTTCCCGACCTGTGATTTTTTCATGTTTGGCGAATAAGCCAATTTCTTCCAGCTAAAAAAAACCGAATTGGCTAATCTCGAGGGTGTCTCCAATGAATGCGAGACACACGCGCTACCCAGGAATACCTCGGCCTCTGGGACGCCGATCTCCTACAAACGGTGCGATCGCGGTTCTTGTTGTACTATAAGTCCCGCAACGCCGGAGATACTTTTATGCAAAGACTCCTTCTTTCCGTTTTTGTTTTCATGATCCTCTCGTGCT
>JAHFUG010000233.1:0-1377 GCA_023265195.1 Blastocatellia bacterium | reverse complement strand
AGGAACGACGGCCGCCTTTTTCCAAACCAACCCGCGGCTCCCTTATAAAAATCCGAGTCTCTCGGTGGAAGAACGAGTAACAGACCTGCTCGCGAGAATGAGCCTCGAAGAGAAAGTCCGCCAGATGGACATGTACAGTGGCGATCACTTCAAGAATGGCGAAGAATTCTCGCTTGAAAAAGCGCGCCGGACAATCGGTTCGCTTGGCGTCGGCGCTATCCACGACATCTATCCAAGGACCGCCGAGATGATCAACGCCTTGCAGAGGCATGTCGTCGAGAACAATCGCTGGGGCATACCGGCGTTGATCATGTGCGAGATGCTGCACGGCTACACCGGCGAAGGCGGCACGGCTTTTCCAATGAGCATCGGGCTCGCCGCAACGTGGGATCGGGACGTGATGAAAAAAGCCGGGCGTGTGATAGCCGCCGAAGCGCGCGCGCATGGAGTTCACTATGGCCTCGGCCCCAACCTCGACCTCGGCCGCGAACCGCGTTGGGGCCGGGTCGCGGAGACTTTCGGCGAAGACACCTATCTTGCATCGGAGATGGCTCTTGCGATGGTAAGAGGATTGCAAGGCGATAGCCTTCGATCTGATGGTTCGATCATAGCCGAACCCAAGCACTTCGCGGCTCACGGCGTTCCCCAAACGGGAAGCAACGCGTCGCCGGTGCTGATCGGAGAACGGTCCGCGCGGCAAGACTACTTACCGGTTTTTGAGAAAGCGTTCGTTCGCGGCGGAGCGATGGGAACGATGGCCGCCTATTCGGAGCTTGATGGAATTCCATGCGCCGCGAACAAATGGCTGCTCACGGACGTGCTGCGAGGAGAATGGGGATTCAAGGGTATTGTCGTCTCCGATCTCGGAGCGATCCGATTTCTAGAAACGACTCATCACGTTTCGAATTCGCAAAAGGAGTCCATCCATCAAGCCATCGACGCCGGCATAGACATGCAGTTCTACGATTTTCCAAACGACTTCTTTCAGAAGACGGTCGTCTCTCTTGTAGAAGAGGGAAAGCTGACTCAAGCTCAAATTGACAGGGCCGCCGGTGGAGTACTGAGACTCAAGTTTCTACTGGGCCTCTTTGAGAATCCTTACGTCGATCCGCGTCTGCTTGCCGAACGTTTTCACACCAAAGAGAATCAGAATGCAGCTCTTGAAGCCGCGTTGAAATCAATCTGCCTCTTGAAGAATCAGAACAACGTTCTACCGTTGAAACAAAACGTAAAGACCATAGCGGTCATCGGACCCAACGCCGATAAATCCCGCCTCGGCGGCTACTCGGTGAGAAACAGAAAAGCCGTCACCGTTCTCGAGGGCGTCAAAGCGATCGCCGGACACGACGTGAACATTCTGTATGACGAAGGCGCGCC
>JAHFUG010000232.1:8994-11682 GCA_023265195.1 Blastocatellia bacterium | reverse complement strand
ATTGATGATTGATGATTGATGATTGAGGAAGGGAATGGGGAATTGATGATTGATGATTGATGATTGATGATTGAGGAAGGGAATGGGGAATTGATGATTGATGATTGATGATTGATGATTGGGGGAAGGGAATGGGGAATTGATGATTGATGATTGATGATTGATGATTGGGGGAAGGGAATGGGGAATTGATGATTGATGATTGATGATTGATGATTGATGATTGATGATTGGGGGAAGGGAATGGGGAATTGATGATTGATGATTGATGATTGATAATTGATAATTGCGGATTGATCGGCCCCGATCATCAATCATCAATCAGCAATTCCCCCTTTCCTTCCCCGATTCATCAATCATCAATCATCAATCATCAATTCCCCATCTCGTCATTCATCAATTCCCCATCTCGTCATTCATCAATTCCCCATCTCGTCATTCATCAATTCCCCCTCCCCTCCCCGATTCATCAATCATCAATCATCATTCATCAATTCCCCATTCTCCATTCTCCATTCCAAGTTGCCCCATTACACCCCATGCGATAGTATCGTCGTCCATTCAGAGAGCAGGCTACTAAGGAGGCGTAAAAATGACTTCCCGTTTGAGTTATCCGGCAGCACGAGATTAGGACCTCGGTGACGTGAGGACTTCACCGCTGAGGCGCAGAGATCGCGGAGAGAGCCGCGGAGAGGACCTCTGCATCCCTCTTTCGGCTCTGCGGTGAACTCTCCCGAAAAAGGGAACTTATGTTCTTACGCCCCTAAGCTCAGGTAGGACGACTCAAGGAAAGATCAACAGGATAGGCGGTTCCCTCGATCCTGAATCCTTCATCCTGAATCCTGCATTGGAGGAGCGGAATTGATGAAAATGCTAAAGCACAAGTCGAAGAGCCAAGGCGGATTGTCTCGCAGGAGCTTTTCCAAAGGCGCGCTGTTGGCCACGGCCGCGGCGGTCACCCCACGCTCCGCAATAGCGAATTCAAAACCGGAGCTTGAGGCTCAGGCTAATCCGCAGCCAGCGCCTCCCCCGGTTTCTCCCATGGTAGAGGCTCAGATGACCGCGCTGCTCAGCAAGTACGGCGACCGCCTCTCACCGGAGCAAAAAGCCGACTGCAAACGATTGCTGATCCAGGCGCAGAGAAGTTCGGAAGCGATGCGCGCTTTTCCATTGGACAACTCAAACGAGCCGGCGACAATCTTTCGCGTCTACCGGGCGAAGAAGAGCTAGAGGAGACACCAATGCTTGGCGAAGACGTCCTGTACCGCTCGGTTAGAGAACTAGGCAAGATGATCCGCGCCCGGCGCCTTGGACCCGTCGAGTTGACCGAGAGCTATCTTGACCGCGGCGAACGTATAGGCTCGCGGCTGAATGCTTACGCGACATTGACCCGCGAACTCGCACTCAAAGAAGCGCGCCAGGCCGAAAGGGAGATCAAAGCGGGTAAGTATAAAGGCCCGTTGCATGGCATTCCTTACGCGGCTAAGGATCTGCTAGCCGTGAAGGGCTATCCGACAACCTGGGGAGCGAAACCCTACGAAGGACAGAGCTTCGACTATGACGCAACGGTCATAAAGAAGCTGCGCGCGGCTGGCGCGATTCTGATCGGCAAGGCAGCGATGATAGAGCTTGCGGGCGGCATGGGTTATCGCTTCGGCACGGCTTCGATCAGCGGAGGAGCGAAGAATCCCTGGAATGAAACCTGTTGGACGTGCGGCTCCTCCAGCGGATCCGGCGCGATAATGGCCGCCGGGCTCGCGGCGTTCGCGATCGGAACCGAGACATGGGGTTCGATAGTATGCCCGTCCGCTTACTGCGGCGTGTCCGGATTGAGGCCGACCTTCGGACGCGTGAGCAGGCACGGCGCGATGTCGCTTTCATACTCGATGGACAAGATCGGGCCGATGTGCCGAACCGCTGACGACTGCGGAGTCGTTCTTGCCGCCATCGCTGGTTACGACGCAAAGGACTCTTCCTGTCTTGCGGACGGACACTTTGTCTATGACTCTCAATCGGGCGGACGACCCTTGCGAATCGGATGGCTGACAAACGCGTGGCAGAAGCCGGCCGCGGACGTGGACGCGGCGGCGAAGAAGGCCATCGACGTGCTCGAGTCCAGAGGCGCGATCGTGACTAATGTCGCCTTGCCCGAGGGGCCTTGGGAACAGGCCGCGGGTACGGTCATCTCCGTCGAATGCGCGGCGGCGTTCAACTCGTTGATAGAGTCAGGGAAGGCCGCGAATCTGACCGATCCGCTCGGCAAGATAGGAGGCTACGTTGCTCAGCAGATACCGGCGTCGGATTACGCAAGGGCGTTGCGAATCAGGGCCGTGCTTCAAAAGAAAATAGACGCGTTATTCGATCGCGTAGACGTGCTCGCCGCGGCGTCTCTGCCGGTCGTTGCGACGCCAATGACCGCGAACATCGAGACCGCTCTGGATTTCGCCGATCCGCTTGGAGGAATAGGGAACTTCTGCGGGCTTCCCGCCGTGAGCGCGCCTTGTGGGTTCAGTAACAATCTGCCGATTGGAATCCAGTTCGTCGGACGCGCCTACGACGACAATAAAGTGATCGCGACAGCGCGGTTGTTTCAACAGCACACGGAGTGGCATCGGAAACGGCCACAGTTGAAAGGCTAGCTGATTGATGAATGATGATTGATGATTGCTGAATGCTGAATGCTGAATG
>JAHFUG010000232.1:3217-8894 GCA_023265195.1 Blastocatellia bacterium | reverse complement strand
TTCATGTGGGTACTACCTCCGAAACGTTGCGGTCCTACCGTATCACAACGCGTGGAATCGGGCTCAGGAACTTTTGGCCGACACCGGAGGAAGCAACTGCTTCTTGCTCAATGACCCTTCCTTTTTGGACGGCCATCGGAGCCTTTCATTTCCCATCAAATCGAGATCGCCTTCGTTTCGACAACAACCAACATTCTCGCGCGGTGCAGCTCGATTGAGAATCTCGGCGCTCGCTGTGGTAGAATCCGCGACGATAAGGAGCCGGTTAAATCAATGTCACTTCGATCTGAACAACTCCTTCAACAAGCCCTTGCTCTGCCCGCTGATGAACGGGCGCAATTAATCGACCGGCTAATTGCTCACGTCAGTTCGCCGATTGATCCCAGAATAGAATCACTTTGGGCCGAAGAGGCCGAGAGGCGCATCGCGGCCTTTGATTGCGGTGAGATCAAAGCTATTCCCGCCGGCGAGGTCTTCAAGCAAAGAGACGGACGGAGACGGCTTGAAGGCTTACGTCTTCAACCGGCTGACTCTGAATCGGTTGAGGCGGTCAAATCCCGGACAAAAAGTTGAGATGTGGAGATGGGAGGGGAGTTCGACCGCTGGTTGAAGAGTGGCGAATTTGATGTTCGCGGCGTGCGGCCTCATCTCACGTCTATGAAACACGAAGGAGAAACCGAATGATCAGAAGAGACTTCTTGAAGACCGTGGGAGCGGCGACGACCGGCGCCATATTGGAAGTTGACGGCGGCGCTCAAACCAGCCGGCCAACGCCGGGCCGAAAGCTCGACCTTCACACTCACTACTACCCTGAGAGTTTCTTCCAGAAGATTCGAGACACCCAATCCGAATTCTCTTTCGACAAAGATCCGACGGGCCGCACGATCATCAAATATCGCGGCGCGAGATTCTTCGGCATTACGCCTCCGATGACCGACGTCGCCAAACGCCTGGAAGACATGGATCGCGTCGGCATTGACGTCGAGGTTGTCTCGCTCTCCACGCCTAACGTCTTTTTCGCCGACGAGACGCGGCAGCCCGAAATTGCCCGGATGGTCAACGACGCATACGCGGAATTGGCGGCTAAACACCCGAAGCGGTTCAAGGGTTTCGCTTCGATTCCGATGGACGCTCCGGACGCCGCGTTGAAAGAGTTGCACCGCGCCATAAACGGCCTGAAGCTCAACGGAGTGATTTTGCTTAGCAACATCCGCGGGCGAGCGTTGACCGACCCGGTTTATCGGCCGTTCTTCGAAGAGGCTAACCGGATGAAGCTTTGCATACTGCTGCATCCGATGCTGCCCACGAACTCCGAGCCTTTTCGCGAATACGTATTAGGTCCGATCATAGGGTTTCCGTTCGATACGACGCTGGCGGTGGCGAGGATGTGCTATGACGGCTTGCTCCGCGATTTCCCCGGCATCAGATGGATCATCGCCCATCTTGGAGGCGGCGTGCCTTACTTGATGGAGCGGATGGACAACGGCTTTCGAGACTTCGCCGAATGCCGAACTAAGATCGATCAGCTTCCCAGCACGTACTTGAAAAAGCTCTACTACGACACGGTTGCGTTCAGTCCTTACACGTTGAACATGGTTCGCGATATGGTGAGCGTGGATCATCTGGTGATGGGCAGCGACTACCCGCACTTGTTGGGATCGATCGAAAGGTCGGTCTCGTCGATCGAGAACCTGAATATTCCTCAACACGAAAAGCAGAGAATTTTCGAGGGCACGGCGCTTTCGATTCTGAATAATGTGTAGGGCTTGATATCGCTCTTTGGATAGGGTTGCAGAAAAGCGTTGCGTGCCGGTATTTCGGGCGCATCGTTTCTGGGCAAGCAATCCAGGTTCATCGGTCAAATTTGATGCAATGGTCTTGGTCTTGTGTTGTGGTCTCGTCTCATTGTGGCCCCTGTTCCCACCTTTGCGTCTTTCTCCGTGCATCTCGCTCAAGCATCGCCGCAATTTCCTCTTCGGCCGGAAGACGAAAGCTGGTCTGTCGCATTGCATCTACTGTTCCAGGTAGATCTATGAGATTGTCGGCGGAAGCCCGTTCCAAAATAGTAAAAGTAGGAATGACCAGAATGTTGTGGCGCGCTGCTTCCGTTGCCGCCGCCTTATCATCGAGTAAGACTGCGTCCGCCTTAAGCTCGAGGGCAAGAGCGAATGCCTCATGCTCACCTTGGTCGATCTTCTTTATGGTAGTAAAGAGAGAAATGTCGGCCTTCCTCACTTCGAGCCAGACAGGGTGAGATTGGATCAAGTCTTTGACCTTTTTGGGAGTCTTTGGGCGTTGTAATTCTTCGGAGACTTTCTCGGGGATGATAACTCGGCCGAAAAGCTTTTGGAGGATATGGACTTCCTCGATTTCGATGAGGTAACGAAGCGGCGTAGTATCAGAGACGATTATCATCTGTTCTGACGGCTGAGCAGTTCGCCGAGCTCCACGTAGCTTCGCTCGAAGTCCTCGCTTGTGTGCTTACCGCGAACATCATATCGCTTAAAGAACTCGTACAACTCCTCTCGGTCTTCAAAGCCTAGCATTTCGATCACCTCGCGCTCGGTGATCAAGTCGGCCTCGTGCGCCTTGATTGCGGCGAGTTCCAATAGACGGCGCGCAAGCGGCGTGCTGGCGCCGTTCTGAATCTCCGCGGCTACATCATCCGGGATGGTTAATGTGACTTCCATAATTCGCCTCAACCGCTGAAAGGGTTAGTTCCCCTTCATCATACCTTTTAGGCATCCCGTGAGCAATGGGAGAGAAAATGTGTTATGTATAATGCCGGGCCGCTACAGATTCGGACGGCTTCTTGGATTACGACGGCTGTCCGATGGTGCTGGAGGGCATGCGATGAAGAAGATTGCCGAGTTAATCGATCGCGAGTTGATATGGACGCAACCATCCGCGTTCAAAATGCAGTACGAGCTGCGAGCCGGCGAGAATGTTATAGCCACTCTGAACGAAGTTCGGAGTTCGGAGTTCGGAGTGCGGAGTTCGGAGTTCGGAGTGCGGAGTTCGGAGTGCGGAGTTCGGAGTTCGGAGTGCGGAGTTCGGAGTTCGGAGTTCGGAGTTCGGAGTTCGGAGTGCGAAGGTCGGAGTTCGGAGTTCGGAGTTCGGAGTTCGGAGTGCGGAGTTCGGAGGCCGCGGCATGCCGGAGCCCACAACAATCCAATGAGTTCAACACGAATTATTAGCTCAGAGTACATGCAATGGGCAAAGATGCGGTCCCAGTCGCGATTCAACCTCGCCACGAGCGGATTGGCGCCGTACCCCCTCGCGGATCTCGGAGCCGCAGTCGAAGACCTCGAGATCAACGGCCCCAACCCGTATGGCTACGAGCCGCTTCAGCAAGCGCTCGCCGTCAGAAGCGGCGCCGCTCCCGGTTGCGTGGTCGCCGCGGCCGGCACGTCGTTCGCCAACCATCTTGCAATGGCGGCTATTGTTGAACCTGGCGACGAGGTTCTCGTGGAAACTCCCGTGTATGAGCCATTGGTTTCCGTGGCTCGTTACCTCGGCTGCGACGTTAAGCGATTCAGCCGCTGCTTCGAAAGCGGCTTCAGAATCGACCCCTCCGAAGTCGAGCGGAGCGTGACATCCAGAACGCGGCTCATCCTGATCACCAACCTTCACAACCCGAGCGGGGTCCTCACCGATCGAGATACGCTCAGGCAAGTCGGCGAGATAGCGCTTGCCGCGGGCGCCCGCGTGCTGGTGGATGAGGTGTATCTCGAGATGTTGCGCGTCGAAGGAACCGAGCAAGACTGCTCGGCCCTGCCGTATTCGTTTCCTCTTGGACCCCAGTTTGTCGCGACGAACAGCCTCACCAAAGCTTATGGCTTGAGCGGGCTTCGTTGCGGCTGGATTCTCGCCGAGCCCGATCTCGCCAGGAAGATGTGGCTGCTCAATGACCTCTTCGGCGCAACGGCCGCGCATCCCGTAGAGCGGCTCAGCGTCCTAGCGTTGCGGCGCATTGAACGCATAGCCGACCGCGCGAAGAAGCTGCTCGAAATCAATAGACGCCTGCTCCTTCAGTTTCTCGATTCTCGTGACGACGTCGAGACGGTCAGACCGGAATTCGGCACGGTGGTGTTCCCTAAGCTGGCGGGAGGCCGCGTCGACGAACTCTGCTCCCTGCTGCGCGAGAAATACGAGACGACGGTAGCGCCTGGGATATTCTTCGAGGCGCCCGATCATTTCCGTCTTGGAATCGGCTGTGAAACCGATATGCTCGCCGGCGGACTGGACCGCCTGAGCTCGGCGCTTGACGAGATGAGATAAAGGCGGCTGATTGCCTCGCCTGCTCCGCGAGTTGAATGAACCTGAACTCATACCTTATTCTTTTTGCGTTTTTGAGAGCATACCTTCCATCGCAAGGAGTCGATCATGCCAGTGCCCCCTCCAAGCAAATCGGATCTGCGGCGAATAGCATCATCATTAGGATTCGAAATCTCTGACTCGGAATCCGAGGTCTTTCTAGCCATCGCGGGCCAGACGCTCGAGTCGTATTCGCGGCTCGATCAACTGGAGGCTCCGCGGCTGCGTCCAGATAGCAATCGAGACACGGGGCGCGCTCCCACGGCCGAGGAGAATCCTTATGGAGCCTGGGCGTGGCGATGTTCGATTCGAACGGCGGATCAAGGCAAACTCGCCGGACGCACGGTAGCATTGAAAGACAACATTAGCGTGGCCGAACTGCCAATGCGCAACGGCTCGGCTGTGCTCGAGGGGTTTGCGCCTGACGAGGACGCCACCATCGTCACTCGAATTCTCGACGCAGGCGGCGAGATCACAGGCAAAGCCGTCTGCGAGAATTTCTGCTTCTCGGGCGGGAGCCACACCAGCTATCCGAACCCCGTGCTCAACCCCGCGAATACCGATTACTCGAGCGGCGGATCGTCCAGCGGCTGCGCCGCGTTGGTTGCCGCGGGCGCCGTGGACATGGCGATGGGCGGCGATCAAGGCGGCTCGATTCGAATCCCTGCTTCCTGGAGCGGCGTCGTTGGGTTGAAGCCGACGCACGGGTTGGTCCCTTACACCGGGATCTTCCCCATCGAAGCCACGTTGGATCACACCGGCCCCATGACTCGCACCGTCGCCGATTGCGCGCTCTTGCTTGAAGTAGTGGCGGGCGAGGACGGACTCGATCCCCGGCAGATTAATTTGAAAACCGCCCGCTACAGCGAGTCGCTCGATGCGGAAGTCAACGGACTCCGAGTCGCCGTTGTCCGCGAGGGATTCGGTTGGGAAGGAATGTCCGAAGACGCCGTGGACGAAACGGTCAGATCCGCGGTTCGCGCGCTAGGCGAAGCCGGAGCGATAGTCAGAGAAGTATCGATCCCGCTGCATCGCGACGGAGTTCACATCTGGAATGCGATCGCTCTCGAAGGCGCGACCGTGCAAATGGTGCTGGGCGACGGCGCGGGTTGGAACTGGCGGGGACATCATTCAACTTCGCTGCGCGAGTTCTACAGCAGGGCCAGAAAAGAAAGAGCGAGTGAATTTCCCGCGACCGTTAAAGCCGTCGCGTTGCTCGGGCAGTATTTAGGAGAGAAGACGAGCGGCGTCTATTATTCAAAAGCGCAGAATCTCAGTCGAACGCTTAGGGCCGCGTACGACGAGGCGTTGAGGGAAGCGGACGTCTTAGTGATGCCGACGACTCCGATGAAAGCCATGC
>JAHFUG010000232.1:1454-3117 GCA_023265195.1 Blastocatellia bacterium | reverse complement strand
GGACATCCGCTACTGAAAGACGCCTCTGTTACGGCGGCGCAAGGATGGAAGTTCAAACCTACCCGCCTATCAGGGACTCCGGTGAAGGTTATTGGGACGGTCACCTTCAATTTCATGATGGCGGAAAGGCCGGCCGCCGGCGGCGACGGACCGCTTGCGCGGTTTAGCTCACGCGAACCCAATCTCGTTGATCCGCCTCCTCTAACGGACGAACAGAAAGAAAAACTAGTCCGCTCCAAGCTGTTGGCGGAGAGATTCATTCAGCGATGGCGCGACACGCTTGAATTCGAGGTTGTCTTCAACGAGATGTTCGCTTCCAGCCCGGAGTATCAGCGTTACAATTTTCATAAGTTCGCGATGTTGTTCACGGGCCCCCCTAATCGCGGAGCCGATGGATCAAGCCAGCAGTATGAATCCATGCTCCGTTCGCTGTTCTTCGCCTTTTGCAACGTGGTGTACCTCCAGGAGGAATACAGAATGACGATTCCGGGGCGGCCAAAATCGAACGAACAGTTTGCTCCTGAAATACAACGGGCGTTGAGAGATTTGACGGTGTTAGATCGGAATTCGCCGCCGTCGCTCAAAGACATTTTGGATATGCTGAACCAAACAGCGATGATGCTCCGAGGCTATCTGCCTGCTTCGGTATTTGAATCCGCGGCCTATCAGGCGAACCTCAAGAACAACGTGAATCCTGAAGCCACGTTTCGAATCGGGCGGGCGAGGAGATTTGGAGCGGCGCGTGAGGTCGAGTTCCTCGAATTGAGGCAAGGCGTATTCACGTTTTATATGATCGAGGAAGACGGTCAACTCAGAATTGTTTCGACCGTCGAGTAGGCGTCACAATTTGGTGAGGGCGGTGGGGTTCGCGATCCTGGAGTTGGCCGCTCTGATACTATTCGGGATCACGGCGGCCCGGCGGCCTTTGAACTCTTTAGGCAAACGGAGACCTACTCCTCGCGGTCGATTGGCCGGATAACGCCGTCAAGCTACGTCGAGAAGCGCCTTCGGATTTCGATCGGCTATGAGCAGAAGAGTTCGAGCGGCGCCCGGCGGCCTTGTTCCCAGTCCTGCAAGGTGCGAAGTAGACACGCCGAGCAATTCAGCGAATCGCGCCTGTGAGAGCCCGGCCCCCTCTGGGTCCCTCTCTGCGGCCTCTGCGACTCCGCGGTGAAGTTCTCACTTCACCTGCGGTCCTCTCCTGCGGTCCTCATCTCGTGCTGCCGCATAACTCAAAACGGGAAGTTATTTTTTTTCATCTCCTTAGTCAAGCTTTTGACGCTCCGCTTTCCGTGCGGCCTCGAATAGGACATCGTCCATGTAAGTAGACCTTCGCCTGCTTACTCGTCTTCGTCTTTACGTTCTGGAGATTTGGCGAGGTCCTGTTCAGGCTCTTCGTCAGGTGGAGCGTCGCCGAAGAGTTCCTCGACCGTCGTATCGAGCGCGCGAGCCAGTTTTTTTCTAAGCTCGGGCGAGATTCTCTTTCGCAAGATGCAATACGAGAGTTGGGAACGGCCGCACTGAAGGGCGCGGGCCGCCGCCGTTATTGATCGGTACTTCTTGTAGACCAGGAATTTGATTTCGAGTGACGTCATCCCGGATTGGATTCTTCGTTTGGTGAGCATAGTCAAGTCCTCCCTTAAACTGTTGTTGGCCGCGTAGC
>JAHFUG010000232.1:0-1354 GCA_023265195.1 Blastocatellia bacterium | reverse complement strand
CGCGTAGCGGCGGATGAATTCAGACAGGCATAAACCGCAGCCATCAAAGAGGCTCTACAAGAGACTCACGCAGCATCTGAACAACGTCGAGTGATTCCTGGGACTCGGGGCTCTCGACTGGAATCAGGTCATAACCGATTTCCAGTATTCGACGTAGTGTGCAGCGGGCGGCGCGGCGCCCATCGGCGCCTCGACCCAACGCCGCGATTACGCGGCTGATCAACTCTCTGAATCCTTCGCTCTCATCCTCGGCGGCCAGGTAGTCAATGGCTGCTTGCCACTCTTTGCCGCCGAGCGTCAGATCCCACAGAAGGTCTTCAAGCATCAGGACGGCAGGCAGCAGTAGCTCTCTTCCTTCACTTTGTTCGAGCCTCTTTGTGAATCTGGCGATCTCGCGCCGTGAAAGGATTGTCGTCGCTGGGCGGGTCCTTCCAGGTTGCCGGTTCGCGGAGCGGGTTCTTTTTTCGTTCGTATCCATGAGTTTCTCTCCTTATCTTGTTTCCAGGAACGGCCGGGTGAGCCGAGCTATAGCTCGCTCAATTCTCGCAGCGCTTCTTTGTCCAGTATCGTTATCGCTCTGTTGCTAATCTCGATCAGTCCGAGCGACTTCAACTCATGCAGAACGCCGTTGACCGTCTCGCGGTAGATTCCAATCTTTTCGGCAAGCTCCCTTTGCGTTACTCCTTCGACTATCCTGCCGCCGTTGGAGAGGCGCAACAGCATCTGCGCAATCATTGAATCGTGGAGTTGGAACTGAGATCGAAATTGATCCCGCTCGGCCAGCACAACCCGCGGAATCATGAGTTTGACTACTGATCTTGAATTGGCGTCGATCCACTCGTTGACCGACGCGGCGCTCATCGTTGCGATGATAGCTCCCGAGTCTCCGGCGACCGCTTCGGTCACGAGCATGCTCTGACCCAACAGTGGCATTTCACCGAACAAGGCGCCTGCATTGATTTGCTTGATGGAGTATTTGTGCCGCGAGTGTCTGATTTGAACCCAGCCGTCTTTGATCAAGCACAGGACTTCGCCGCACGGAATAAGTTGGCCCGGAGTGAATGACCGAGCCGCCTGACCACCGAGCGCCTCGAGTGTTGGGAAAGCCTCGACTGTCAAGTAGCCGACGCGTGACGCGAGCGACTTGGCTGAGAGCGAGATTGTTCCCGCCGTGAGCGAGTGACTGCGGCGGAGATTGCTCAGTTTTGGAGAGATCGCCGGGCCGAGGGCGGTTCGCTTTTCATTTTTGCGTGAGCCGTTGGTCCGGCCGCTCACGGGGCGTGGCTTTTTTCCGTCCCTTTTCATAATCGACCCCTTTCCGCGCCACGGCGAGGCGCGATGTTCTCGAGTGAGG
>JAHFUG010000604.1 GCA_023265195.1 Blastocatellia bacterium | reverse complement strand
ACGATGTAGCAGTGTTCAGTGGCGGTAGTCATGTTCAATTCACGTGGAGCAACTCTACCGAAACATTGAAGACTTGCCAAGGCTCTGACCCAGTACTTCCCCGCCCACCCTCTCGAATGCTCTGGCAGCTTCTTTGCCGGAGATGTTAAGTTAGGTTGCTCTGCCGTTGGACCCCAAGATGTCGCGTCGTGCTGAAACAAGCGGACAAGCATGAATCGGCTATCCCCTCAAATCGATTCGGTTATCCGTGAAGAAAAACCGCTTGATATTCACGGCGACGGAACCCGTTGTCGATCTCCCTCCCCAATAAGAGATATTTCCAGCTTCCCTTGTTAACCTGCGGCCTATAAACGACAAAGCCCACGATTGACATGCACAACAGATTCGTTGTACAACAAATCTGTTGTACGTTGATCTTGCAGAAAGAGGAGGTATCTTTGGTCATCAATCGAGTGGGGCCTCCCGTAAGGGGTCGAGACTTTTATGGCAGAGAGGCATTTGTATCTCTGTTATCGGAAAAGCTCAGGTGGGGTAATGTCCTTCTCGCAGCGCCAAGACGGTTCGGCAAGACAAGCGTAATGTACAGTCTGATCGATGATCCCCGCTGGGACTACAAGGTAATTCACGCGGACCTGGAAGCTCTAACTGAACCCGCGGAGTTAATCACGCTGCTCGTTGTTGAGTTGGCGCGCGCCGGCGATAGTCGCCTTTCAAAGATTGCCAAGAGTTTGAGCTACTTCCCAAGGACACTCTGGTCTCACTTTACCGAGACATTCGAGGAGGTTGTGCTAATGGAAGTCAAGATAAAGCTCAAGGAGAAGCTGCGACCGCGCTGGCAGGAAAGCGGTGAAGAACTATTCAAGAGAGTTGCCGCTTCGCAAACCACAATCATATTTGTCCTTGACGAGCTACCAATGATGATCGATCGCATGGCTCGCTCCGAAGCTTGCCGTAGCGACGCTAAGACCATGCTTCGCTGGCTCCGTGCCTTACGCCTGTCGCCGAGCATCACCAACTTGCGATTTCTTATTGCCGGCTCGATCGGAATCGAGCATGTTCTTAATGAGCTTGGCGAGATAAGCGCCATAAATGACTTTGAAAAGGTGCGGCTTGATCCATTTCCAGCCAAGGTAGCCGCAGCCTTCATTAACGACCTGGGAGCCACCCATAATCTCCGTCTTTCGCCACAGAGCAAACGCAGGATGCTCGACCTGATCGGCACTCCGATCCCATACTTTCTTCAAATTATCTTTTCCGAAGTGGCCAAAGCACACGCACAGGATGGGGCTCCGGTCACGCCCGGAAGAGTCGAACACATATACCGAGACAGAGTACTCGGCGTCGACTGCAAGATGTACTTTGACCATTACTATGGCCGCTTGCGCGAGTACTATCAACCTCAGGAAGAGAAGGCGACGAAACGAATTCTCCGCGAGCTGGGAATGGCTGGTTTGTTGTCGCGGGATGCTTGCTATCAATTATACAAAGAGGCGATCGACGGCAAGGCCGAAACCGACGAATTCAATCGATTGATGACTTGGCTGGAAAATGATTTTTACGTCCGCTACCAGCCAGATGCACGGCAGTACGAATTCTCGTGCAAGCTACTTCGCGATTGGTGGCTGCGACATTACGGTATGGAGGTCAGCGTTTGAGGTAACGGGAAATGGAGTTTCTATACAATCCTGACGCCATGACCGAAGGCGAAATCAAAGGGACATTCGTTGCTCGCCAGTGGCTCATTGACGAACTGACGTCTCTAATCGAGGGACAGCCTGACGGCGCCGGCGTGCAGCACGTCCTCGTCATCGCGCCGCGGGGAATGGGAAAGACTACCGTGCTCTTGATGGTGAAGTTCGCAATCAAGGACCGCGGGCTTTCCGATATGTGGCAGGCGGTCAAGTTTCCTGAAGAATCCTACGGCATATACGACCTTTCGGATTTCTGGATCGAGGTAATCAATCTCATTGCCTTTGATACCAAGAATGAGGATCTCCGCAGGCGCGCCGAGGAACTAAAGGCCGAATACCCAAACAATAAAGACCTGCAAGAAGCCTCCCTGGGCTTGATCAAGGACTGGCGAAGAAAGCACAACAAACGGTTGGTGCTTCTCGTGGACAACCTGGATTTGATACTCGAGCAAATCAACGACGAGCGTGACAACGCGCGGCTGCGGGAGGTCCTTATGAACGACGGCGCGATGATGGTCATTGGCTGCGCCGTCTCCTTCTTCCACGAAGCCCGCGCCTATGATCAACCCCTGTACAACTTCTTCAAGACTTACGACCTCGCCGACCTGACCTTTCAACAGATGCAGGAACTCCTCCAACGACGCGCTGGAGCAGATGGCAAAGAGAACTTTCAGGAGAAACTAATCGAGAATGGATCCCGCCTTCGGGTGCTTGAGTATTTTACCGGGGGAAACCCGCGATTGGTGCTGATGCTCTATAGGGTACTCGCCCAATCCGGCATCTCGGAGGTGCGTCGGGCTCTGGAGAAACTGCTCGACGAAGTGACGCCTTACTTCAAGGCCAAAGTGGAACGGCTCGCTCCTCAACCCAGAAAGATTCTCGACCAGATCGCCCGCGTGAGCGGACGCACGAGCGAAGGATCAACGCCAACGGAGATCGCGGGAGCGACACGCTTATCGGTCAATCAGGTTAGCGCCCAACTGAAGCGGCTATCGGAACTCGGATATGTGCGCGCAGCCAACCTGCGCGCACGGAGTTCTCACTATAGCCTCTCCGAACCCCTCTATTCCGTGTGGCATCAAATGCGATTCAGCCGCGACGCACGGCAGCGCATGCAGTGGCTCGTGAACTTCCTCAAGGTTTGGTACGACGTTGAAGAAATGGGCGCGGAGATCACCCGCCTTAAGTCGTCCTCACGAGAGCATCTAGGGGCGGGACGCCTTCGTGAAGCACGGGATGTCTTGGAGCTTCACAGGTACTTGGGAGAGGCCCTCGATCAACTCGGAGGGCGCTCGCAATCGCGGGGCGAGAGTGCTCACGAGATTATTGGCAGCCACTTGATGGAGGAGGTCATTCAGAGCTACCTGACAAACAGCCTGCCATTAGTGAGAGACTTGCTGAAGTCCAACAAGTTTGAAGCACTAACCTCGGACACCCTCGGTCAGTTACTCGACGCTGGTTTGATTACACCTAACGAAATGAACGAGGTAGACCGATCAGTGTGGGCGCGAATTGAACCGCAAGAAAAGGCGCTTGCCGAGAATTCGGCGTTGGGGGTCCTTGCATTCTCGGCGGGCAGAACAGCGGAATCGATCCAGTATTTCGATCGCGTATTGAAGATTGACCCCGGCTGCCACTTGGCGTGGATGGTTAGCGGAGTTGGACTCTACTTGCTGGGTAGATATGAAGAGGCGGTGACGAGCTTTGATGTCGCGGAAGAGATCAAACCCAAACTGCACGATCCATATATCGGGGCCAGTCCTGACCAAGGCTCGGTCAATAGTGGCGCGGCCGAAGGAAGTGTTGAAATAGCCACCAGGCCAGCCATAGAGCAAATAGCAACATCTCCCGAACAGTGGACGGTATCCGAGTTGCTTCAAAGGTGTTCTGATCGCCCCGTCAACGAAGCGGCTTGGTCTGAGTTTCTCCGCCGATACCACTCCACGATTCGAACGCACGTCACCAGGACATAC
>JAHFUG010000231.1 GCA_023265195.1 Blastocatellia bacterium | reverse complement strand
CCCCCCAACGTTAAGCGCCCCGCTCGCGGCGCTGTTTTGCAAGGCCCGAACCGTTTCTGATAATCTCGTCGGACGAGAACGCGATGAGCACAAAAGAAGCTGTTAAGAAAGTCGAGACAAGCTCGGGAATCGAGATGGAAGTCGTATTCCGTCCCGATGACGTCCAGAGTTCATATGAGACTGTAGGCGATCCCGGCGAGTTTCCGTACACACGCGGACCTTACGCCACGATGTATCGCGGAAAGCTATGGACTATGCGCCAATACGCCGGATATGCGTCGGCCGCGGAGTCAAACGCGCGATATCGATATCTGTTGGAACAGGGCCAGAGCGGCCTATCGGTGGCCTTTGATCTGCCGACGCAGATGGGTTACGACTCCGATCATTATCTCGCGCGAGGCGAGGTGGGCAAGGTCGGCGTGGCCATCGACAGCATTGACGACTTGGAGCGTCTCTTCGAGGGAATCCCGCTCGATAAAGTATCGACGTCGATGACGATCAATTCCACCGCCGCGATTCTGCTCGCTATGTACATAGCGGTGGCGCGGAAACAAGGGGTTTCGGCGGATAGGATCTCGGGAACGATTCAGAACGACATATTAAAGGAGTACATCGCGCGCGGAACGTACATTTATCCTCCGCGAGCGAGCCTCCGCATCGTGACGGACATCTTTGCTTACTGCGCGCGCGAAGCGCCAAAGTGGAACACGATTTCGATCTCGGGCTATCACATTCGCGAGGCCGGTTCGACCGCCGCGCAGGAGATAGCGTTCACTCTCGCCGACGCGATCACATACGTTCAAGCCGCCATCGACTCCGGGCTCGACGTCGACGAATTCGCTCCGAGGCTCGCGTTTTTCTTCAACTCTCACAATCAGTTTCTGGAAGAGCTGGCGAAGTTCCGCGCGGCCCGGCGCATGTGGGCTCACATAATGCGAGACCGATTCGGCGCCAGGGATCAGCGTTCTCTCACGTTGCGATTTCACGCGCAAACCGCGGGGTCGTCGTTAACGGCTCAACAACCGGAGGTGAACGTCGTCCGAACCACGATTCAGGCTCTGGCGGCCGTCCTGGGCGGCGCTCAGTCGCTGCACACGAATTCGATGGATGAAGCTCTGGGGCTGCCAACTGAACACGCCGCTCGAATCGCGTTGCGGACACAACAGGTGATCGGGTACGAGTCCGGAGTGGCTGCAACGGCCGATCCGTTGGGTGGCGCGTACGCGGTGGAGCATCTGACGGATCAGCTCGAACGGCTGGCTTACCAGTACATTGAAAAGATAGATGAGTTGGGCGGAATGCTGCGGGCGATTGAAACCGGTTACGTCCAGCGGGAGATCGAGAAGGCGGCCTACGACTATCAAAGAGCGGTTGAGTCTCAGGATCAAGTGGTCGTCGGAGTTAACCGTTTCGTCGTGGACGAAACATCGTCAGTGCCGGTGTTGAGAGTCGATGTGAGCCTGGAGCGCGAGCAAGTCGAGCGAGTGCGGGCGGTGCGCGCGAAGCGGGATCAATCCCTGGCGAGCCGGGCTCTTGATAACGTGGAAAGGGCCGCGCAAACCGATGAAAACTTGATCCCGCACATCATCCACGCCGTCGAGTCTTACGCAACGCTGGGCGAGATAAGCGACCGTTTACGCTCCGTCTTCGGCGAATACGCGGGCGAACGTTGATCCTTTGCCTGCCGGACGATGATTGACCTGACCAGAATCGAGCGCTGTTATCTAAACTCCGAACCATATGAATGGGCTTTCATTGACG
Organism: Blastocatellia bacterium; assembly: GCA_023265195.1. Classification (GTDB taxonomy): domain Bacteria; phylum Acidobacteriota; class Blastocatellia; order UBA7656; family UBA7656; genus QHVH01. The sequence goes on along the minus strand of JAHFUG010000231.1, from coordinate 9,925 downwards.
GCCTCTTTTCGCCCAGGGACGCGGCCGAGTTGGAGGAGTCTTTTGAACGGGGAGAAAAGACCGGAGGGAGGAACCGCTGATTTCCGCTGACTTCGTAGCGCTGATTTGCGCTGATCGGCGATCCGAAGACCAGGCTATACGCGGCTATTTCAGAAATCGGCGACCTGAACTCTCGTAATGACGGTCGAATGAAAAAAGGAATGTACATAGTGAAGGATTTAGCGGTTGGCGTCGAAGACCGCCCGGTTACTCGCCAAAAGAATATCGCGGCCAAAATCGCTACAGCGGCCGCGTGCGTTTTAATCTCAATTGCGGCGGCGATGCCCTTCTTTTACCTGGGCGAACCACCGGAGGGCCGGAGCCGCTGGACGTTTCGAATGCCCGACACTCACGATATGATCTCTCACTACGATCAGGCGGTGTCGTTCTACAATGGATTAAAGGCCGGCGAAATCTACCCGAGATGGGAAGAAGAGACGAACCGGGGTTACGGCGCTCCAGCCACCAGTTACTACCCACCGGGCGTTTATTACCTGACCGCCGCCGTCTACGCCGCGGCGCGCGATTGGTTGCGCGCAATCGCGGGCGCGCACCTGCTGATGATGATCGCGGGCGTCGCCGCAATTTACTTCTACGCACGGATGAACATGTCGCGGGTGGCTTCGGTTGCAGTGATGATCGCGTACGCGGCCTTTCCATATCATTTGCTCGATCAATATCAAAGGGGAGCGATGGCGGAGCTTCTCGCGTTTGTGTGGATGCCGCTCATGCTCTTGTTCGGCGAGCGCTTATTCAGGAATACGCAAGTTGAAATGGAAGCCCTGCCGCATTCTTCCAGGAGACCGGCGTTGTCTTCGACCCTGTTGAACATGGGCGGGCTGGCGCTAAGCTACGGAGCGTTCGCGTGGTCGCATCCGCCCACGGCCTATCAGTTCTCACTGATGTTCGGGGTCTTTCTTCTGGCGCTGGCGATTATGCGTCGTGAAATGAGAGGTCTTTTGGTCTCGGGGGCCGCGTTGGCCGTAGGGCTCGCGATATCGGCTGCGTATCTTTATCCGGCCGCGGCCGAGCAGGAGTTGATCAGGCACGAGTATGTCTCCACCAGTTGGCCGTACCACGAGAGCTACGTATTCGCCAAGACGGGATACACGATGGCGTATCGCGGCTTCTTCGATCTCATAGATCACACCTGGCTGGTGAACATCACCGCTATCGTCCTCTGCGCAACTGTCGCGCTGATAGCGCAACGAACGAAAACGGTAAAGGCGGACGCGCTGAAACAGAGAATCATCGCCTGGACGTTGGTTGGAATCGTCTCCGCGTTCATGATGACGTCGCTTTCGGCTCCGATTGGACGGCGCATTCCGCGAATAGACATTGGCGTCTTCGCATGGAGGATGCTCGGCGTGACGACCTTGATGGCGGCTCTATTGATCGGGGCCGGCGTTCAATCGATGACGGACGCATGGAAAGCTCGAAAGCGCGCGGTCTCGTCAATCTGCGCGGCGGCCGCCTCGATCGCGTTGGTAGGTGGCGTCGTTTTTTCCGGCTTCAACGTAGCCGGCGTACTGTATTCCGCGCCGTTGTTCGAGCAGGCCGAAGAGCACTTGAACTACGGGATCATTCCGCGAACCGCGCCTGAGGACCCAACCGAGCTGCCTGAGTCGCCTCGAGCGGAATTGGAAAGTGGCGAGGGTGAAGTCGTCATAGAGCGATGGGATCCTCAAAACCGCGTGATCAGGGCCGACCCCGCTGACGATGACCGGCTCGTTGTGCGCACCTTCAACTTTCCAGGATGGAGCGCACGCATAGACGGCGAGCCCGCCGATATTCAAACCGGCGAGGAACTGGGCGAGATTCAAATCGAACTTTCGCCGGGCGCCCACAGAGTAACGCTCGACTATCTGGACACCCCGCCACGGAGACTAGGCAGGTTGGTGACGATATCAGCCGCCTTGGCGGCCGCGTTGTTGTTGGCCGCGGGGGCTGCAATGAGACTATTCAGGCGCGAGCCATTGGATGCGGCGGTAGGCTGATGGGCGGACCGAAGATGAATATTCGCAAGCGCGTTCTCGGCTGCGTCTTCCTTGCCGCGCTGGGAGCCGCGTCGGTGGCGCCGTTCTTCTTCGCCGCGGGCGGCGGGATGGCGCAAGCGCACGACATAACTATTCACTGGATGCGAATGATTAAGTTCGACGAGGTGCTGCGGTCCGGTGTGTGGTTTCCTCGGTGGCTTGGCGGCATGAATGACGGCTATGGCGTCGCGACGATGATCTATTACCCGCCGCTGTTCTACTATCTGGCCGCCGGGGCTCACGCCGTGCTCGGCGGCTGGGTTGCGTCCTTGGCCGCGGTAGCGATGTTGACCGCCTCCGCGTCGGGGTTATGCTTCTATTTCTACGTCAGGCTCTTTATCGATCGGACGCCGGCTCTAGTAGCGTCGGCGGCTTACTTGCTGTTGCCTTACCACTTGATCGATCTTTATCACCGCGGCGCCTTCCCTGAATTGATTGCGTTCGTTTGGATGCCGCTCGTCATGTACGGCTTCACGAAAGCAGTTTGGCGCACCACGGGAAGCTCCATCGTGCTCTCGGGCGCGGCGTTCGCTCTGTTGATAGTCACCCATCCGCCGATGGCCTATCTCTTTTCGATTTGCCTGGCCGTTTATGCGGCGGCATGGTCAGGGGCCGCTAAAAACTTGAAGCCGGGATTGATTGCTGTGACCGTTGGAGCGCTCGGCGGCGGGTTGGCGGCGTTCTATGCGGTTCCGGCCGTGCTTGAAACGGGCTACGCCCGGCAGACGGTGACCGAGCAGTTCAAGTACCCGGAGAGCTATATAGCGAGTCTCCTGTCGAGCGGCGGATTCTTCGGCATGCTTGGAGTGGCCGCCGTTGTGACGGCTTCGCTGCTAATCGTTTTTGCCATGATGGGTCCGCCGGAGAATTCGTCCGGCCGCGTCGCGTGGACAGGCTGGGTCCTGGCAGGCGCGTTCGCGCTGCTCTTGATGACGCCGGCTTGCGCTGTGTTAACCCGGTTTCTGCCTCGCTTCGAATCAATTGCGTTCTCCTGGCGGTCGTTGGCCATTTTAACCATGGCGGTCAGCGTGCTTGCGGGTATAGCTCTTCAGCGTGTTACCGAAGACGGGCGAGGGCGTCGCGCTCGCGCCCGCATCGTTTTTGGAATGGCGGCGGGGGCGGTAGTGTTCAGCGTCGCGGCAAGCGCGGCGGCTTCGAACTTGAGGGTCGCGTTCGATCCACCAGCGCGATACGTGGAGGAGGAGTTCCTCCCGATCTCTGATTCGAAGACGGCGGCCGCAATCCCAATTGAGACGATGGGCGGAGCGACGGCCCGGGCAAGCATGCTCGAGTGGAAGCCTCAAGAGCGGCTCATCTCGACTCGATCTTCCGAGCAGTTCATCTTGAACGTCGCGACCTACGACTTTCCTGGATGGACCGCCCGAATTGACGGCGAGCCAGCCGGCTTGCGGCGCAACGAGAACGCCGGCGTCATTTCGATTGAAGCTCCGGCAGGCGAGCACGTGCTGCGCCTCACCTTTGAGAACACTCCGGTGAGGAGGCGCGCCGCGCAAATCAGCATGGTTTCCGTTGTGGTCTGTGCGGTGTTGTTGGCAGGCAGTTTTTGGCCGGCGGCGCGGGCTCTGTTCGGTCGCCGGAATTGGCGGTCCGGCGGCATTGTTGCTTGACACTTAAGGCGGTCGGTCCAATAATTCGCTCAATACCAAAACCCCCTTTGGTTTCAAGGAAGCTTTCTATGGAGAGGTCTATGACCCGCGAGAAGGTCGACATTGCCACGCTCGAAGACATGAGAGAGTCAGGCGATTACGACCGGCTTTGGCGATCCCTCCCGGAAGAGTGGTCGAGGGGCGATCCCTTCGACGCCCAGGCCGCGCGAGTCAGGCTGATGGCGGCTGAGATACACGGCCGCGCCGGCCGCGTGGATGAAATGGAAGCGGCCCTGTCGCCTTATCTCGAGAGCATGGATCAAGTGCCGTTCGGAGTCGCGGGCAAAGTCCTGCTTACAATCTCGACTTTCAAAAATAGGCGATCCGAGCCCGGCGAGGCGCTTCGCGTCGCTGTGCAAGCCAAGGCGGTAGCCAACGGGCAAGGGGACGAATTCACTTTCGCGGAAGCCGCTCAGGCCCAGGGCCAGGCGCTCTGGTCGATGGACAGATGGGACGAGGCGGCGGCGCAGTTTCAGGAGGCCGTCACTCTTTATGGAGGTCAAGCGAGGTCATACAGGCTCGGGGTGGCGTTTCTTTGCTACGGCAGCGTGCTGGAGCGAATCGGACGAGTAGAAGAAGCCAGGGAGTCGCTCGAGCGTGGAATACGGCTGCTCTTGAAGTCTCGCGATGATTACAGCCTTGCGGTTGCAAGGGTCAACATAGCGCTCGCCCTCAACGCCATTGGCGAGTACGAGACCTCATTGAAGTATCTCCAGTTCGCTCACGATGCGTTCGTACAGATGGGTCACAAGCTGTATACGGTGATCACATTGAGCAACATCGCGTCGGCGCTGATTTGGATGAAGGACTATGGCCGGGCCGAGAGCTATCTGGCCCACGCGGTCGAAGTAGCCGACGTACAGTGCTACACGCAGCTCGCTTCCACTTTCGAGATCAAGGGCCGGCTTCACCTGCTCAAGCATGAATGGGACAAGGCCCAGAAGGCGCTTCAAGCAGCGGTCGAAATAGCCGAGCAAGCCGGGAGTAAGTCGCAGCGCGCGGAGGCTAATAGGACGATGGGAAGGCTTCATCTGGCGCTGCACAATGAAGTGGAAGCCGCGGCGACGCTGAGAGACGCGCTCGATTCGGCGGAAGATCTTAGAGCGCAATTGCTGGAACTCGAAGTAAAAGCGTTGCTCGCGCAGGCCATCTGCGCTTCCAAACCCGTTGAGGCCGCCGCGATGATCACCGAAGTCGGAGCCGCATTGAAGGACCGGCGCCTTCCGGAGTTGAAGAAGACCTGGCAGGCCGCCAGCAAACAACTCGAATCGCTTGGACACGAACACTACTTCATCATTTCCGACTCGAACATGCCGACGCTGGCCGAAGCCAGAATCTCCATGCTGAAGTGGCTTTGGGCGCGCGCTCTCTTCAAAGCTAAGGGTAACGCAAAAGAAGCCGCCGCCCAACTCGACGTCACTCCCACCTATATCAGAAAACTGACGAAACTGATTCCGCGCGATTTGCTCCGTCCCGGCCGAAAGCGGGCAAAGAAGTAGATGGTGTGAAACTTCGGAAGATCCCAGTCGGGAGAGACCGCGTGAAAATCCCCCAATACCCATTAATTTCCCTGGCGACATTAAAGTCTTGCCTCGCTAATCTGGAAGCAAGCGCCCCGAACTGGAGACGATGTGAACCAACTCAACGCCCACCCAACTTCAGGCGAACAACTAAGGGAACTCTCGAGCAAGCGGCGGGAACAAAGAGGCTGGTACTTTTACGATTGGGCGAACTCGGCTTTCTACACCACGGTGGTCACGGTTTTTCTCGGACCTTATTTGACTGAAGTGGCCAAGGCCGCGGCGGGTGAAGGCGGCTTCGTCTATCCGCTTGGGATCAAGGTAGACGTAGAGTCGTTCTTTCCGTACGTGGTGTCGCTCTCCGTGTTGCTTCAAGTCCTGTTCCTCCCGATCCTCGGGGCGATGTCCGACTACTCCCATCGCAAGAAAGAAATGATGGCGTTCTTTGCCTACCTGGGCTCGTTCGCCACGATGGGGATGTACTTTCTTCAGGGCACGAACTATTTGTTGGGCGGAGCCTTGTTCCTGTTGGCGAACTTGAGCTTCGGGGCTTCGGTCGTCTTCTACAACGCGTACCTGCCGGACATCTCGACCCCGGAAGAACGCGATTCGGTTTCGTCAAAGGGATGGGGCATCGGATACATAGGCGGCGGCCTCTTGCTCGCACTCAACCTGGCTCTCTTCCAGCGCGCCGGGTCTCTGGGAATGTCAGAGGGTCATGCCGTTCGGATCAGCCTCGCGTCGGCGGGTCTTTGGTGGGCGGTGTTTACGTTGATTCCTCTGTTCGCTCTCAAAAAACACCAGGCGGTTAAAGCGTTGGCCGCCGGAGACAACCTATTCACGGTCGGGTTCAAGCAACTGCTTCACACTCTCGGCAGCGCGAGAAAGTACCCTCAGACGCTGATCTTCCTGATCGCCTACCTCTTGTACAACGACGGGATTCAAACGGTCATTACATTGGCGACCCAATTTGGGAGTCGAGAAATAGGGCTGGAGATCGCCACTTTGACCACGGTCATCCTAATGGTTCAGTTCGTGGCGTTCTTTGGCGCCATGTTCTTCAACTACATAGCGAAAGCAATTGGGGCGAAGCGCGCGATCATGTTGAGCCTCGTGATCTGGACGGGCACGCTAATCTACGTGTACGGATTCCTGCAAACCAAGCTGCATTTTTACATCCTGGGCGTGATCATCGCTATCGTGTTGGGCGGAAGCCAGGCGCTTAGCAGGTCGGTCTACTCGCTGATGATTCCGAAAGGACAGGAAGCCGAGTACTTCAGCCTGTACGAAGTCAGCGACAAAGGCACAAGCTGGCTTGGACCGCTGGTCTTCGGCTTGGCTCGCCAGTTCACGTCGAGCTATCGCATGGCGATCCTGTCTCTCATTGTCTTCTTCTTCGCGGGGCTTGTGTTGTTGAGCATTGTAAACGTACGCAAAGCGGCGCTGGAAGCCGGGAATGAGGCCCCCGCGAAGGTGTGAATGGGCCTTGAAGCACGAGGCCGCCCGTAGTGCTTGTGCGGCAACCGGAATAAATAATACCAATCCGCTTGACAACCCCAATAGAGCACCGTAAGTTCGCGCTTGGGGGTGACCGGCTCGGTTCAATAGGCTTTATCCGAAATGCCAGTTTAGCTCTCAGGTTCGCCACTAGGCATTGCTGATAATATACCAGCACCACGGCGGTTTTGGCGGCTGGAACATCGTGATTGGGGAGCACATAGATGATTCTGTTTGACGCCACACTCGAAGCCTATAAGGCGTCGTTCGAGATGATGCGGCATTACAGCAACTTGCGCTTCACCGTCCTCGCGGCTTTCGTGGGCATCAGCACGGTACTTTTCACTCTTGCGATCAAGAGTGTTTCCACAGGGTCTCCAAGTAAACTCGAAGCCGGAGGCGCAAACCCCGCTCTCTTCCCTGTTAAGATTTCAATGACCGCGGGCATCTGGATCGCTATCATCTTCGCCTTCGCGGAGTGGCGAATCGGAGAACTCATCGAGTTCTACAGCGCAAGCGCTGCCTCTCTTGGAGAAGAATTAAAATTGAAGGAGGCATTCTACGGTAGACCGTCCTGTGCATGTTTCTGGAGGTGGTTCATCACCAGTTTATTTCTCTCGATTTATTTGGGGTCGATCGAATTATGGTACGTCGTTTGGTGTCATGGCCGTGGAAAACGCCATATAGGAGCTGCAATTTTTAAAATGCTGAAAGAGTCCTTTTAATCTTTTAAGAGTCTTAAGAATTGAAGACAGCCCGGCGCCGGGCCTACCGTGGCATGAGCGAGAACTCGCCGAGCGATTGAACAGCTAAGCGCCCTGAACTTGGTCCGAACTAACTATTTAGATCAGACAAACTGAAGTCAAGGGCGTCTCTGGACCGCACACGGTATTTTTAGTTTCCCGCCTCTCTCCATTCAATTGATGCGCCGTGCCTCAACCAGCCTCCGTCTGGGAAAAAGTTCACGGTCTGCATTATACTCCCCGGTTATTCGAGCGTGAGAAAGCACCCACACTCGCTAAAACAACAGGAGGCGGAATGAAAACTGCAAGAATGAAGACTGCAAGAAGATCTCTGTCGATGCTCGCTTTGTTCCTTGTTTGCACAGCCATGCCGGCGCGTAGCCAGGGCGCGCAGACTCCGGTTAACGAGATTCAAATTCTGGCGAAAAGGTTCGAGTTTGTTCCTAAGAAGATCACGGTTCGCAAAGGCGAGCGCGTCCGGCTCGTTGTGACTTCGCAGGACGTCGATCACGGCTTCGCGATCGACGCGTTGAAAATCGAGAAGACCATCGCCGCCCACACTCGCGAAGCGATCGAATTCACCCCGGCCCGCGAGGGCAAGTTCGTGTTCTACTGTTCGGATTTCTGCGGAGACGGCCACGAGAAGATGAAAGGCGAGATGGTCGTGACGAGCGCCCAGTCCTCGCCCGCGAAAATGCAAGTGAGCTTTGATCCTAACTCGCCCGGCGTTGTCATCGTCGAATCGGGAGGCGAGAAAATTCGAATCGACGCCAACGCGAAAACAGTAGCCTCGCTGGCGGAGCCATCGGCCCCAACTCACGGCGAAGCGCACGAAACCGCCGCTAAGGAAGAGAAGGCGCCGCGCGGCTCCAATACTGAAACGTTCGACTACCGTCTCGTGAATCTCCCGACGCCAAAACGAGTGCCTCGGCATAGTTTGAACCTCGACTTCACCCATCGTTTCGGCGAACCGTTAAGATCGCTCGAGGGTGAACGGCCCGGCGAGCATGCTTCAAGGATCTCGAACGATCTTCTTGGGCTCGACAGTCTGTCCGTTTCTTCCTTCGGCGTTACTTATGGCGTGACCGACCGGTTGTACCTGAGAGCTTACCGGTCGCCTATAGGTGGCAAGGGGATTTCCAAGACGATCGAGTTGGGCGTTGGTTTTCACCTGCTCGATGAGGCAGGCCGCTCGCCGGTGGAAATGCAAATGTATGGAAGCATCGAAGGAGACCGCAACTTCACGGAGACCTACACGGAGAATATTCAACTAATGGTCTCGCGGAGCGTAACGGAATACGCGCACGTCTTCTTCTCGCCCGCCCTGCACCTGAATTCAAACGGACAGGGCCGCTTCAATCCCCGGCCCGAGGACTACTTTCCCGCCGACCCATCGGTAGCGCTGTTCAAGCTCGATCAACATACCGGCTCATTCGGCTTCGGAGTGGATGCGCGCATCAGGCCTTCGGTGTCGTTGATGTTCGAATTCACGCCACGCATAGGATTCAAGATGGGCCGCGTCGATCCAATCTTCGACTCTAAATTCAAGCGCGTCGGATTGAGGAACGAATCCGAGCCTGAAATTGGATTCGGCGTCCAGAAGCGCATCGGCCGCCACGTTTTCGCGTTGACCTTCTCGAATACACAGGCGACGACTACCGCAAGGTACAACTCCAGTAATCTGGTTTTGACGCCGAAAAACTGGACGATCGGATTCAATCTGTTCAGGCGGCTGAAGTGATAGCGCGCTTCACCCACGCCAGAGGGCGCGCTTCACGCCAGAGGGTGGGCTTATCCCAGACGGTGCGCTTCAACCCAGAGGGGTGCGCTTACCCCACAGGGGTGCGCTTACCACACAGGGGTGCTCACCCCAGAGGTGCGCGTACCCGAGAGGTGCGCCCACCCCACAGGAGTGCTCACCCCAGAGGTGCGCGTACCCGAGAGGTGCGCTCACCCAAGAGGGGTGCTCACCCCAGAGGTGCGCGTACCCGAGAGCTGCGCTCACCCCAGAGGGGTGCAATGTTTATAGTCTTGGAGGGTCTAGCCCGGCAGCGCCCCAGAGGGCGTAATGCCGCGAATCGGGTTGATGGCCTGGGAAGCGGCTCGGATCAACCCGTTGCGCTCCTCTGGACGGCGGGTGTCGAAATCCCAAATACCCCACAAGGGCAGTTGGTGGATCGTTCATACCCAACCTACACGACGAGGCGCGCCAGATACCTTCCCCGAATCCCACCAACGCAGTTGGTGGATCGTTCATACCCAACCTACACGACGAGGCGCGCCATTTCCCTTCCCCGAATCCCACCAACGCAGTTGGTGGATCGTTCATATACGGCCTACAAGCAAAGCTGCCTGCGGCCCCCTCGTTGCCTTTTTTCTCTCCTCGCGACGCGAGGGAGAGAGGGAAAGCAAAACGGGAGTCC
>JAHFUG010000230.1:9447-11688 GCA_023265195.1 Blastocatellia bacterium | reverse complement strand
GTGATGAGCCATCCCACCAGACCCATGACGTCGCGTTTCACCTTGTCGGCTATGTCGTCGGTTGACCACCCATGCCACCACTGCTGGACGTCGGCCCAGTGGAGCCGGTCGAGTCCGAAGCTGGTGTACCTGGCGGTCTCCGCGTCGTAGGTATCCTTCAGGTCTTTGATCGTCTTGCTCAGGTCATCGGCTTTCTGGGCGCCGTTGTCTACTTGCTTTTTCAGGTTGGCGGCCTCGTCGGCTTTGCCCTGAGACTCGGCGGTCTTCATCTTCTCGGCGTTTTCTTTGACCTCTTCGCCGGTTTTCTTAGCGTCCTCTTTCTTCTTCTGAAGCTCTTCGCCGTAGCTCACGATCTGGTTTCGCACTACTTCGTTCGTTGACAGCGTATGACAAATCTTGAAGAAGTCCGCGTTCAGCAGGATCACGATCAAGAAGCCGATGACTACCGCCCACGTCTTCATACCCCGGCTGTAACGCTCCTCGAAGCTCAGCATCACCGTGTCGAACCACGTCTCGACCTGCGCCAGCTTTTCCTTAATGGGAGTGATCGCCGCATCGAGCTTCTGACGGAGCCCACTGAGGGCAGCCGCTACCTTGTTCAATGCGGCGGCAAGATCGGTCAGGCCCTGCTTGGACGAATCCGGAGCCTTGCTCAAATCGGCTTCCACCTTGCTCTGCAACTCTCCAAGTAGCTTGAGAACTTCGTCGAGGTCGACTTCGCGAAGCGCGAGCAGGTCTCCGATAACCCGGCCAGCGCCGCCATTCGACAATGCCCCGAGATCGTTGAGAAGCGGCGTGAGGAGCTGCTGCATCCGGGCCAGCGTGGCGCTCGAGTCGCCAGTGAGGTTGGCGGCCAGTGACTTGACCTCGTCCAGAGCGGCCGCCAGTGTCTTGTAAGCATCCAGCGCATTGCCGAGTTCCTTGATGACTTTGTCATCAAGGGAGCCAGGCGCGAGGTTCCCCATAACTTTCAGGAGTTCGTCCTTGCTGAGCGAGTCGAGCATGGGCTTGCCCGACTGCGCTACGCGGCCCATCTTTTTGAAGCGGTCAATAACGGCCGCCGTGATCGCCTCGGCCTTCGGAGGAGCCGGACCGCCGTCGGCCGAAGGAGGTGATGGCTCCGCGTTAGCCCCGTCTGCCGGCTTCTCCGCTTTTTTCGGGCGGCCGAGCAATGCCGCAAGAACAGGGGAGGCGGCTCGAATCGAAGCGAGTCGGCCGGTGAGCTTCGCGGGCGGCTCATTCAACACCGTCTCAAAAAGGTCGACCAAGGAAGCCTCGATTTGCCGGGACTTAATCTTGAACAGCTTTTTGAAGGCGGTCTGTGTGGATTGAACGATAAGGCTGAGAACAAGCAGAATGACGACAATGGCGATCGCGGTGTCTAGCGCGGTGTTGATCTGCATTGATTTCCTCCGATTCGGTTATCCACGGATTACGCGGATTAGACAGATCAAACTACAGGATAGGTGAAGCTAAGAATCAAGGAACGTTCGAAGCATACCGGATACCGCCGCCCTTCGCGGAGAAACTGATTTCGGGCGCTAAAACGTGCTTCGATTGATCGGTCCTCGCCCTATTCAGAGGCTAAGGCCGTCGCTAATCGGGTTGCAACAGCTTGCGCGCCGTCAACAACAACAGCAAGCCGCAGGCTTACCGTGCTTCGCGTCGGAAACCAAGCCTTGACGGAGCCATCTCGACTATCCGCGATTACTGATCCGCCTTGGTTACTCTGCGTATTCTGTGTCATCTGTGGATGAATCAACTCCCGACCTGATAGGTTGCGCTGGTTGACGGCGTCTCCCAGACTCTGACCTTATACACCCGGACACGGCCGTTATCAATGTGATTAGCTATCTTATCGAGGATGAAACCCGCCAGGTGTTCAGATGAGGGGTTTAGCTCCACGTCAAACGGCCTCAGCTCGTTCAGGTTCTGATGGTCGAGAAGACCCATTACGTCGCGAGTGACTTTCTTCAGATGAGTGAAGTCGACAAGCATTCCAATTTCGTCAAGCTGGTCTCCGCGGACGTAGACTTCGACCTTCCAGTTGTGGCCATGCAAGTTTTCACATTTTCCCCGGTAGCCGCGGAGCGCGTGCGCGGCGGAGAATTCTTCTTCAATCATGACTTCGTACATCGTGTTGTCCTTGTCGATTGGTCGAACGAAGCCTAAGAGACACGATTCGCTTTGTCAAATTCTCATGGAAACAAGAGCGGCCCTCCGTTAGGAGGGCAATGTTTA
>JAHFUG010000230.1:0-9347 GCA_023265195.1 Blastocatellia bacterium | reverse complement strand
CCTTCCGGCGTTCGTGCCCGCTATGGAAGCCCCTCTTCTATAGCCATTGGGCTTCTCCGGGCCGCGCACCCCTCCGAGGTTGGTGTTGCTCCGCGGCGGACGCTTCAGCTATCGGCCTTTGAACTCAGCCTTCCTCTTCTCAATGAAAGCTCGAACCCCTTCTTCTTTGTCTTCGCTCGAGAAGCACAACGCAAAGAGTTCCGTCTCCGCTTCCAGCCCGGCGCGAATCTCCATCCTTGCGGCGTTCTTGACGGACTGCTTCGCCAGGGTCAGCGCAACCGGACTCATCTCCGCGATCTTACCGGCAAGCTCCATCGTCTTTACTTCAAGTTCTTCGGGAGGGTAGACGTAATTCACCAATCCGAGCCGCTCGGCTTCTTCCGCTGAGATCATATCGCCGGTCAGGATTAACTCCATCGCCTTGCCTTCGCCAATCAGCCGGGTCAGTCTTTGCGTGCCGCCGCCGCCGGGTATTATGCCGAGCTTGATCTCGGGCTGGCCGAGCTTGGCCTTGCTCGATGCGACCCGAATATCGCATGCCAGCGCAAGCTCGCAGCCGCCGCCGAGCGCGAATCCGTTGATCATCGCAATGACCGGCTTCGGAAAATCCTCCACCGCATCGAATGCCCGGCGGCCCTTCATGACGGCGCGCTGTTGAACGGCGGTCTTGCCGGCGAACTCATTGATATCGGCTCCCGCGATAAACGCCTTTTCGCCTGCCCCCGTAATGACTACCACGCGAACGTCGGCGTCTTTCTCGAGTTCATCGAACGCGGCGAGTATGTCCTCGCGGGTACGAATGTTCAGTGCGTTGAGTTTGTCAGGCCGGTTGACGGTCACGACGCCGACACGGCCACGCTTTTCTATTAGAACGTTTTCAAGAGCCATCGCAGAGTCTCCTAGTGTTGATTGCCGATTGCGGATTGGTGGTGATTGCGGATTGCCGCTTGGGGATTGCGGATTGCGTATTCAGAACCAACCGAAAAACAGATGAGAATGCGTTCCATAAATGAACAATCCTCAATTCCCCATTCCGCAATCATCAATCATCAATTCCCCCTTCCCCATTCATCAATCATCAATTTCTCATTCCCCATTCCGCAATCATCAATCATCAATTCCCCCTTCCCCCTTCATCGCTTCACCATTTGTAAAACCCCTCTCCGGCTTTCTTTCCCAGCTTTCCTTCGGCTACCTTGCGCTTCAGTATATCGGGCGGGCTGAAGACGGCCGTGCCGAGTTTTTCATTAAGGTATTCCGCAATGTTCAGCCTGACGTCCAGTCCCACCAAATCGCTAAGCCGCAGCGGCCCCATTGGATGGTTGTAGCCCAACACCATCGCCTTATCGATGTCTTCGGCGCTGGCGACGCCTTCTTCGAGCATTCGCATCGCTTCCAGCCCAATCGCGACGCCAAGCCGGCTTGTAGCAAAGCCCGGCGAGTCCTTCACAGTTATCGCCTCTTTGCCCATCCGCGCGGCTACCGCGAGCACGGCCGCCAGCGTTTCGTCCGAAGTTTCAGGCGCTCGAATCACCTCGATCAGTTTCATTATGTGAGGTGGATTGAAGAAGTGCATGCCGATGATCCGGCTGGGGCGGTGCGTGGCCGACGCTATCAACTCAACGCTCAGCGACGATGTGTTCGTGGCCAGTATCGCGCTTTCTTTGCAAAGAGCGTCCAGATTGGCGAAAAGCTCGATCTTCGCATCGAGCTTCTCCACAATGGCTTCGATGATCAGGCCGGCTCCGCCAGCCGCGTCCAGTAGGTCTACCGTGCCCCGCACTCGAGCGAGCGTGTCGCGCAGTTCGGTGTCCGTGACTTTTCCGCGCGCGACGCCTTTGATCAGGTTTTCACGGATATTCGCCAAGCCGCGCCCGACGAGGGCTTCGGTAGTGTCATGAAGAGCGACATTGAATCCGGCCTGCGCGGCTACCTGGGCGACGCCATGTCCCATCGTTCCGGCGCCGATGACCGCGATTGTATCGATGGCGATCATTAGAACCTCGGCTCCCGTTTTTCGAGAAATGCGTTGAGTCCTTCGGCGGAGTCCTCTAATCGGAAGGCTTCCTTCTGATTTGACGTTTCGTGAAACAGCATCGTTTCGAAGCTGGAGACCGCGCCGGCGTATATCGCCCGTTTTATCATTGCGATGATCGCCGGTGAATTGCGCGCGAAGCGTTCAGCCATTTTCCTGCTTTCTTCCTGGAGACTGTCGTGCGGCACTACTCTATTAACAAGACCAAGCCTGAATGCGTCCTGCGCGCTGATTACGTCGCCGCTCATCATCATTTCGCACGCGGCCGCGGGGCCCGCCAGCCTCGGCAGAAAAAACGTCCCGCCCCAATCAGGGTGCAAGCCGAGCCGTATGAACGTCTCGCCGAACGCCGCCCGCTCACTGGCGATCCTCACATCGCACGCAAGAGCCAGATTAACGCCGCCCCCGGCCGCCGCACCGTTCACGGCGGCAATGACCGGCTTTGGCAGCGATCGAATCTTTTGCACAACGTTGCGGGCGACGGTCAGGACGCGATCCAGGGCGGCCTCGTCGTTGTTCTTTCGCACCTCCGCGAGAAATCTTACGTCCGCCCCGGAGCAGAAGCCGCTGCCTGAGCCGGTCAGGATGACTGCGCGTACTTCCTCGGATTCGCATTCGCACAAGGCCGCCAGTATTTCTTCACGCATCGTCCCGACAAAAGCGTTGAGCTTTTCAGGCCGATTCAGCGTGATCGTGGAGACGGCTCCATCGCGTTCGAGTTTTATGTTCTCGTAACTCATCCGGCTGTTTTTTGCTTAGGATCGTACGCCCGATCAACGACCCGTTCGGCTGGTTGATCAGCGCCGATCAGCGTTACGTAGTCAGCGTAAATCAGCGGTTGCCCTTGCCCCTATTCACAATCCACGCAACCTAAGCTGTTTCCCTGCGCTTGTCTGAAATCGCGCTGTCATTCTCCTTTGAACTTGGGCTTACGTTTCTCTCGAAATGCTCGAACGCCTTCGCGATGGTCCTCGGATTTGATTAGCACGCTTTGCGCCAGCGCTTCGAGGACGCGGCCGGTCTGAAAGTCGGTGGTCACCGACTGCCAGAGGATCCGCTTGGCGAGACCGAGCGCTTGCGGAGCGCGCGTGAGAAGGTGAGCCGCGATAGACTGCGCCTCGGCCATCAGGCTCTCGTGCGGCACGACGCGATTCACGAGCCCGATTCGTTCCGCCTCGCCGGCGGCGATCATATCGCCGATGAAGATCAGTTCCTTCGCTTTGCCGTAGCCGATAAGCTTGACCAGGCGGGAGCAGCCGCCGGCGCCCGGAATCAGCCCGATGTTGTTCTCGCGAAATCCGAACTTGGCGTTGTCCGAGGCGATGCGCAGGTCGCAGGACAAAGTGACTTGAAGGCCTGCTCCGGTGCAGGGCCCGTTGATAGCCGCGATGACCGGCTTTTCGATTTGCTCGAGTTCATCAAAGAACTGCATGAGCCTGTGATTCTCGGCGCGGAACCTGGAGGTGCTCCAGTCACGTTCGAAATATGAAATATCTCCGCCGGCGGAAAAGGCGCGGCCCGCGCCGGTAAGAATTACAACGCCTATGTCATCGTTGGTCTGCAGCTCGCCCATTAGGCGAGTGAAGTCATCACGCATCTCTTCATTGACTGCGTTAAGGTAGTCGGGCCGGTTGAGAGTCACTGTTGCGACTCTATTACCGGTTTCAACGATGATTGTTTTGTAGCTCATTGGCAGTGTGACGGGCTCGATGTGGTGCTCCTTTAGGCCCCGTGAAACAATGGCGATTCAACGCGAAAGCGCGGCCGCTGTTCTCTAAGTGCGATGCCAACCAGAAGAGGGGCGGCAACCGAGGGCCGCCCCTGCACGGCCGCTACTTTGTCTTCACGACGACCGATTTGGTCTCGGTGTAGTAGTCGAGCGCTTCCGGGCCGTGCTCCTTACCCATGCCGCTTTGCTTGAGCCCGCCAAACGGAAGCTCATCGTAGATCACCTGGCCCGAGTTGATCCACGTGTAGCCGGCTTCGATTCGCTCGGCCGCCCGTGTTGCGCGGTTGAGATCGTTGGTCCAAATCGAAGAACCAAGTCCGTAGATCGAGGCGTTAGCCTTCTCGATGGCCTCATCGAGATTCTTGACTCTCAGAATCGGCAGAGCAGGCCCAAACACTTCTTCGCTGACCAGTTTCGAATCCTCGGGAACGTCCGCAACCAAAGTGGGCAAGTAGAAATGGCCGCGGTCGTATTCGACTCCTTGTGGCCTCGCGCCTCCGGCCAATACCTTGGCTCCACGGCTCACCGCGTCTTCAACCTGTGACTCGACTTCGTCGCGTTGGCTTCGGCTGTGTAGCGGCCCGATGATCGTGCCTTCGGCAAGGCCGTTGCCCACTCGCAGCTTCTTGACTCGAGCGACAAGCTGATTGGTGAAGTCATCGGCGATCGAGTCGAAGAGGTAAAGCCGCTTGATTGCAAGGCAGGCCTGGCCGCAGTTGAAAAACCTTCCAGTGGCCGCGGCCTTCACCGCGTTGTCGATGTCGGCGTCATCGCAGACGATCATGGGATCCGAACCGCCAAGCTCCAGAGTGACGTGCTTGAGCGTTGCGGCGGCCGACGCCATCACTCGGCGGCCTACTTCAGTCGAGCCGGTGAAGCCAATCTTGCGGACCTTTGGGTTCGTCGCGATTTCTTCACCGACGACCGAGCCTTGTCCGGTCACGACGTTCAGTGCGCCGTTCGGCAGACCCGCCTCTGCGAAGAGACCGACCACGCGAAGATCGGTGAGGGGAGTGGTCTCGGCGGGTTTGATGACCATTGTGTTTCCCGCCAGCAACGCCGGGCCGATCTTGTTTCCCATCAGCGAGACGGGGAAGTTCCAGGGAACTATGGCGCCGCACACGCCGAGCGGTCGTCGTAGAATCAGACCGTAGGTGTTCTCATCTATCTGAGGTATGTAGCCGCCTCGAATATTCTTACCGAGCCCGGCGTAGTAATCGATTGTATGAGCAAAGCGGCGAATCTCCAGTATGGCCTCGCGTATGGGCTTACCCTGTTCCTTAGTCAGCAGCGTCGCCAGATCTTTCTCATGAAGGTGGAAGAGCGCGACGGCTCGCTTGAGCACCTCGGCTCGTTTTGCTTGCGGCCATTCGCTCCAGACAGCGAACGCGCGTTCCGCGACGTCTATTGCTTCGCGCGCGTCTTCAACAGTCGCCCGCGGGGCCGTATCGACGACCTCGCCGGTAGACGGATTGATAACTTCTATAGTATTTCCGTTTCGCGAGCCTACCCACTCGCCTCCGATTAACATCCGCGCCATAAGCACCTCCAAGGGAAGGATTCAGGAAAAAGGATTCAGGATTCAGGATTCAGGATTCAGGAAAAAGGATTCAGGATTCAGGATTCAGGATTCAGGATTCAGGATTCAGGATTCAGGATTCAGGATTCAGGATTCAGGAAGAAGGATACAGGATACAGGATTCAGGAACTAGGATTCAGGATTCAGGAGATAGGATTCAGGATATAAGCGCTATCAAAGGCCACGTCGAACATCATTGTTCCAGATGAGCGTGGCGAGTCTTGACATCTTGAAGTCCCAGCTTCGTGGGTCCTAATATCCTCTTTCAAAGATCCCGAATCCTTCATCCTAGCTCCTGAATCCTTCATCCTGAATCCTTCTTCCTGAATCCTGAATCCTTCATCCTGAATCCTGAATCCTTCTTCCTGAATCCTGAATCCTTCATCCTGAATCCTGAATCCTGAATCCTTCTTCCTGAATCCTGAATCCTTCATCCTGAATCCTGAATCCTTCATCCTGAATCCTGAATCCTGTATCCTATCTCGTTATAACAACGCCCTTCGGTTCGAGATAATAATCCAGCGCTTCCGGCCCGTGCTCCCGGCCGAATCCGCTTGCCTTAACACCGCCGAATGGAAGCTCGTCGTAGCCGTAGTGAAGCGAGTTGACCCACACGTTTCCCGCTTGAATGCGATCCACCGCCGTGTCGATAGTGTCGATGTTCTTCGTCCAGATCGAAGAGCCCAACCCGTAGATCGAACCGTTCGCCCGATCTATCGCTTCATCCAGGCTCGAGACCTTGAATATTGGCAGCAGCGGTCCGAACGTTTCTTCAGTCACCGCGCGGGCGTCATCGGGCACATCGACGAGAATCGTGGGATTGTAGTAGAAGCCTTTTTCATACTGCTGGCCCTCCGGCCGCGAGCCTCCCAACACTACTCTAGCTCCGCGGCTCACCGCGTCGGCCACTTGGGATTCGATCTCTTCGCGTTGCGCCGCCGTATGCAGCGGACCCATTCGAATCTTGGGCTTTTCGGGTTTAGTCATCCCGTCGCCTACGTCATATCGCGCGACTTTGCTCACAAGGCCGCTGACGAATTCATCGAAGAGCGTCTCGAAAACGTACAAGCGCTTCACGGCGAGACACGCTTGACCCGCGTTCCAGAAGCGGCCGACCATCGCGCCGGATAGCGCCTTCTGAACATCGGCGTCGTCGCAGACGATCATCGGATCGGATCCGCCGAGCTCCAGCGTGACTCGTTTGAAGTCGGCGCAAGCGACTTCGGCGACATGTTTGCCCGTCGAAGACTCGCCGGTGAACGCTATGCGGCGGATTTTGGGATTCTTGAGAAGCTCCTCGCCGACCACGCCGCCGGGTCCGGTTATGATGTTCAACACGCCCTTGGGAAGCCCTGCTTGATTCATCAGTTCGATGATTCGAATCGAACACAGCGGAGTGGTCGAAGCAGGCTTCACTACCACGGTATTGCCGGCCGCCAGAGCGGGCCCAACCTTCGTGCCCATCAATGTAATCGGAAAGTTCCACGGAACGATCGCGCCGCACACGCCAAGCGGTTTTCGAATAACCATGCCGTAGGCGTTCTTGGCGGGCAACGGCACCTGGGCCCCTCGCACTTTGGACGCAAGGCCCGCGTAGAATTCAAGCCCGTGGAGAAAGTGTTCGATCTCGGTGTCCGCTTCCAGCAGTGGTTTACCCTGTTCACGGGTCAGGACTTCGGCCAGCTCTTTTCGGTTCGCATTGACGAGTTCGGACGACTTAAACAGCAGTTTCGCGCGCTCCTCTGCCGAGGTATGGGCCCAACTGTCAAACGCCGCGGCGGCTGCGTCTATCGCGGCGCGCGCATCATCGGCGTTGCCCTTCGGAACGGCGTCCACGACGTCGCCGTTCGCCGGGTTGCGCACTTCATAGGTTTGACCGGTCACTGAATCTACTGACTCGCCATTGATTAGCATCTTTGCCATCGCAATTCTCCTAAGTTGTCATTGGTCACTTGTCATTTGTCATTTGTCATTTGTCATTTGTCATTTGTCATTTGTCATTGGTCACTTGTCATTGGTCACTTGTCATTGGTCATTTGTCGTTGGTCACTGGTCACTTGTCACTTGTCACTTGTTTTACTTGTCGTGGAGCCTTCCCCGCAAATGACAAATGACAAATGACAAGTGACAAATGACAAATGACAAATGACCAATGACCAATGACAAATTCCTAATTTCCTTTGAACTTGGCTTGCCGTTTCTGTGCGTAAGCCTTTAGTCCTTCTTCCGCGTCTTCGCTTTCAAACAGGCGCTGGAGTAATTCCCGTTCGAGCGCGAGCGCCTCCGCTTGAGGCAGTTCCAGTCCCGTTTGAACCGCTCGCTTGATCAATCCTACGCCCTTGCTGGCCTTGGCCGGCGGCACGAACTGGCGGGCGTACTCGAGCACTTTGTCGAAGAAGCCTTCTTCCTCAAAAACGTGATTGACCAATCCGATCTCTTTCGCCTCGTCGACCGAAACTGTCTTTCCAGTTGCGAGCATTTCGAGGCCCCTTGCCTTGCCAACCACTCTCGGCAACCTTTGAGTTCCGCCCATGCCTGGCAACAGTCCGAGGTTGATTTCAGGCAGGCCAAGCGTGGCTGAGCCTTTCTTTGCAATTCGAATATCACAAGCCAGGGCAATCTCGAGCCCGCCGCCGACCGCGTGGCCATTGATCGCCGCGATGACCAGCTTCACCGTGTTCTCGAGCCGCATCAATGTCTCGTTGCCGTGAAGGCTGAAGAAGTAACGAAACTGCGCCGTAGCCGACTGCAGCATCTTTATGTTGGCTCCCGCACAGAAGAACTTCTCGCCCGCCCCGCGAATGACGATCACGTGAACTTCTTCGTCGAGTCTCGCTTCCAGGATCGCGTCATCGAGATCCCGCATCATCTCGTAGGTGTAGGTGTTCGCGGGCGGATCATTAATAGTAATGATGGCGATGCCGTTATCAACGATGTAGTCGACCAGCTTAGCCGCAATCGCTTCGCTTGTCATAAGTCCTCCATTAAACTCTTACTGAGGGCAACGAACGCGGATGAATCAATGTACGGGCGGGCCTCCGCGCCCGCCCCTCTTGATGCTCATTTATTGCTGCCACACTGATACCGGCCGTTCCAAATGAGACTCTCGTCCAGTCTTCTCGGCCTCAACTAACGCCTCACCCAAAAACCCCGACAGGAAAATACGAGTGATGTTTCGAGCGAGCCCGCTAACGTCCACGTCCTTGCGTGAGTCGTACCAGTTATAAATCCAGTTCATCATGCCGAAGAGCGAGAACGCCGCGACCCGAAGATCCAGGCCTTTGACGCCTTGCGACCGTGCGATCTCGCCAAGGAGATTCTTCACAAGATCGACATACTGCCGCTTTTTTGAATTGACTTTCTTGAACCAGTCGCCGGTGATCGAGTTCGCTTCATGCGAAAGCACCTTCATCTCGTTCATGTTCTTCACGAAATAGTTCAGATGATTCTCGACCAACAACTTGAGTTTTAGAGCCGGGTCGTCAACGCCGGCGATCAGGCGCTTGCAGTCGCTGGTCACCGTGCTGAAGCAATAGTCTTGAATCAGGAAGAGAAGTTCTTCCTTGCTGGCGAAGTAGTAGTATAAGCCGGAGAGGCTCATACCGGTCGCGCGCGATATGTCACGAATGCTGGTGGAGTGGTATCCCTTTTCCGCGAAGATCGCGGCGGACGTCTTCATAACGTGAACCAGCCGTAGGTCGTACTTGGATTGAGACTCGTTAGACATATAGGCGCGTCAAGGGTTCTTCGAACAAGTGTTCGATATTAGATTCCCGGCTCGCACTCCGTCAAGTTGAGCGCGCCTCCGGTAGTTGTTCATTTCGAGATCATGGACGAAGTCGGTCAGGGAAAGCGTTGATTGACGCTGACTGCGTATCGCTGATTTGCGCGGATCGGCGCTCGAGTTTGGACGTTAGGGAAGACTAAATCCAAATCACCCGTTCTACTTCAGGCAAATCACAGGTTGGGAAGAGGGATTCAAATCCCTCTTCGCGACCTGTGAT
>JAHFUG010000603.1:2151-3672 GCA_023265195.1 Blastocatellia bacterium | reverse complement strand
ACCGCCTTGGCGTCGAAGGCGTGAGCTACGGCGGCCAGTTGAGCGCCTGGTTGATAACGCAGACGAGCATCTTCAAGGCGGCGATCCCAATCGCGGCGATCACGAATCTCATCAGCTACAATTACATGACTTATTACAATCAGTACGAACAGATGGAATTCGGGGTCTTTCCGCATCAAGGCAACATGATGGACGTGTTGTGGGAGCGTTCGGCGTTGAAACACGTCGCCAAAGCCAGGACGCCGACGATGCTGATGCACGGCGAGAACGACAGCGACGTGCCGATCGCGGAGGCGGAGCAATTCTACATAGCTCTCAAAGACGTTGGCGTCGAAACCATAATGGTTCGCTATCCACGAGAAGGCCACGGACTCCGCGAGTCGAAGCACATTGTGGACAGCACCAGCCGGTGCATGAACTGGTACGTAAAACATTTTCCGGTTGGGAGCGCGAACCAGAGCACGACTCAGTAGGAGACAGGGAGCCACGGAACCGCAATCGAACCTCCGCGCTGCTCGGCGTTTTTGAGATTTAAGGAGATCAAGGCGGGGTGCGCGGAAGAAGCTGAACCTCGCGGAATACTGATTAGAGGAAACTATTGCGAATCAATGGGAATACCCACGGACACCACTGAAGATCTCAAAGTGTTTATCTCGTCACGCGATTCATCGTGTGACGAGTGCAAAGAGAACCTCGGCTCCAAGGCCTGGATCACCCTGACTCGAGAGAAAGGCGCATTGTGTCTCTCCTGCGCCGATCTGGACCATCTCTTGTTTCTGCCGGCCGGCGATACGGCGCTGACAAGACGGGCCCGAAAACACTCGACTCTGTCGGCCGTAGTGCTGAAGTTCAGCCGCGCCAGAAAGCGGTATGAGCGCCAGGGACTATTGGTCGAAGCATCCGCGCTCGAGAAAGCCGAAGAGGAATGCCTGGACGACAGCGACGTCAGAAGCAGGCGGAGGGAACGAGAGAGCGTGCGCAGGGAAGAGTTGGACCAGCGTTATGTCGAGCAGTTCGCCAAGAGGCTGAGATATCTGTTCCCGACCGCCCCCGCCGGCAGGGAGATCGAGATTGCCCAGCACGCCTGCCTTAAGTATAGCGGCCGCGTAGGACGATCCGCGTTCGCGAAGGACCTGGATGAAGAGGCGATCCGATTGGCCGTGATCGCCCACATACGGCATCGAGAAACTAACTACGATGAGTTTCTTGCGAATGGGATCGAGCGGTGGGAAGCTCGATCGGCGGTGAAGGATGCTGGGGATGTGGTATTGGCCAAATGGGCGGGTAGATGATCATCTGCAAGGGAGGCATCAAAACGGGGATAGCTTACCCCTCCGTTAGGAGGGCTATGTCTATCGCAGGAATCGGGCGCGGTGTCTGCCCCCCGTCAGGAGGACCATGTCTATCCAGTTGTCCAAGTGACCAACAAGGCTGACTCAATTTACGAGAATACATGGCCCTCCTACGGAGGGCGAAACGTCCCGCTACCGTACTATAAACATGACCCTCCTACGGAGGGCA
>JAHFUG010000603.1:0-2051 GCA_023265195.1 Blastocatellia bacterium | reverse complement strand
GGAGGGCACGGAGGGCACGGAGGTTGGAACGCCTAGCCACCGATACCATGCTTTCGCAGGGCTGATCATCCTGAAACGGGAGGCGGCTTAGCCTGAAGCTATGAACATTGCACCCCGTTGGCGTGCGATCGGCAACGAACGCCGCTGCATTCTTATTCTCTCATTCAAAGGTTTATCTGAGATTATTCCGTCCGCCTTTTGCGCCGGTGAATATTGGCTCAATATCCACGGGAACGCCGGTTAAGCGATCGAACGCCTTCTTCATAGGGGGTTCGATCGTAGCCCATTTGTCCAGCATGGCTCTTGTCTTTTCGTAAGAGCCTTCTGCCTGGACCGTCATGATGTCGTGCGTCAGCTTTCGCACCGACTCCTTGATTCTTGAAGGAACGACGCTGAAGGTTCCCGCCGTTTCGTCGACCAAGAAGCCGCCGTCATCGACGAAGTAGTTGAAAACCAGAGCCACCGCGCGGCCGTGGGCTTCCGTGATCCCAAATCGAACCGAACGAAACGCGCTCGCGAGATACGTTGTGTAAAGAGCGGCCTCGAGCTTCTTGTTCAGCACCCCCTTGTCGATCAGGTATTGCAAGGCGAACAAGCCGGCCACGTCGGCCTTGGCTTCTTCGATCGCCGAGTAAAGATCCTTGAGTTGCTGCCGCACCGTTGTGTCTTTGCCATCGACCTTGATGCTATGCGGCCCAAGTCCATGCATCAACTCATGCGCGAGAATGTGCGTGAAAAACGCGTCAAAGGAAACATCCGATCCGGCTTGCTTATCCAGGACTACTTTTGAAATGGGTATGAGCACCTTGTTGAACTTTGATTCCTGAACGTTCTTCAGCATTACTCGTTTGGAGCCTTTTTCCCTGATGACCCGCTCGTCATTCGGAAGATTGAAGGCCGCGGTTTGAACTCCGCGGTTTCCCTCGCCTCCCGCGAATACGACGTCGACCACGCGAATTGGCGATGACGCGCCCAGCTTCGAATTGCGATACCGCGGTTCTATCGGTAGATTGTTCTCGATCTCCTGCAGATACGCGCTGAACATCGCGAGTTTGGCGGATTCGGCTTCGTCGCGGAACGTCACGTAGACTTCAAACGAAGCTTTGTAGCCAAATAGGTCGTCTTCATACGTCTCGTAAGGCCCGATCGTCAGATCAATGGGAGAGTCCAGATCCATCCACGCGACGTCGCTGGCGTAGTAGTCGTTTGAAGCGAAGGCGTCCGCCCGCTTGTTTAGAAACGCCTTGAGGGTCGCGTTCGTAGTAAGCGCCGCCGCCTCATTGAGCAGCTTAGCGGCCGGCGCGAGAAACTCGCGATACTCCTCGCTGTAAGGCGTGCTCTTGAGCTTTCCAGCCGCGTCGCGCCGAATGGTGTAAAAGAACCCGGTGGCTCGCTTCTTATCCGCGTCTGAAAGGCCCTTGACCCAGTTGTTGAACTCGTCCTTGGTCATGTCATCCGGATAGAAGCCGGCCTGGGCCGGCTTTTCCTTTGGCGCGCCGTCAATGAAAGGTTCGTTCTTGTCGAGCCTCGACCAGGGTCCGACATTCATGAGGAAATAGTGAAGCCGCCGCCGGCCTCCAGGGCTCTTGTCGGCTTTCAGATGTTCCAGCATAGCGGCGTTCCCGCTCCAAACCTGGCGCAGAAAAATCGAGTCCATTAGTTTGGCCGCCTCGACGATCTTGCCGAGCGCCTTCCGGTCACCGGCTGACAGGGAAGATGCGTCCGCGCTTACTTCAGTCGGAGCGAACCGGCTGATTCTCTTTTCCAGGGATGCCGTACCTGCTTGCGAGGCGCTTTTATTCATGGATGTCTCTTTTGTTTGGTTTCTGAATCCCACGAAGACAGGCCCTAATAATAATAGCAGTGAAGAGAGGGAGATAGTTGACCATAATCGCATTTGTCACCGTCCTTCAGGAGCTAGGATACAGGATTCAGGATACAGGATTCAGGATTCAGGAGCTAGGATTCAGGATTCAGGATTCAGGAGCTAGGATACAGGATTCAGGATACAGGATTCAGGATTCAGGATCTAGGATTCAGGATTCAGGAGC
>JAHFUG010000229.1 GCA_023265195.1 Blastocatellia bacterium | reverse complement strand
GATCAGGGCAGCATTCGCCCTCCGCTAGGAGGGCCATGTTGATCCATGTGTCAGGGTGACCGCCGAGAGATGGCTCAATCTCTTGTAACATGGCCCTCCTACGGAGGGCGGCCGTTCTACCGCGCGTGCTATAAACATGACCCTCCTCTGGAGGGCCGGAATGGAATGGCCAAATTCCAGCGACAAGAGCAGCGGCTTGTCGGACATCGGAGCGTTTCGCGACAGAAACTAATTAACTCTCAGCGGTGACATTCCCCTCGTAAGGGGAAAATTTATTTCTCGACGCTCTTAGTTGACAGCACGATCGTTCGTGTAGTAAAAAGCGAACGGTCGTGCTGCACCGCGGCCTGAAAAGCGGCATAAAACATGAAAGCCATTACCGACATTGGCAAACAGCGCCGGGGAGAGGCAAAGGGTGAGAAGACTCGCCAGGAGATTCTTCAAGCCGCGGTCCACATCGCCTCCGCGGAAGGACTCGAAGGATTGACGATCGGCCGGCTCGCCGACGAGTTGCACATGAGCAAGAGCGGGCTATTCGGCCATTTCGGGTCGAAAGAGGAACTCCAGCTCGCCGTCGTTGGCAAGGCGCGCGACATCTTTGTCCGCGAAGTAGCCGATCCCGCATTCAAACGGGAACGGGGCATTGTCAGACTTCTCGCCATGCTGGATGAGTGGCTGGCTTACGTCGGCCGCAGTGTTTTCCGCGGCGGCTGTTTCTTCATGGCGAGCGCTATTGAATTCGACAGCAGACCCGGACAGGTCCGCGATCTGATCGCCGAGCTTTCGCGGTCGTGGCTGGACACAATAGAAGGCGAGGCCCGTCACGCCCAGGTGCTCGGCCAACTCGATACAAGGCTCGATGCGGCCCAGTTGGCCTTCGAGTTACATGCGCTGGTTCAGGAAGCAAACTGGTCTTACAACCTTTTCGAGAACAAGCGAGCATTCGAACAGGCTCGGACGGGTATTCTGGAACGCCTTCGCCAGGGAGCAGCGCCGGGGCTGTTGCGGCTGCTTGGCGAAAAGAGCGCGGCGAAGAAGAGGCCCGCCGGCAAGAACAATCCAAAACGAAAGGAGCGAACATGAGCGACAAACATCAAGACGTTGCGTTGATCCTGAAGTTGTATGAGTTGCGCCGGGAGGAGGGGATTCGCCGGGCGCGCAAGTGGTATTTCACCGATTTCAACCCGCAGACCGTCGACGACGTCGTCAAGATTTTCTCCAGCGGACACGACGGAAGCGCCTACTTTCGGATGATAACCTCCTATTGGGAGATGGCCTCATCGTTCGTGAACAATGGCGGAATCGACGAGAAAATGTTCTTCGACGCCAACGGCGAGCATATCGGAGTGTTCTCACGCATAGAGCCTTTTATCGAAGACCTGAGAAAGGCGATAGGAATGCCCGATTACTTGAGGCAACTGGAGAACCTCGTACGAAGAACCCCGAACGCG
The DNA here is from genome assembly GCA_023265195.1 of Blastocatellia bacterium. Lineage (GTDB taxonomy): Bacteria > Acidobacteriota > Blastocatellia > UBA7656 > UBA7656 > QHVH01. The sequence continues at coordinate 10,238 of JAHFUG010000229.1, read as the reverse complement.
GCTGAACGGCTAGAACGCCTGCGAGGAATCTTTGCTCGCTGGTCCAAAGTCGCCCAGGAAGAGGCGAAGCCGTAGCGAACGAACCGCTCCCCAGTGGCGCTCGGCGCAACTTGCCATACCGGATAAACCGCTGATTTGCGCTGACTACGTAACGCTGATCAGCGCAGATCAGCGACCCGAAGGCAGCGAAGATCAGCGGTTAATCCTGAAACTGACTCGGCGACACTCTCTGGGGCGAATGATCAGCTATTTCCGCCAAGCACAACTAGGAGGCAGCGAAAACATCAAAGCGGCGACAAGTCGCCGCACTCCAAGGAGCGAGCGGGCTTCGTTTCGACTGGACGCCTTATTCCGTTGCGCCGTCCTTAGCTTTTCCCGGAGTGGAGGGGTTTGCCTTTCGCTCCAGGTAATCGGTTGAAAAGTCCACTCCGAGTTCGACCCAAATCGGCAAGTGATCGGACATCTTATAAGTCCGCCACTCCCTGTAAGTTTTATCATCCGCTTTGGGCAAATACTCGGCCCGGTCGGAGTCGCGATAGACGTACTTAAAGAATGGGAAAACGCCTGCTCGCGCCAAGTCGATCTGACGATCCACGTCGGGGGCCATGAAGGCCATTTGGTCGAACGGCTTGTCGAGCTTTGCGTTGGTGTACTGGCCCCTCAATCCCGCCGGTATATGAAATCGTCCTTTCTCAAGCGCCAGGAAAGTCCTGTCCTTCGTTGAAAACACGTTGAAGTCCCCAAGCAGGATCGTATTATTGGCCCAACGGTCTTTCGACCGCATCCGCTTGTGCAGGAGATCGACTATGGTTTCCGACTCCTTCTGCCGCTGCTGATCGTCGGGCTTCGATTCTCCGTAGTAGAGATGCTGCGTGCAAATCGTAAACTTGAACCAACCGGCTCGGAAGCCCGCCAGATAAGGCGTGCGCGCAAACGCAAAATTGGACGTGAGGAGCCCCGCCTCTTTGGTCATGGGCGGAATCAACTCGCCGACCAGCCCTCCGAATGACAGTTTCCTCGTGTCGTAGACGTACGCGTGGCGTTCCATGTTTCCCTGCTTGCCGAGCGTGACATCAGAAACTAAGTATCGCCACCACCCTCCAAGAATAGCCATCAGCCGGTCGAGCGCGTCCAGGTTGTCTCGCACCTCTTGAACGGCTATCAGGTCGAACCGCGAGAGTATCTCGGCGAGATAAAAGAGCGGCTCGTCTTCTCTTCCGCCTGATTTTTGGTTGCCGAACTCTCGAATATTCCAACTGGCTAGAAGCAGAGTCTGGTCAAGGGTCTTGGCTGGCACGGTGTTGTCCAACGCCTGGTTTAGCCGAAGCAACCCCTTGACAGTGCGTCGACCCGTCCGTTTTCCTGCATTAATCTCTTTATATGACGGCATTCGCCCTTTCCCTCCCCGGCCGTACAGCGAAAACGTACTCCCAACCTAGTATTTGCTTATCGGAAGCTATGGACCTTACAGCGCGGGCTGGATGATAGTTTACGCGGGCTCAGCGATCAAGGACCTGTCTCGAAGCACCTATGCCCGATAGGCCGCTGGCTTGTCATTGGAGTTTGGCATTCTTCTTTGCTCTTTTTGGGAGCGTCCGAGATCGCGTAGTCCGCCAAGCATCAAAAAACACAGGCCGGGAAGAGGGATTCATCCCCGCTCCTCGCATTGTTGTCAGGTCGAATGAATCAGAATGAAAGGGAGCGGGGATAAATCCCTCTTCCCGACTTGTGATTTTAATGATGCTTGGCGATAAAAACCGATTTCTTCCCGCCAAGAGCGCAACCCAAAATCGCCAAACTCCAGTCGATAAGGCGCTGGCTTGCGGCCGATGTCCAAGAGTAGAAGTTTGACTGTCAACGCTTTCTCAGTGAGGGATTCCACGCCTTCAGCAATCAGCGACAAGCCGACGGTTCGCCGACATCGGGCGTTTCACGACAGCAGCCAACTTGATTACTTTGCGTTGTGGAAGATTAGCCCGAGGCAATACCGAATGCCCGATCCAAGGCGGCTTACTCCGTGACGAACGTTGACTCGATAATCTCCTCGACTGCCTGCCGCCGGACGCCACCGGTTGGGAAAGATGGCGAACTGACCCCGTTCGATCGTAATCGCCTCGCCCCTGGTCTGCATTCGAGGCCGTTGCTCAGTCAGGAGAAACTCCCCGCCTGTATAGTCGACGCCCCTCCGGCTCAAGACGCATGCCGCTTGAAGGGGGAAAGCGATCTCTCCGTACAAGTCTTGATGCAAGCAGTTGTAATCACCGGCTTCGTACCTAAGCATCAACGGCGTCGGCAACGTCTGCCGTTTTCGGCGGCACACTTCGATGAACTCCCGAAGCGTCGGGGCGAACCGCTCGGTCTGCTTGAGCCGCATGGCCCAACGGTTGGCGATTTCGGCCAAGGGCGAATAGAAATGCTCGCGCAGTTCCAGCACCAGCGGCGGCAATGGATCGCAGAAATACTTATACTCGCCACGGCCGAAGTTGTAGCGCGCCATGACAACGCGGCTTCGAAAGGCCTCTCTTTCGTCATACAACCGAATCAGCCCTTCGCATTCCTCCGAGGTCAACAAAGCCGGCGTCACGGCGTAACCACGTTCATCAAGCGTGGCCGCGATTCCGTTCCAGTCAAGGCTCGCGATTCGTGTCTCAGTTTTCATTCGCTTAAGCCGCGCCGGTCTGATCGGCGCCACCGGTGTCTCTCAGGCCATATTCTTACTCTTTAAGTGCGCTCTGATCTATCCGAATCTTGCGGCTCAATTCGTACTCGCGCGGTTCATCCTCGCGGCGAAATCGGAGCACGCGGGGATCCTAACTGCGCTCGGCACAAGGCGCCATACGGGAAAGCCGCCGATTTGCGCTGACTACGCAACGTTGATCTGCGCGGATCAGTGACCCGAAGGCAGCGAATATCCGCGGTTGATCCGGAAGTTGACTCGGCGGGACCCTCTGGGCGCCGATGTTTCAATGATTCCCGCCGAACGCCACACTCGTTATTGGTCTTCTAGCTTCGAACTACGAAACCGCAGCCGTGCAAGAAGTCACCGTCGTGACGCAGCACCGTTGAACACAAAACCACATGAGCGCCAGACAAGAGGCGGAACTCGCCTCCCTTTTGGAGCCCTCTTGTAGAAGCCTGTTGTAACTAAGGTCCCAGCCGCGCGATAAGCGCCGGTGTCGCTTGACCGCGACGGACGATCCAGCGCAGACGCTCATCTGATAGAGGCCGGCTACAATTCGCTCAGTTCCCTGAGCGACTCCTTGTCCAATATGACTATCTTTCTGTTTCGAGTCTCGATGAGTCCCAGCGATTTGAACTCCCGTAAGACCAGGTTGATCGTTTCGCGGTAGATTCCGATTTCCTGGGCCAGCGCCTCCTGCGTTGTCCCTTCAATCACGGCGCCGCCGCCCGCTTGGCGCAACAGCAACCCAGCCACCGCCGAATCGTGCGATTGAAACTGCGCTCGAAAATAGTCCCGCTCGGTCGCCGCGAGCCTTGGACCAATCAACTCGAAAACCGCGGTCGGATCGGCTGCGATCCACTGCCTGGCGGCTGGAGCGTCCATCACGGCCGCCGTTACCCCTCGAGGTCCGGCGACCGCTTCGGTGACGAGCATGGTCTGGCCCAACAGCGGCATCTCGCCAAACACTCCTCCGACCGTCATCAACTTGACCGGATATTTATGACGCGAGTGCCTGATTTGAACCGAGCCGCGTTTGATCCAGTACAACGACTCGCTGCAGGGTATTACCTGGCCCGGAACGAACGACTGCCTGGGCAATCCATCGGTTGTGCGTGAATGCGAAAACCGGTTGACGTGGAGGTCACCAACCAGCGATGCAAGCAGCTTTGCGGAGAGAGTTATGCCCTTCTCGGTGAGAAGGTGTTTTCTTTGAAGGTGCGCCAGCTTCGGGTTGGCTGATGCCGCTGGCGGTTCGGCGGAGAGGCCTCTTCCCATGGTCCGAGAGGATCCGCCTCCATTCGCGGTTTTTTGGTTGTATCGTTGATTTCTGTCCTTTATCATAGACCCGCCTTTCAGCGCAGTGGCATGTCTAGATTCACGGGTACTGTCACGCCGCTGTGTGTCGCCTTGTGAGAGATGTACGTCACGGGGAGTGGCGCACGTTGGCTTATAGAATGTTCTTTGAAGGATTAGTTCAGAATCACACCCACGATGATCATCGGCGGAGCGCGAGGCCCAGGCCCAACTTGGGGCCGGAGGGCCGCCGCTACGGCAGCCGTTTCAGAATGGGTTTGGATAGCTATCGGACGTGTAGCCGCGCGCGGTATCGCTGCGGCCGCCCGCGAGGCGAATCTGCGGTTAATCGCGGCCCGCCTCGTGAGCAGCTTATTCCGGCGGTTCTCCGCGCGCATCGACGGCGAGGGGTGAGATGGAAGACCTATCGCTACGACCGATCGCGACGCTGCGGTGCGTTTCCCTTCAAGTTCGGCGCGGGTCTCGCACCAGTTCGGATAGGCGGGCGCGAGCGGCGAGGCAAGCGCCATGTTTAGAGCCGCGTGCGCTTCGCTAAGCCGTCCGACCTCGCCGAGTTCCACCGCTAGACTGTTGAGAAAGTCGTAGTAGCTCGCCGGATAACGTCCGGATATTTTTCTGACGAGTGGGAAGAGATTTTCAAGGTCAGCCAGCGCGCGATTGTGATCCCCGTGAATGCCGCGCCCGATGGCTATCATCCAGTGTGACTGGAGCAACGCAAAGGGATCGTACCCGTTGGCGGCTTCGCCGGCCGCCAAAAATAACGGGATCGCGGCGTCGACTTCACCGCGGTCGTGACGGGTAGCGCCAAGAATGTGCAGAGCGCGCCCTTTGAACTCGAGGGGCGATTCCTCGACCGCTTGCTCCAGTATTCGCAAGGCCTCGTTGAAGTGGCCCTCATGTTTCAAGCAAGCGCCCTGATAGCTCCGGGCGATTGCCTTTAAATGTGTGGGGATCGGCAAGGTGAGCATAAACTCGCTCACCCTTTCTACATTATCTATTTGCCTGGCGGTGTACGCGTGACGAGCAACCGAGGCAAGCGCACGGCCCAGCGAATCGAGAAATTCGGTTGTTGTGCCGCCCCGGCACAACTCGCGAAGGAGAAGCTGTTGATGGTAACTATTCCGCAATACGCGTTCTTCGAACCCGGCAATACTACCGCCAAAGGAGAAAGGTATGAAGAGGGTATTTGCCTGTCTGGTCATTATTGTAGTTTTTCCGATGATGACCTCACCAACTCAGCATAAGTCCTGCAACGGAACTCCGTTCGGATCAGTGGCCTTCGCGGGTCATTCAACTCCGACCGGCCTCGCCGAGTGCAACTGCGAATTCGGACTTGACGGCGTTTGCCCGTGTTGTGAAGCGACTCTCCTGGAACGCTGCGTTCAACCAACAGGTAACCACGCCGGTCATTCTTCAAAGAGAATTGCTAGACCTGCTGCCGCTCCAGGTTCGTTAAGCCTGACAGCGCGCACCCTGCTGTTTGTTATCGCGTTACTCCCGTGGAGCGGAGCCTAGATCTCCACAACGGGACTGAGCCAACATAATAGCCAGTGAAAGCTGGCCCTTCCTGGGCCGCGCATCCTCAGCGTGGCCCGCACTGCCAAACTCGCGGAGCGACCCCGCGCTACCGCTACGTCATCGGCGCAGCTTGCAGCTCGCTACATCTGCGGCGACGATTGTACCAGAGAATTCCGCCAACGGTAACAGGAATTCCGGTTTTTATCGTGATTGTTTTTACTCTCCCCATTATGGAGGGTGTTCCTAAACATGATTGCGTATTTTCCTCGGTTTTCACATGGTGACGTAGCAAAGCGCCGTATTTTGGCCTCTTGATTACAGTGATGCTTCTTTTGCGGCGATACCATTGGGTGCTAAGCTACAAAAGAAACTCACGATATTCGTTGATCCAAAATAACTCGTCCAAAGACGGAGGTTGAAAAATGAAGCTATACTCGAAACAAACTTACAATCGACAATGGCTCATGACCCCTGGGTTCCTCACCGTGTGCGTTGCGCTCTTCGTTAGTTGCCCTGGCGTGGTTATGGCGCAAAGCGCACCCCAAAAATTTCGAACCGAAGTGGGCCACACGACTCGCTTGATCATCCCTTTTCACAGTAATTGCTCAGAGCCCCACCACCTTCGCATCAAAAACAAGATCACGTATGTTCGCTTCGAGCAACCTGGGGCAACCATTTTGATTCGTCCAAATTCGTCCGAACAGATAGTGCTGCTGTTTGATGCAACTGGACTGGAGAACAAGGTGTATCGCGATAAAGTGGTTCTCGAGTGCGTCGATTGCAGGAAGGGAGGAGGCTGCGAACACGTGCGCCACGAAACACCGTTTGAGATGACCATCTTCAAACCGGCGGCGCAAGCTCGCCCGCCGGCGCCGCAGGTTGAGTGGAGCAGTTTTGCGGCGGTGTTTTCCGTCTTCTCCGAAACGCTTGCTCAATTGGAAAAGGGCGTCGAGCCTGGTGATGAAGAAACGGCGAAACTCATCAAACGCATCGAGAGATCTATCGGCATCTTGAAAGCAAAGTGGGAAGCCAGTCGTCCCGCCACTGCGCCAAAAGTCTATCTGGAAAGTCTCCAGGACGATCTGGAAGCGCTACAGGGCCTGAGAAAGAGCGGCACGGGTTCCGAGAAGAAGGTTGGTCTGAGGCAGGACGTTCAAATTGTACGCGGCGGATTTGGTTCCTATCTGGCGGAGAGCATTCCGAATCAGAGAATGGCCGGGGCCGGCAATACGAATCAACGCGATGGACGTCGCCACGGGAGCGCCCCTAAAGCGTTAGAGAAGATTGAGCGCGACTTGAATATCAAAGCTGAGCATTCCGTCAATGACGCCAGACCGTTTGGCTCCTCTGTAGAAGTATCCGTCTACACCAAAACAAATAACAGGGTAGTAAGCGGCTACGAGGTGTGGTACGCAACAAATATACGCGCCGACTACCCTGATCTGTGGAAACGCTTCTCGACTCTCAGCAGTCCATCGACGGAATATCTTTCTCCCGGTTCTTATTCAATTGGTCTAAAAAAAATGGAGGGAGTCGAGCAACAAATAGGCGGCGCGGGGAAGAAAGATCGTCAACAAGTCGATCTCCGTGCGCCGTAGGAACACGTTATGCAAGAAGCGCCCAATACTTCACAGTGGCTCAGCAGGACGGGCAGGCTGTGGGTTGTCCTCGCCCAGGGGGCTGCATGGATACTCGCCACCATCGGCGGTTTCCTATTGCCGCCTTTGACTACGGAAGAAGATCAACGAATGTGGCCTCGCCTTGCCGCATTCATCATTGCAGTCTTGTTCGGCCTGATGTTCCTGGCGGGCCAGCGATGGAATAAGAGGAAGCACCTGGTAGCGTGGGGAGCCGCCTCGGCAGGGCTGCTTGTCCTTGCGATCGCCTCATTGCTCGCCTATCAACTGCTCTCTTTCTCCCGGACTTGCAAGTACGATGATAAACTCGTAGTCATCGGAACCGAATACACGCAGCTAGCGTTGCGCTTCATGGAAAAGCAGCCGGATCATTCCTGCGAGTTCTTGCTGAATAGCGCGGCAGGAAAGGTCGATGATGTTTGGACGAAGGAATCAATAGACCGCTCGCGAATACAACTCGCGGCCAGCTATATCTGCTGCGTGCCTCTGTTCGCGCTCTGTCTCATGGCCGTGGTTCAATCGATATACGTTTATGAGACATCAAAGAATCCCCGGCCAACAAACCGGAAGAAGAAAGCTCCGGCGCAAGGCCGAAAAGGCGAATAGCGCGTCAGTCAATGAGGCTCTCTTCAGGGGATATCGACGGCGTCTTTCGAACACTGGCGCATAGCGCGTGGCGGTTCGTAACTAGGTGGAGGCGATCGTGAAGGGCCTGTCCTTCCTTTTATTAATTCTCTTGCCCGGAACCGCCGCGGCTGCCGACGCGAGCAACGCTGTAGGCACCTGGTGTCTCAACGGGAATAGTCATCGGCTGACGCTCACCATCAGCGGTCCGCCGGCCGGCCCCTTCACGGGCAGCTTGACCAACGAGAACGGGGGCAGCGAGACCATGGACAATATCACCTGGGATCCAGCCGCGCGCCGACTCGAGTTTCGCCGCATCGGGAGCGGTTTCTGGCAGTGGTATCGAGGCTCGATCGTCGAAGGAATCCTGGCGGGCCGATTCTCCCATAGCTCTCAGTCGTCAGCAAAGCCGGCGCTGACCTCCTACGCGTATCATGTCACCGGCTGGAACGGCGCTTATCTTGATAGCGCGCTCGCGCCGCGTGTGTATGAAGCGCTGTTCAACACCAACTATCGAGGCGTCCTGCGCATTGACTCCTCGCCGGAGAGTCACAGCGGCTACACCGGCCGCTTGAAGATGTATTCCACCGTCGGCAGCGGCGCGGCGGGCGAAGAGCCTGAGTACGACCTGGAAGTAACCCAGTGGAACGGAGCCACCTTGTCTTTCATCCGGCACGGCGCAAGTTGGACTCAAACCTACACTGGGACCGTCAAGGGCCGGACTATTTCCGGAACTTACACACAGACGGGTGTAGCCGGAACCTTTTCATGGAACGGGGCTCGGGCCCAGGTGCTCAGTTACGGCTTTGGGCTACCCAAGGGTCCGATTGAACGCACAGAGTGGCAGGATAGAACCAGGCGGCGGCTTTTCCATCTTATGATGGGCGGCAATCCAACGCCGGCATCGGCAACGACTACGGTCCTTGCCTCTAACCTCCTGCCTTTTACCGCAACGCCATATCCTCCGGAGAGGGATGACAACCCATCGCAGTGGCCACAGAACTACCGGCTTACTGAACTTAGATTCGATTACTCGTTGCCGAACCCTTACGGCGGCGCGGCGATCTCGCGCAGTTCTCATGCGTATATGGCGGTCCCTACCAGCCCGCCTCCTCCCGGCGGGAGATACCCGGCTGTGCTTGCGTTGAATGGCCACGGCGGCAGCGCATGGAGAATGCTGAACGGCGCCGACGGATACTATTGGTATGGAGAAGCGTTCGCTCGCCGCGGCTTCGCGGTTCTGGCTGTAGACATCTCGCACAGGCCGGTTTCCGAACGCTCGGCCCCGTACATGGTTTCGCCATTGTACGGCGGCGCGCTGACGGGAGACGACTCCGGTCACGGTAATGGTTCGCATCCCGCGGTCAAAGCCGCCGGGTTCGATTCGGATTGGGAAGAGGATGGCGAGCGCGCGTGGGACGCAATGCGGGCGCTGGATTATCTATTGGCTCAATCTAACGTCGACGGGAACCGCGTGCTGGTCACGGGACTCTCCATGGGCGGCGAAATCGCGACTATAGCCGCAGCCCTTGATCCGCGGCTCGCCATGAGCATACCGGCGGGGTTCTCCGCCGACCTCGGGGTTATCCTTTATCATGGCAACCACCCGTGCTGGCGATGGCTGCACGCCGATATCCGGGAGTACGTCGATACGTCGGATTTCCATGCGCTCACCGCGCCGCGTCCGCTCGTCGTCGAAACCGGGAGAGCCGACTTCACTTTTTCTCAATTCCCTTCTCCGTTCGCGGCCGACAAGCAAGTCATCCGAAGAAGCCGAGTGGCTTATGGTGGTGAAACAGGCAATCTGGTTCACTATCTGCATTACGACCAGCACCACTATCACATTGGAGATGTAAATCCTACGCACGCGTCGGAGCAGGGCGTTCGGATTCCTGAAGTGATTCAACCGACGGCTCCGTGGTCATTGGAATGGCAGACGGATGATCGGACATTCGCAATGCGAGCAACGCTGTTTGATTTAGTGGCGTTCTTCTTGCAGCTCAAGTGATTGCTCTTGCACTTTGGAAGGAAGCGCGTGGAGCGAGTCTGTTAACCTCGCCTCATTTCTGTAAACGGACCCGGTCAACTCGCGTCGGCCCGCGCGCGTTGCTCTCGTTTTTTAGCATTGGAAAAAGTTGTCGTGCTTTGAGAGAAGGACTGACAATGATGCTGCGCTACGGCAACGGAGTTAGCCGCTTATGGAAATAAGAACGACAACCCAAGGTCAAGGGCCGTTCCGTCAAAACAACAACTGGGAGGAGGATTGCAGACCGATGGAAAAGACTTGTTTTGTCATTGCACCCGCTTCCGCAAAAAGTATCCCCTATATCAAAACGCGGCTGCTAAACGCCACGTCTCAGCCTGGTTGATCCAAACCGAATTCCGCGGGCGGCACTCGTGTTGAGCCGGATCAAGGAAGAGATGCGGCGTGCGGGTATCGTCGTCGCCGATCTCACCGGAAA
>JAHFUG010000228.1 GCA_023265195.1 Blastocatellia bacterium | reverse complement strand
GTGCGGGCGTCGAAGCGCTCTTTTCCTCCACCCAGAATCACGTCGAAAGTGGGGCCTGACGTAAAGACGCCGTCGACGTACTGCCTGGCTATGTCGTTTCCCAATGTTCGCGTAATGGTGTGCGCCCCTTCTCCCGCGGGAGTCGCGTCGGTCACATCGGCCGTGGTGACGATTCCGGTTCTATAACCGAAGCGGCGTTTCAAGTACTCCCACAAGGTCTCTATGCGGGGATTATTCAGCGCGAATTGTTTAGTCGCTTGAGTCGATCTGAACTTGAAATCGTCGTTGTCGGGAAAGACGCCCAGCGCCCCGTCTATCGTCTTGCTGCCGGTTGACCAGGCGGTGGCGGTGTTGGCCGAATCCGGCACGACGCGATCCATCGCGTAGGTCATCACCATTCCGGTGACGGGCATCTGATCCATCTCGAGCAGTTCGTCGAAGAACCCTTCACGAAAACGGTTCCTGGTGCTCCTTCCTACGATGCGGGCGGCGTCGCGATAAGCCGTGCCCATCGCGTCGCCGATGAAAAGCACGATGCTCTTCCCACCACCCTTCAGCTTGAAGTCCTGCACGCCGATCCGAGCCGTAGCCAGCGCGGTCTTTGATCCGTCGGTGACGGTGGCTTGCAGTGTTCTTACGCCCTCGGCGGCGAGGCTGATTTTCCTGTAGGTCCATGCTTTGTCCAGAGCCGCGGGATCGGCGTCGTTGTCGTTAGTGACCTCGGCCGGCGGCAACGAACCTGTGACATCGGCGCCGTCGATGGCGACCTTGACCGCCGCGTTGGCGTTGGCGAGACCGGCTGTTTCAATACGCAGATCGAACTGCTGGCCGGTTAGCACGCGGAATCTCTCGGGCAATGCGATTCTAACGGTTGGAGCAGTCTGCGCGGCGGTTGGTCCTGGACGTGGCGCCCGGACCAAGGCCGCTGATTGGATCCCCGTGGCCGCGGCCACGAGAAGAAGCACGGATAATTTGATCTTTCTCACTGTTACCTCCTGCCATCAATGTCTAGATTTTACTGCCGTAGTCGATCTTGAGGAATTCTTTCTCTCGCCTCCGAGAGGAGCCTGAATAGTATTTCGTCGAGCGGATCCGGCCCGCTGCCCTGCGCGTGAAGCGCCTCCATAATGCTGATGTACTCGAGAACTTCCAGGACCTCCGACTCGGATAAGGAATCAACTCTCTGTTTCAAGAACTCGCGTTTATTCATCAATGCTAGCCTCCTGCCGGCGAGGGAGCAGTCTAGACCACCAAGGTTAGAGGATTGTGTACCGAGCCTTAATTCTTGCTTAATCGTTCGCGGCGGTTGGAAGTTAACGAACACTTAAGAGACGAGTAACCGCCGGATAATGAGCGCCGCCTATAGTCTCGTTGGACGGATAAACCCCGCTCTAAAGCGGAGGTTCATTCGAAGACACTCAAGAAGAGCGCAGCTATGGGGGAGCAACTCACGCTCAACACAGTCAACGCCATAAGACGAACAACCCGCCGCTACTTGCAAACGGGCGTGACGCACGGGACGGATGCAGTTCTCGAGAGAACCGAACCCCGGCTCGCGGAACAGGAGAAGTGAATTATGGTTGAAGTACAATGCTTGGCTAATACTGGCGAAGCAAACTCGGAAGCCACACGAATCAGGCCTCGATATCAGTTGTCAGTCATAGATGCGCTGGGCAACGTCAACGCGGAGGCAGTGTGGGCAAAACAGCTCGAGATCAAGGTAGCGGCGGCAAATCTGGGCCATGCCGAGTACTACTTCGAACGGCTGAAGGCCCGTGTTGACTATCTCGAAGCTCGGGTGTCGACCGACGCTGGAATAAGCCGGCGTGAGTTGGAAGAGTTAATGTGGGCCCGCTCGGCTTTACCGGCGAACGCCGCGACGTTGAAGGCGCTTTCAGACGAGTTGCGGCGGGGACGGCGGGAACTCGATATCTTGCTGAATCAACCCGGGGCCCCGGCGGCTATGGCGGTCTCGATATCGAAACCAGCGGCTGACCTCATATGATCCGCCGCTGATGTCGTTTAAGTTCACGCTTCAGCGTGCCGCAGCCTAAAGGCTGAACTCTGAAAGTCCGCGCGCGCTCGAGGTTATACTGTATCGAGTCCGCGATGTCTTCGTCGTCTTCGACGATAACGATGCCGCGGACGCGTCTGTTGTCGCCGCTTGCTACCATATCGAGTGCTTGATCACCTGCCCTCTCGCCATGTAGACGATCTGTTCGCATATGTTAGTCACATAGTCCGCTATGCGCTCGAGGTGCTTGAGTATAGCCAGCCATTCGGCGCCTCGCGCGACGGCGATCGAGTCGCGAGTCATCACTTCGATCACGCGGTCATAAAGCCTGTCGTAGATGGCGTCGACTTCGTCATCCCTTGCGATCGTCGCGCGCGCGCGGTCCGGATCGCCCGACGTGAATGCGTCGAGTCCCTCGACCAGCATTTCCTGAACCAGCCGTGAGATTCCCGAGAGATCGATCTCCCAATCCACCTGGGGCTCCCCATTCAGCGTGACCGCGTGCTTTGCGATGTTGACCGCATGATCCGCTATTCGTTCAACCATCGGCGCGGTCCGCGCAACGGAGATGACGAATCTCAAATCCGACGCGGCCGGCTGCTTCAACACCAGCACGTCAACGCATATCTGGTCGATTTCGATTTCCATTTGATCGATCGTGTCATCTTCGCGGATAACTCTTTGCGCCAGGCCGGAGTCACGCTCCATCAGCGCCCGCATCGATAGCATGATCGCCTTCTCCGCCGCGCCTCCCATTATCAACAGCCTGTCGCGCAGCAGGTTCAGGTCTTCTTCGATGAGACGTTTGCGCATTCGACCTCTTTAATGGCGGCCTCCGCGCCGCCGCACGCCAAGTAACTACAGGGCTCCGATCACCGGCTGCTCCGCCGATTCCGTATCCGGCCCCTCGAACGGCAGTCAATCGCGGGCAGATGTTATCCAAATCGCCCGGTAACGTAATCCTCGGTCATTCGATTATCCGGTTTCGTGAATATTTTTTCGGTCGCGTTGAATTCGATAATCTCGCCGAGCCAGAAGAACGCCGTGTAATCGGACACGCGAGCCGCCTGCTGCATGTTATGGGTCACGATTACGATCGTGTACTTTCGCTTGAGCTCGGCGATCAACTCCTCGATTTTTTGAGTGGCAATTGGATCGAGCGCCGAGGTGGGCTCGTCCATCAACAACACCTCGGGTTCCACCGCAAGCGCCCGGGCGATGCAGACGCGCTGTTGCTGTCCTCCCGATAACCCGAACGCCGATTCCTTCAACCGGTCTTTTACTTCGTCCCACAGCGCAGCCGCGCGAAGGCTGGTCTCCACGCGGTCCTTCAACTCGGATTTGGAACGTACCAGACCGTTTATCTTAACGCCGTAAGCGACGTTATCAAAAATCGAGCGCGGAAATGGATTTGCCTTCTGAAAGACCATCCCTACACGCCGCCGCAGCGACACGACGTCGGCGCCTGGAGCATAGACGTCCTCTCCATCGAGTTCGACTCGGCCCACCGCTTTTGTCCCCGGAATCACGTCATTCATGCGATTCAGGGTTCGGATCAACGTCGACTTTCCGCAGCCCGACGGGCCGATGAACGAGGTGACTCTGTTCGGTAAGATTTCGAGCGATACGTTTTTCAGCGCCCGCGTGCGCCCATAGTAGAAATCCAGATTCGTGACGGTCATCTTCGGCCGGGCGCTCGGAGCGGTCTTCTGTTGCGTCGTTGTTGTCACCCGCTCCGCGCCTGCTGTTTGAGCCGCGGTTACCGCTGGGGAGACTGCGTTCATCATCTTCTCCGGCTCTTCCATCTTCTCACTGGTCATTCGAATGGCGGCTTCGCAAAAATACATTTGACGCTCCGCGGCAAGCCCGGCGCGATTGCTCGCCTCGCATGATGTGTACGGAAGTGGCGAGACTCTCATTCAAGATCGTTGCCATTCGGTTCATGAGCGCCGGCTTCTCGCGAGTATCTTCACCGTCACGTTGATCATCAGAATCATGCCAACCAGCACAAGAGTCGCGGCCCACGCCATGGAGCGCCACTCTTCATAAGGCGAGCCTGCGTAGTAATAGATCTGATAAGTCAGCGAGGCGATTGGTTGCGAGATATTCGTGCTCGTGTAGCTTCGGCCCAGCGCCGTAAATAATAAGGGAGCGGTCTCGCCCGCAATTCGCGCTATGGCCAGCATCGCGCCAGTCGCTACGCCCCCAGCGGCCGCCCTCAAGACCACTCCGAGGGTCACTCTCCAAACCGGGGCGCCCAGCGCGAGCGCCGCTTCGCGCATGCTGTGCGGGACCAGCCTGATCATCTCCTCGGTTGTCCGGGCGACGATTGGCGTCATTATGATGGCTAGCGAGACCCCGCCGGACAACGCCGAGAAGTGGCCCGAGGGCTTGACCATGATCGTCCACACGAACACTCCTACTATGATAGAAGGCATTCCCGTCAGAGTGTCGATCAGAAATCGCAAGACCATCCCAAACCGGCTCGACGCGAACTCGGCGAGATACAGGCCACCCATGATCCCAACCGGCATGCCAATAACCGAAGCGACGCCAATCAGTATGAAACTGCCCACGATGGCGTTTGCGATTCCCCCGCCGGACTCGCCGATGGGCTTCGGATCGTTAATCAGGAACTCGAGGTTCAGCCTGCTGATCCCGGTCACGGCGATGTAGCCAAGGATGGCGATCAGCACCGCGATGACAACGGCGGCCGAAACGCCGGTCAGCAGCGTCACGCACGCGCTGATAGTCTTGCGAAACCGGTTGCTATGCATCGGCCGCTTTCCCTTGCCCGCGAGTCGCGGCCCACACAAGCAGCCTCGCGGCCACGTTTATCGCGAACGTTATGACGAACAGGATCAATCCCAACTCGACCAGCGCTTGCTTGTAGATCTCCGTTGTTGCTTCGCTGAACTCGTTGGCGATCGCCGATGCGATTGTGAATGACGGATCGAACAGCGATGCGGATATCTCCGGCCTGTTGCCTATCACCATCGTGACCGCCATTGTTTCTCCGATTGCGCGGCCCAGGCCGAGTATTACGGCGCCGGTAATGCCCGAACGCGCGTTCTGAAGAACAATGATGGTCGCTTCCCATTTTGTCGCGCCCAGCGCCAGCGCCGCTTCGCGTTGAGACTGAGGCGCCGCCCGCATGACGTCGGTTGTGACGGCGGTGATTATAGGAACAACCATGATCGACAGGATGATCCCAGCCGTCAGCAATCCCAATCCGTTCGGATTGCCCTGAAAAAGAGGAAGGTATCCCAGCTTCGATTGAATCGCGGGATAGATGTGACGCCGCAACAGCGGAGCCAGTACAAAGATCGCCCACAAGCCATAGACGACCGAGGGTATCGCGGCAAGCAGTTGAACCACGAAAGAGATCGGGTCCGCAAGCTTACGCGGAGCCGTCTCGACGAGAAAGATCGCCACGCCGACGCTGACCGGAACCGCTATCAACAACCCTATGACCGACGAAACAACGGTGCCGTAGATAAACGGCAGCGCGCCAAAATCATCGCGTACCGGGTTCCACACGGAACGCGTTACGAAGCTCCAACCGAACTTCTCGAAGGTCAGCGGCGTGTTCATCACCATCTGCAGAGTGATCGCCACGACCGTTCCGGCGATCGCAAGAGCAAACAGCAGCGTAGCCAGCTTGAACAGCCAATCGAGCGGGCTCAACGAACCGCGCAACGCGTTGAGCGGCGCCGCAAAGCCGAAAGCCCCTTCTCGCCGGGGCCCTCTCTTTGTCGTCATTTGGTTCATGAGACCGATTGATCGCGGGCTAATCCCGGCCCAGCGCGCAAAGGATCAAACACCCGCCGTCTTCCGCGTTCTTTCCCGAGCCTAGCTCTTTCGAAGCGGCTTGCCCTGAAACGTTATCGACTGGATTTTGGCCTCGGCTTTCTTGACGACCTCGTTGGGCAGCGGCGCGAACAGCTTATCTTTCGCCATCTGTTCGCCGTCGTGGATCGCCCACCACATGAAGTCTACAAGCTGCTTGCCCTTCTGTTCGTCCTGCTGTTCCTTGTAGACAAGCAGGTAGGTGAATGAGGCGATCGGATAGGCGTCATCGCCTGGCGCATTAGTAATAGATACTCGCAAGTCGTCCGGCATCTGGCCCGATACGCTGGCCGCGGCCGCCGTCGTCGAATCCAACGATGGACGAACGAAACGGCCCGCGGGATTCCTGATCGGCGCAACGGGCAGCTTATTCTCCTCCGCGTAGATGAGTTCGACGTAGCCGATCGAATTGGGCGTTCCCTTCACGCGGCCGGTGACGCCCTCGTTTCCCTTTTCACCCCCACCGGCGGGCCACTGAACAGAGGTGTCCGCGCCGACTTTGTCTTTCCACTCGGGGCTTATCTTTGATAGATAGTCGGTGAATACGAACGAAGTGCCGCTTCCGTCCGAGCGGTGAACTACCGTTATGGCCGCGTCAGGCAACGAAACGCCGGCGTTTTGCGATGTAATCGCCGGGTCATTCCACTTGGTGATCTTTCCCAGAAATATGCCGGCGACGGCTTCAGGAGTGAGCTTCAGGTCAGTCGTTACGGAAGGCAGGTTGTAAGTAATGACGACGGCTCCAAGCACCGTGGGGATGTGAAGAATCTCCCCTGGAGCCGCTTTCAACTGGGCGTCCTTCATTGGTGCGTCGGATCCCCCGAAGTCGACGGTGCGAGAACTGATCTGGTTTATTCCGGCGCCCGAACCGAGAGATGAATAGTCGAACTTCACATTTGCATGAGCTTTGTTGTATTCGGTAAACCACTTTTGGTAGAGCGGGTTCGGAAATGTAGCGCCCGCGCCTTGAATCTTGATTTCGCCCCCCGCTGAACTGCTGCACGCAGTCAATGAAAACGCCAATGCGCAAACGGCCCAAAAAGCCGCGATCTTCGTGACTAACCGATCAGACATTGTCATCCTCCACGATCTTTTCCGATGTCAAGCGGGAGAGTCTATGAGGGAGGAGTTACGAGCCGTTAACATGAATGTGAACTTTATATTAAGAACCCGGTTTGTGGGTTCTCTTTCAGATTGGCGCATCATCAGAGTGTGTAATTCGAGATGGGCCGGGGGAACGGGGGAAGCCGCTGATTTGCGCTGACTGCGTAACGCTGATCTGCGCAGATCAGATTTACGCAGTCAGCGCAAATCAGCGGCTTTCCCGGTATGGCAACTTGTACCGAACGCACAGGTGTTTAGAGTTGGAGTTAATGGCAATCTTCCTCTTTCTTCTTAGTGCTGGATGGCCAGTTGACTCGAAACGCGTCATCCTTGATGTTCTGATTCTTAACGACGTTGCGTAGCGTTAGCGTCGTCACATCTTTGTTTCTGGCTGTGACTTGAAACTTGATGGGCATCCAGGTTTGCCGGCTGATCCACAACGTCGTCTTGACCTCGCCTGACTTGCCTCGCGGAGTCATCTCCAGCACCGACGTGTTGACTTGCTCGAACACCTCATCGCGCTGGTAAGCAATTGCGTAGCGCGCTTTCAACTCGGCCACCGACGCGTAGAGCGCGGTGATGAAGGAAAAATCGGGGTGCTCAGCGGCAAGAGCGGAACGGCACGTAATAAAGACCTGGTTTATCCTGGGCTGGTATAGAATGACTCTATTGCCGTCGACGGCCACCACCTGGAGAGTCTTATGATAGTTGATTCTGACTTTGTCTTTTCCCGCGCCGAGATGCTTAAAGATCAAGTCGCCGTTATAAGTCTCCGTTCCGCCGATCTGAGTGTGGAGTGTCTCCTGTTCCATAGCCGCACGGATTGACGTGAGCTTTCCGGCGCTATCCTGCATACTGGACAAAATCTCATCGAGCTTTTCGTTCGCGCCGTGCGCGGCGGGAAGCACAAGAAGAAAAAACGTTGGAACAATAAGGAAAAAGCGTCTCATTTCAGTATTCCTTGGGTATTCTTCAGCCGGTCAATTATAGCGATCCGCGAGTCACTTGGCAGCCGGGGCGGCCTTCTCGCTTCGGAGCCGAGGTTGATCCGTCGGCACACGAGCGTGGTCTTCGCCCGAGGAACTCTTCGGTATTTCGGTTGAAGTGTTGTTGGCCGGAGCCGGAGGAGGAACGGCCGCGCCGCCGTTGTGAAACAAATGATTCGGTGTGAAAAAAATGAACGCGAGGATCAACACGCAGAGCGCGTCGTACTGCCAGGCGCCTCGCTCATACGACCAGAAGAGAGTTTTCTTCAACGCAACGATAATTATCTTCATTTCAGCTATCCGTGTGCGGAACCCCAGCGCTCAGTATGAGCCCGTCGCGCATTTCCACCACTCGATCGGCGCGGGCGGCGGCTTCCGGATTGTGGGTTATCATTACGATCGTTTGGCCGAATTCGTTATTCAGTCCTCGCAGCATATCGAGAACCACTTTCGAGTTTTCGCTGTCGAGATTTCCGGTAGGCTCGTCGGCCAGCACGAGCGCAGGACGGTTTACGACCGCGCGAGCTATGGCGACGCGTTGTTGTTCTCCCCCCGAGAGCTCGAGCGGTTTGTGATGCAGTTTGTCTTCGAGCTTGAGCAGCTTCAGTATGCGTCTTCTGCCCTCTGGATTACCGCCGTTCTTTGCTCTGGCGTAAATGCGTTCGGCGAGTTTCAGGTTGCCTTCCGCGCTGAGAGTAGGGAAGAGATTGAACCGCTGAAACACGAATCCGATTTTGCGGCGGCGCAGCTCCGTTCGTTGCGCGTCGCTCATCGCGGTTACGTCCTCGCCATCGATGATTAATCGGCCGGAGGTTGGGGTAAGCATCCCGCCGGCTATATGCAACAGCGTTGACTTGCCGCAGCCCGACGGACCCATGATCGCGATGTACTCGCCTCGAGCAACGTTCAGTGTGACCCCACGAAGCGCGTGGACGTCGACTTTTCCGACGCGGTAGGTCATTTTCAGGTCTACGGTCTCGAGAATCGTGCTCATATAGTTGAAAAACTTTGGCTGAACCGGCCTCTTCACTCGTAGCTCAACGCTTCAACGGGGTCGAGGTTGGCCGCCCTGATCGCGGGATAGAACGCGCCGATCACTCCGCCGGCCATGCCGATGAGGCCTCCTATCAACAGCCATTTTATGTCCAGGTCGACAATGAGCCGGGTGCTTGACTGAATAGAATATCTGCCGATCGCCGATAGCACAAATCCCAGTACAACTCCCATGGCGCTGATGAGAGCCGCCTCTCTTTCGATAATAGTTACTATCAGGCGTTTGGATGCGCCGAGGCTCTTCAGAATTCCGATCTCCCGGGTTCGCTCGGTTATCGTCGTGAACATAGCCAGAAGTATGACCAGGCCGCTGATGACGGCGGACAGTCCGACCACCACGTCAAGCAGTACGTCGACGGCGAACAGACCTTGAGAGTAAAGCGCCGGAATCTCGCTCGTCGGGATCACGTTGTTGCCGGGGTAGTAGTCATTGATGGTCTCGATTACACGATCGACCGGCTCGCGGTCCTTGAGCTTCACCATAACGAACGAACAGTTGTCGGCGCCTCCGAACAACTCCTGCATCGTCTTCAAAGGTATCTTTACTCTTGCCAGCATCGGAGGCTCGTAAACGCCGGCGACGGTGAAGGGCTGATCCAGCACCTTTATTTTGCTGCCGATCCTGATGGGTTTGTTGTCGAGCCCAAGGTTCTTCTCCGCGTAGAACCGGTCTACGATGGCTTCGTGAGCCGTTTGCTCATCGCCGCCGCTGCCGAGCGGCCGTCCCTGAACGATCTTGATCGACGTTACATCTTTGAAGCTCGCGTAGTCGATTCCATCGACCATTTCGAAGCCGATGGCCCCCGCGCCTGTTTGAACGTATTGGCCGACGGGCGTAGCGGCCGCGACGGCCGCGACCGGCGGCTTTGGCTCGACCCCAGGATTCTCCGGGGCCGGCTTCACCCCATTTACAATGGCGCCGGCGTACCGGGCCGAGAGCATAAGCGGATTCGAAGTTGTGATGGATATCTCGCCTCCCGGCAAGAACCGAATCTCGGCGTCGACGTTGGACTGCCGCCCAGCCGCGTCGCGAGTCATGCCGCGGGTCAACCCTCCCATCAGGACAACCAGAACCACTCCCAGCGAGACCCCTGCCATGCTCACCGCGGTTCGAAGCGGCCGCTGTTTAAGGTTGGCAACGCTTAGACTATCCATTTCTATTTATTTATCAGGTTAGAGGGCGCTGGGCCGCAAGTGCTTTTGGGCCCGCTTTGCGGAGGGAGAAGGCCGCTTTCTTTGTGACTCGGCCTCGGCCTTGCCTGGCTCATCGAGATCGATCGCTTTCATCTGTTCGTAGTTTTCCAACACGAATGCCGTCGAAGGCAATTCCGAGTTTATTCTCAGCGTCTCCGAGTCCACCTCGACGCTAATGCTGTATCCGTCGTTGAGACGCTCGATGACGGTTGTCCCCGGCCATGAGCGCTTGTTCCCGTCGAACGCGAAATCCCCGATGTAGGAGATATCGCTGCCGAGTTTTCCTTCGCCGTTCTCGAAAGTCTGTTGCCGCACCAGAGGCGTGCCGGCCTTCGTGCGGTCGAACCAAAACTTGCGCCGTAGGGCGTTCTTCCCATCATCGAGCCTATCCAGCACATACACTACATAGTAGGTTCGCCGGACTATGCGTCCCTTCTTCGCGGCGCGATCCTCCGGTTCGAGCTGGGTTAGTTCTTCGCGAAAGAACTGAGTGCGGCCATCGTCCTTTATCGGCCTGACAAGGAAAGCGTCGGTGACATGCTGAGGCCGTATGTTCGCCAGCGCGCCTGCGTTCCGAAGCCGCGCGTCAGCCGAGTCTTTCAATTCCTTTTCATTCATCCGCTTGTAATCGCCCAGGTTGCTGCCGTAGATGAACGCCCTCTTGTCGGTGGGGTAGTAGATTGCAAGCCTGAACTGTTTGCCGTCACTGGTCATATCGGCGATGCTGCGCGTTAGCGGGGCCGGGGCCGTGACAAGCATACGGATTCGGTCGGGGCGTTGAAGCCTGATCGACAAGTTTCCGGCTGGATACTCGGCGGCGTCGGATGCGCCGAAAAACGCCTTTACGTAAATGCTGGATTGCGCCGAGAAGGTTTCTACGTCCGAGTAGGAGTTTATCCGGCCCACGAGGGTCTTGGTTGGTATAGGGTCGTTGACGTGTAGAAGCTCGGGCTCTTTGACTCGTCTGATGCAGGCTGTTCCGGCGAGTGAGGCTGTAGCTATTAGTACTGTAAGAATTCTCGTTGGCGATCTCACTATAACTATGACTCCATATGGCTGGCGTGACCTAACTAGCAGCCGGGGCGTTTGATGAATCAAAAAGCGTAACAAAGCAAATGAAACCTTGTCAACGAAAGGCTAAGGTCAGTAGACGGTTGCAAGTAGACAGCCCGCGGTAGCCAGTGGCAAATAGGCGGAAACACGTAGGCAATAATTGGACGATGCGCGGGTGCTTGGCCATTTTGGGTAGCGGACGCTCGTAAAGATGAGAGGTCAGCGTTCCACCCTTGGGTTGCGATGCACGCCGGAGAGCGAAAATTTGAACGCCGAACTCTCGCCCCGCATTCGGCCACTCCCATTCCCAAATGAGGCATCTCTAGTTGTTCGTGGCGGAAGTTTCATAGCCACAAAAAGGCTCAGAAGTCACAAAGATGGGAAGACAGACACGATATCCAGCAGTTCTCTATTGTGATCTTGTGCATCTTTGTGGCTGATGAACTCTTTCTGCCGAGCACGATTAGGTGACTACAAACCGCGGATTTGCTCCCATTC
>JAHFUG010000227.1 GCA_023265195.1 Blastocatellia bacterium | reverse complement strand
TTGAGGAAGTGAACCTCCGTTCTTACCTCGCTGAACTTTCGAAACAGTTCGCCCGCCTCGCGTTTCGTGTACGCGCGCGCAAGCGGATTGCCGGCGCCGTCCGTGTTTTGATTGAGGAACTCATCGCGGCTCAACATCCGCCGCGCTTCGCGGATATACCTTTCGCGAAGCTCTTGCAGCCGCGGCTCGGCTTCGCCCGTCAGCGCTCCTACAAGTCTCGGCCCCCATCGGTAGCGGAGCAGTCTTACACCGAGGCGTCTCAGCGTCATAATGTTGATGTAATAGTTGTAAGAGCGCCGGTGATAGAGCATAACCATCGCGGTTCCGCCGGGTTTCAAGACGCGATGCGCCTCATCGATCGCTCGCGCGATGTCCGGCGTGTGATGCAACACTCCGTGAGAATATACAAGGTCGAAGCTTGCGTCCGAAAACGGAAGCCGTTCAGCGTCGGCGACTTTCAGCCGCCCGTGGAGGCCTTCCATTTCAAAGCGGCGGCCGGCAAGCTCGATCGATTTTTCCGTCAGATCGACGCCCGTGTAGTTTGTTCCCGCGCGCGCGAATCGGACTGCATCGGTCGCGAGTCCACAGCCTATCTCGAGCACGTCACGGCCGCGCCAATTCTCGAACCTGACGACGCCGGGTATGTGCCATTCGGTCGCGTACCGGTGGCGTTCCACTTCCTCGAAAAAGGCGCGAGTGCCGATTTCATCCCGGGCGAACTTGGCTCCGCATGGATTGGCTTGCCAGAAGTCGTGAACTCTAGATTTGAGATCTTCCATCGGAGACACTATTGTACGAGCCCGCCTGAACGGCGAGCAATCGCGTTTGCGGAAACGCGGACTCGAATCACGGCGTATGCTCGTCTTCGCTGCCTGAACAAACGGCCTAATAACCCTCACCAACGATTAGCGGCGTCGAGATTTCTTTGCGGCCTTTGCGCCGATCTTCGCGTCTTTGCGAGAAACTGTCCGGGTTTGCTTCGCTGAGTGATCGTATAACCAGCCGGGTCTTACGGCCGCGGACTGAGTTAGAATGATCTGCTGGTACGAAGCCGGGCCGTAACTTTTCCAGTTGCATCCACGGATGAACACGGATGAACACGGATAGGAAGAAACACAACGCAAAGGAAGGAGGAACAAAAACAAGACACCCAATTACCGGGCAAGACACTTCATGAAATCAAACACGGTTAGGAATAGAGATCGAAAACAGAAATATGAACGCAAAGGAGCTAAGACAATGGCGACCAAAACCAGCCCAATACCCGAGGGCTACCACGCAGTCACCCCTTACTTGATCATTAAGGATGCGGCGAATGCGATCGAATTCTACAAGAACGCGTTTGGAGCAACGGAACTGATGAGAATGGCGGACCCCGGCGGGACCGTCCAGCACGCCGAGATGAAGATAGGCGATTCGGTGTTCATGCTCGCCGAAGAGCCCGCCGCGGCGAACAGTCTCCGGGGAAAGAGCCCGCGGTCACTCGGCGACTCTTCAGTGGTTATCAGCCTGTATGTGGAGGACGCGGACGCAACATCGGCGAAAGCCGTCGCGGCGGGAGCAACTCTGCTGGCCCCGGTTGAGGATCGCTTTTACGGTGACCGGTCCGGCAGGCTTGAAGATCCGTTCGGGCACATATGGATCATAGGAACACACGTAGAGGACCTCACGCCTGAGGAAATGAACGAGAGATTCGAATCCTGGATGAAGCAGCAGAATCCGGCATAGGATGCAACTGAAGGCTTCACTCACCTGTGGGATGAGAGAAACGCGGAAAAGAGCCCTCTACGCCTGGGCTTATGTGGTGAATTCCTCTTCGTAAACGGAAGCATTATTGTTTTGACGCTTCCAACGAATTCGTGAGCATCGTTGACTATTCGGAGTTCGAGGATCATTTCGCCGACGCAAAGTCTCTATCGCTCAGAGAAGCGGCCCGTGGGACGCCGCCGTCCCGAGCTAAGTAACTGAGACTAAGGGATACAATCCCTCGCGATGCCAAGCCTTGAGCTTAAGCGAGCTAGAGTACCCCGGCCGCCACACGTAGACAGGTCGGCGCTTCGGGACTGCACGATCACCGAGACTTCGCTTCGTAGCCGGTGAACCTGACTCTTACAATGACTCGCGTGACCGTGTGGCCAACGCGCAGATCGTCATCGGCGGTTGCGTAAGCCGGGAACCAGTACTTGCCGTGGTTCTGAAAGTAGGTTTCGAATTTCGTCCCGCGGTGAGAGCTTTGTTCAGGAACCGGCTCGCCCTCGACCTTCACCACTTGCAGATCCTGCTCGTCGATCCAGATGCGCCCTTTGACATAACGGTCGCGGCTCTTGTCGGGATCCGGGAGCTTCACCGCCGGCCTTACGTCGAACGCATAAGTATCAATCTCGTCCAATCTCTCGCGGCCGATGTAGTTGATCTCGTACTGAGCCAAAGTCTCCGGCGTGAGATTGAATTCATACACGCGGATCAGGCTATTCACTGCGTTGGAGCTAAGGAAGAAATCTCTTGGGAGAGTCGACTTCTCTTCAACGACGCGCTCCTGGCGGCTGCCATCCTGGCTGTAGCCGATCTTGGAGAGATGAAAATAGGAGCCCGTTATGACGTCAGCGGCGCTAATGGTCTGGAGGGTCAATTCGGTGTTGTAGGTGTAGCCGCGAAGCGCCGCGGCCGCCTTTGCGCCGTTCGCGGCCGCAGCCGCCAGTATTTCCTGAGGCGGTTTCTTTTGATGCAAGGGCAGAAGGCGAGAATCCGCGCCGGACGCCGCAACCGCACAAAGTAGCGCGCCCA
Source organism: Blastocatellia bacterium (assembly GCA_023265195.1). Taxonomy (GTDB): domain Bacteria; phylum Acidobacteriota; class Blastocatellia; order UBA7656; family UBA7656; genus QHVH01. The sequence continues at coordinate 9,026 of JAHFUG010000227.1, read as the reverse complement.
GTATGCTTGGCCATCGGCTCTTCGAAGGTCGTGTCATTTGAGATGAAGGCAAATGGAGAGGCAATCGCTATACGCGTACGGCTCAATCAAAAGAGTGACAAGCGCCGGAAGAGCCTTCGCCGCCCGGTGAGCCCCCTTTCGCAAGACCCGGCTTCGACGGCGGCTAACAGGCGCGACTAACGAAAGCTCTTAGGAGGTTTGGTTTTCAACTCGGGCTTTTTCTTTTCAGGAGGTTTTTCCACGTCGTTTTTCTTCTTCTCGCCTGCGTCGTTCTTGTCTTTTACGGCCTTCACCTCTTCGTCTGTTGCCTCCTCACCGCCCGCAACCATACGGACGTCGCCCGCGAACTTCTTGTAGTTGGTATAGCGAACCACCATGCGCAGATGAACCGAAGGCCCGCGTTTGAAATCCAGGACGTCGTCCGCGTACACATACACCGGAAACCAATAACGTTCATCGATATTCTGGCGATAGCTTTCGAAGTGGGGAAATTTCTGATTCTTCACCTCGGGAACGGCTTGACCCACCACCTTGACGATCTGCAAATCGTCGTCGTCGACATAAATGCGGCCCTGGAAGTAGCGCTCGTTATTCAGGAACTTGATTGGCTTGACTTCGAACGTATAGGTGTTCAACTCATCGATCTTCTCTTTTCCAATGAAATTGATCTGATACTTGGGAATGTCTTCGAGAGTCAACGCGAACGGCTGCACGCCGGCCAAATCCTGAAAGTCCTCCTGAGTCATCGTGATTTCGCGGAGGGTGGACGGAGGGAAGAACGTTATCTTCTCGAATCTGGTCCCTCTGTCATCAAGAACTATGTCCGAAGTTCTGCGAAATCGCCCCGTGATCGAATCGGCCGCGCCGATCGTCATTATGTCGACGTCCTGGGTGAAGGCGTAGTTGTTTCGCGCGATCTTGTTCTGACTCTCGGCGGCGGCGAACCGGTGAATGATCTCTTCGATTGGCGGCTGCTGGCCCGGCCCACTGGCGCGGCCCTGGCCCATGCCGATTAGGGGTAGGAGAAATGCTGCGAGCGTGGCGATGGCTGCTTTCGTTTTGAACATACTGAACCTCGCGTCAATTCTATTATGCTGCACTTAGGTAAACAAGGAGAACGGTTTGATGTCGCCAGGATGAAATGTGTTGTTCGCGAAGCCGCGTTTGCCTCCCCGCTGAGAGTTTCATACGGGCGGGCATTGCTTTCGAACGCCGCCGCCGTGGTATATCATCAGTCACTCGCGATGGGGCTGCAATTGCCGCGATATAGATTAGCGGCCTTAACATAACCGGATTACTCCAGAGAACGGTGGCTGCGCTCTCCACGCAGGGAGGAGTCTGAATGAAGATCGTGATTTGCAGCGATGGATCAACCCAGGCGGACAGCGCCATTCGCTTCGGCGGGTTGATCGCCAACGCATGCTCCGCGGAGGTTACGCTACTCGGAATAACGGAGAATTCCGCTCACGAGGAGCTTATTTTTGATTCGTTGAGGCGAGCGCAACAGATGCTGAGGGAGAACGGCGTAAACGCCGAGTTGACCATCAAGTCGGGCGACCCGATCGAAGAGATCGTCCGGCGGACGCAGGAGACGAGCTATGACTTGGTCGTGATTGGAGCCGTGCGGAAAGGCACGCGAGGCCCGTTTTTGATGTCGGCGAAAGCCTACAAGATTATCAAGGCCGTATCGCCGCCCGTTCTTGTCGTCATCGGAAACCGCCAGCGGCTCGGACGCATACTCGTCTGCAGCGGCGGCCAGAAATACATAGACCGGGCCGTCGAATTTGCCGGCCGGATGGCCCGCGGCGCGGCAGCGTCGGTAACCTTGCTTCACGTCATGGCCGAACCGCCGGCGGTTTACGCTGATCTGATCAAGATGGAGGAAGACATAAACATGCTGCTCCATTCGAACTCGGATCTCGGGCGCAATCTTCGCAATGAGAAAGAAGCGCTCGAGCGAATGGGGGTCGATAGCGAGGTAATGCTCAGGCACGGCCTTGTAATAAGCGAGGTGTTCAAGGAGGTGAAGCGCGGCGACTACGATCTGGTGGTTACGGGATCGTCGCCGGTGGGCGGCAACCTTCGGACCTATATCATGGGCAACATCACGCGCGAGATAGTAAATCGCTCCGAGTGCCCTGTACTGGTTGTTCGCAGCGGAGCGGAGCCCGCGGGCCTTGGCCGGAGCTTGAAGGGATTACTGTCCGACATCGGCCACGCGTTCGGTCAGTCAAAGGAAGAGGGCGGCGAATGACGAGTTTATATGACCGCTTCGTCTTGCCGCGCTTGATCGAGTGGGTGCTGGGATCGCATGCGGTTCAACACGAGCGGCAAGTGACGCTTTCCGCCGCCGCCGGGAAGACGCTCGAGATAGGGTTCGGAACCGGTCTCAACCTGCCGCACTACCCGCCGGGCGTCACGGACCTGACAGTTGTGGATTCCGTATGCATGGGTGGAGCGAAGGTCGAGAAACGAATCCACTCGGCTCGAATGCCGGTCCGCCGTGTGACGCTCGATGCAAGCTCGCGCCTTCCCGTTGACGACTGCAGCTTCGATACGGCCGTCACGACCTGCACCCTGTGCTCGATCTCGAACCTCGTGGCGGCGCTGAAGGAGATTCGGAGAGTACTCAAACCCGGCGGGGTCTATCTCTTCCTGGAGCATGGCCGCAGCGACGACCCTGCGATAGCACGGCGGCAGGATCTCATGAATCCGCTTCACCGGTGCTTTGGCCGCGGCTGCAACATCAACCGCCGGATCGACTGCTTCCTGCTCGAGTCGGGGCTGGTGATCCATCGCCTCGATCGGTTCATCATGCCGGGCCTCCCTCGGGTATCCGGTGAAATGTACAGAGGCGCCGCCAGCCGGAGCGACAGCCCGTGAATATCAAGGGCGTCAGGGCTCTTCTTGCAATTTTGCGGCTACGGCCGCGCTGGACCCATTGGAGAATGAATCACTACCCAGCTTGCTTGCCAACCCCCTTCGCTGGGAGAATGCCCCGGTTATGAAGAGCACAACACCACGGCAGTACGCGCTCGAGGGGAGCCGGACATGACTCGCGTACAGTTAGAACGTTTGACGATCCGCGGGCTGAACCTGGATGCGGGCGGCAACTCCTTCGCCCAAGACGTCGCCGAGGGGTTGACCTCGACGCCGAAGACGTTGCCGCCCAAGTATTTCTACGACGGACTGGGCTCACGGCTGTTTGAGGCGATATGCCGGCTGCCCGAGTACTACCTGACGCGCTCCGAGGCCGAGATCCTCACTACCAACTCCGATGAAATCGCGGCTTCGGTTGAGGGGCCGGTCAGGCTTATCGAGTTCGGGAGCGGCAACTCCGAAAAGACCAGGTGTCTGATCGAGGCGTTCCTACGCCGCCAAAAACAACTGCATTACGTTCCGGTCGATATCTCATGGTCGAGTTTGGAGCGAAGCTCGCGGGAGCTGCTGCGCGACTATCCTGGATTGACTGTGACGGCTTATGCGATGGAGTATTACGCGGCGCTGGCCCGGCTTTCGGAAGGAGAGGCGCGTCCGGCTGCTCGCAACGTGGCGCTTTTCCTCGGGTCCAACATCGGAAACTTCGATGAGGAGGAGTCCCGGGCGTTTCTGCGCGGGGTGAGGACCATGCTCGACGATGGCGGAGCGCTGCTCCTGGGCGCCGACTTGAAGAAGTCAACCGGCGTGCTTCTACCTGCTTATGACGATGCGCTTGGCGTCACCGCCGCTTTCAATCTTAATATTCTTGGGCGAATAAACCGGGAACTCGGGGGCGAGTTCAATCTGAAGACGTTCGAGCACAGAGCCGCATACAATGACAGGCTGAGTAGAATCGAAATGCGTTTGATGAGCCGGATTCGGCAGGTGGTTCCCATCCGGGCGCTTTCCGTTGACATCGCCTTCGAAGAGGGGGAGACCATACATACGGAGAACTCCTATAAGTTCGATCTTGACCAACTGGCGGGTATCGCTAAAAACAGCGGGTTCTCACTGACGCGTAGCTGGTTCGATGAGAGCAATTGGTTTAGCTTCAATTTTCTCGCCGCGCGCCGGCTAGATTGAGCCGCAACCGCCGGCGCACCCAAGCCGGAATATCCCGCCATTGAACGCTCTGCCGGGCATTGAAGACCGCTACTTCATTCCGATGGAGAATTGCGTCCAGGGTTGTGTCTTCATATCGCGAAGCAACCCGCGCATCCAACCGTAGTCGGGATGTTGCTTGAGAAAATCCTCGGCTATGAAATCCGCCCGGCATGGGTGACCCATCGCCGCCCATAACTGCATCTTACCGGCCATCGTGGAATCGATGACCTTGGCTTGAACCGTGCCTCCCGGGAAGAACTTGCCCCAATCCCATTCCGGAATGCCGCGCGGCGATTGATCCGCGCAGCCGCACAAAGTCCGTTCGTTGGGGCCCTCTTTCTTTTCGATCACGTCGTAGCCGTCGGACTCCATTCGCTTGCCCACTTCGGCGTCGATGCGCCCCTTGTACTCGGCCATCAACTGCTCCCAGCGCGCGCGCCGGGCGTTGGGCGAGTTCTGCTTGTCCGTAACATCGAAAGTCGTCTCGACCTTCGTCAGCTTTGGATCGACGGGAAAGTTCGAGCCGGCGAAGTAACCGTCTTTAGACCGCCGAACGCTGTGCTCCTTGAGCCCCAGCTCGAACAGAGCGATCTCGCCGGTTTTGTTGTCGCCGATCAACCAGTCGTTGGCGTAGCCCCCGTTGTTGCCGTCGAGCATTATCCGAATGTAGTCATCGATCGATCTACTGTACTGCATCGCCTTGCGAGCGCGCGCGAATTCCGCCTTGCCGTGCGGATCGAATCCCTCGAACTGAGTAATGGTCGTTTCGGTGATCATTATGCCGTTTGAATTGACGCCGAAATCGTCGTCGCTGGCGATAACGCCTGGAAGACCGTCCATGAGAATTCGATAGCCTCGCTCCGGCTTTATGTCGAAGATCACGTTCCAGCGAGAGCCGGTTATGTAGTTGGTCCAGTTGTTGTGCCCCATTACGATTCTATGGTCCTTCGTATAGCTGCCGGCCGCAATGAAAGCGCTGCAGTTTCCCGGCGCGTGCGTCGAAACCGGCTGACCCTGCTGCTTCTCGAGCATCGGCAGATAGTAATAGGGAAGCTCTTCAAGCGCGTTGAGCGCAACGATGTCCCAGCGGTCGGCCTTAATGCCACGAGCGGCGAGTCCCTCAACGATTCCGTTTATCTCGCGCTGATACTCCTCATCGATCGTGGCCCAGAGGACCTTCTCGCCGGCCTCCCGATAAAAGGCCCAATCGCGCTTCGTCGTCTGCTGAAGGAAGGGTTTCAAAACACGCAAGAGATCGGCTATTTCCGCTGAAAGGTGATACCCGTGTTGATAGCCTATGCGATCGGGGGAACCTTCGACGTGGAGGTAGATCCAGCCGTTCCGCTCAAAGCGATAACTGCCGGCCAGTTTGCCGCTTGAAGCTTCTGCCGAGCTTGAATTGAGCCGGCACGCCGCGCCCAGGATCACTGCAACGAGCACGCTGATGGCTTTCAGTTTCATCTTCTCACCCTCCCTGGAGCTTGAGCCGCCGCCGAATTGATCGGGCCGCTAACGGACCTCGCTTCGCCTTGATTGACAGTCTCGCTCCCCCTGCGGCGATGAAAAAGCGTTTACTTCGGATGACCTTCGCGCCCAATTCAGTTGAAGCGGGTCCCTTCCAGACCTGATTCTATTTGGCTGTCGGGCGTCAATCTTATGCCCGCGTTTACTCAGAGCGCAATTGAAAAGTCCACGAGATGGCGCGCGCGGTCCACGCGGTCGACCAGTACTCTGATTGAATCGCCAAGCCGTAACGTTCGGCCGCCCCGCCTGCCAACGATGCGATGCTTGCGCGGCTGATGCTCGTATTCATCGTCTCTCATCGTCGAGATGTGAACCAGCCCTTCGACGTAAACCTCGTTCAGTTCGACGAAGAACCCGTACTCCTTCACCGAAGTAATCACCCCGTCAAATTGCTCTCCAACGTGCTCGGCCATGAAATCAGCCTTGCGCCAGTCCATCAGCTCACGTTCGGCGGCGTCGGCGGCCCGCTCGCGTTCGCTGGATTGATCGGCAATCCGTTCCAACGCGGCGCGAAGCTCGCGTTCGCGATCCTCATCCAGGACGGGGCCGGCCATTCTCTTGAGAGCGATTCTTCGCCCGATATCAACGCCGTGAAGTTCATTCTCGAATTGTCCACGCTCGATTATCTCGCGCAGCACTCGGTGAACGATCAAATCGGGGTAGCGGCGTATCGGCGATGTAAAGTGCGTGTAGGTCTTCATCGCCAGCCCGAAGTGCCCGAGACTAGCCGCCGCGTAGCGCGCGCGCTGCATCGATCTGAGCATCAGATAAGACACCATTCGCTCTTCGGGTCTTCCCTCGACGGCGTCGAGAAGTCGCTGGAAGCCGCGCTGCGGGATTGGCCCGTTCATCGAGAACTTATGTCCAAACGAGAGAGCGATCTCCGCGAACTCCTCTATCCTGGCCGGGTTCGGCTCCTCGTGAATGCGGTAGATGACGGGCGCGCCGAGCGCTTCAAGATGTCTCGCCACCGTTTGGTTGGCCAGCAGCATGAACTCCTCGATGATACGGTGCGCGATGTTCCTCTCGGCCCGGACGACGCCCGCAACTTGTCCCTCGTCGTTGAACAGCATCTCCGCCTCCGGCAAGTCGAAATCGATTGCGCCCCGTTCCCTGGCGCGGCCGATTAGGGTGAGAGCAAGCTCGTGCATGCGGCGAAGCATATCGAGAACCTCGGGAGGCCGATTGCCGGAGTTTGGCTCCACCAGGAGACTGTTCACTTCCGTGTAGGTCATTCGCGCACGGCTGTGGATGACCGACGGCGCGAGCCTGTAATCCACGAGCCGGCCCGAGCGATCCAGATCCATAATCGCCGACATCGCCAGGCGGTCTTCGCCGGGAATTAGGGAGCAGATTCCATTCGAGAGCGTTTCCGGCAGCATCGGTATCGCGCGCTCCGGAAAATAGACCGACGTTCCGCGGCGATATGCCTCTTCGTCAAGCGCGGTGTTCTCCCTGACGTAAAAACCGACGTCGGCGATGTGAACTCCGAGACGCCAGCGCCCTCCGGGTATTTCGACCAGAGATATGGCGTCGTCAAAATCGCGCGCGGTCTCGCCATCAATAGTGATCGTGAGTTGATCCCGCAGGTCGAGCCGGTCCGCGATCTGCTCCGGCGCGATTCGGCCGTTTATCTTGGAAGCCTCTTCCACGACCCGAGCCGGGAATACATGAGGGAGATGGTGCTTTCTAATGATTATCTCTATGTCGAGACCGCGGGCGTCTTCGCGGCCAAGCACCTCGACGACTCTTCCTCTGGGAGACCTGCCGGCGATTGGCGGCCGCGTTATTTCGACGTCGACGATGTCGCCGTCGCGGGCGTCCATAGCGTCGGCCTGCGCGATGATGACGTCGTACAACAGCCGCTCGTCTATTGGCGATGCGAAGCACTCGTTCCTGGATCGGGCGAAGCGGCTGACGGCGGTCTGGTTGACTCGGTCGAGCACCGCTTCAATGGCGGCCGTTTGACCGCGCCTATCCCTGGCGCCGCGCCTCGCAATCACTTTGTCGCCGTGCATAGCCGAACCGATCGAGCGCGGATTGACGAACAAATCGCCGCGTTCCCGTTCCGCTGAGGCATCGGGCGTTACAAAGGCGTCGCGCGAGCGCGCAACGGCCAACGTGCCGATCATTAAATCGGGAGCCGGCCTGCGCCAATAGCGGCCGTTTCGCGCGTGAGTGAAACCTGCCGTGGTGAACGCCTCCAGGTAGCCGAGCAACCTTGCTTTGAAAGAAGCGGAGACGCCGAGTTCTTCGAGGATTTCGTGCGCCGTCAACGCCTGGCGATTGGATCGCGGCAGGACGTCGAGCACGCGTTGCGGTGAGAGTTCAGAAATAGGCAATGGCCGCCTTGCTGTCGAACGATTGTCCCCGGTTCACGCTGTTGCGCCTGGGCGCGCTCTTGAAGTTGCGCGGACTTCAGTCCGTCTACTCCAGGCATCGCGCACATCGAAAGTGCGCCGTGACTATAATATTACAGGCCGAAGCGCGAGGTACATAAGAACGTTGATTCTACAGACCCTCCGCGAAGTCTCAATCAAAGTAGTCGATGCGTAGCCGCAAATGCAGTCTTGGAGCTCTCCCACCGTAACAACGGCGCCGCCGCGTCGTACAACACCCACTTGAACGCCACGTGTTCCATCGGATCGAGCACGATCTCAAGATCGCGCGCTTCCAGTTTCAGCGCAAAGCACACCTCTTCATTATGGGTGACGCCGGGCGCATATTTTACGAGCCACCGCGGCGCAATTTCGAACGTGTTGATAAGGGCGAGGTCGATCAGATCGTCCTCGGAGGCCACTATGCCGGTCTCTTCGCGAACTTCTCTGACAGCCGCTTGCAGGTGGGTCTCATCGGCTTCCAGCGAACCTGTCACTGATTGCCAGAATCCGCCAAGATCTTCGATGCGTTTGAGAAGCAGATACTCGCGGCGGCCCCCGGCGTTCGAAAAAATCACTGCCTGAATGGAGCGAGGTTGCTTGAAACTCACGCGAGCATTATTAACCGCTGCGCGACGTTCGCTCAAACCCGTCAACTACGAAACCGGAGATATATCCGCGGGCGGCTCTCTTTCGTGGTGCGAGGAGATTTTGTATTTGCGTGGTAGAGGTGCGGCACGCAGCCCAGACTTGGGATCACCAGTAAAGCGGCGTGGCTCCTGTTGAACATCAGTAAGAAAGTAGGCTGTCGACGCGACTTGAACACCCTCCCAAACCGGGAAGTTATTTTTTTGCCTCCTAAGGAGGCGTAAAAAAAATAACTTCCAGGTTTGGTCGTTTCCGGGAAACGGGCGATGGGGGTGTTCGTAGCAAGTTAAAGTGTCCGCTTTTTATAGCAGGTGACATGTCCGGTTGTTTAAAAGATGATCCAGCGAAGCTGAACCTTTTTCCCCTCTTCTTTCCTTCCGTAGATATATACCC
>JAHFUG010000602.1 GCA_023265195.1 Blastocatellia bacterium | reverse complement strand
TTCTGGGATTGAACATGGAAATTGGATATTGCGCTTCCCGAAATGGCCAAACTCCAGACCTCGATGAATCGAGGTGTTAATAAGGGCAACAACATACTTGACTCACCAAGCAATCCGTGCTAATATCGCCTCATCATGAAGGCGAACAAAGAATTTCCTGAAACTCTAATCCAAGCCGTGCGGTTCTTCTCTGACCCTGATGTCGCGTTGAACTTCATGGCTTCTTTGCGTTGGCCGGAAGGCCCGATCTGCCCGGAATGCAATTCTAAAGAATACTCTTTTCTCTCGACCCGTCGAGTCTGGAAGTGCAAAGGCTGCCAGAAGCAATACACGGTCAAGCGCGGCACGATTATGGAAGACAGCCCGATTCCGCTCGACAAGTGGCTGTGCGCCATCTGGATGATCGCCAACGACAAGAATGGGATTAGCTCATACGAGATTCATCGTGGCCTTGGCATCACTCAGAAGTCCGCTTGGTTCTTGCTGCATCGCATTCGGCACGCGATGAAGACCGGCAGCTTTGATAAGCTCTCGGGCCAAGTCGAAGCCGACGAGACATTCATCGGCGGCAAGTCTCGAAACATGCACTTCCGCAAGCGCCAGAAGAAAATCACCGGGACTGGCGGATCTGGCAAAGCAATCGTGATGGGTATGCTTGAACGCGACGGCGAAGTCAGAACCGCGGTCATAGAGAGTCGCGACGGCGAAACTCTCAAGGCCGAGATACGTGAGAACGTGGAGCCAGGGACGGAACTGATGACCGATGCCTTTGTCGGGTATCAGGGACTCTCAAGCGAGTACGTTCATCAGGTCATCAATCACGCGATTGAGTACGTCAGAGGCCGGATTCACACAAACGGAATGGAGAATTTCTGGAGCCTAGTCAAGCGGGCGCTCGGCGGCACCTACATAAGCGTGATGCCGTTCCACCTGTTCCGCTATCTCGACGAACAGACATTCAGATTCAACTATCGCAAGCTGAATGACCGCGAGCGATTCCTGCTTGTGTGCGCGTCGATGGAAGGCAAGCGCCTGAGCTATGACAAGCTCGTAGGAAAAACGCTGATGCGGGCAGAGGCGTAGTCAGGCTTCGCCCGCGTAAAGGATCAAAGTGAAGAACGCAGCAACAGCGGAGCCAACGCCGTTCGAGAAGTTCCGAGAGCTTACTCGGCGGCTGTTGGCCGTGCCGAAGAAAGAACTTGACCAGGAATTGAAGAAATACGAACGGAAGAAAAAAAAGAAAACCACGAAGAAACAGGGCTAATCTTTGTTGCTGGCACTCGGCCTTTGGGAATACTATTTCGAAAATGTATCTGAATTTGGTGATTGACACAGACAGGGGAGGCCGGGATAAAACGATGACAGATAAGCATGGCACACACGAAAGCACGGAGGCACAATGGTTGGACAGTCTGCTAGGTACCGATAGCGAGACAGAGAACTTGCTGCTCGAATATGAGAGACGAGCAGAGGGAAACAAGGTCCTCGTGCGGTCCGAAGCTCCGCAGTTTTGGTCAACGGTGAATCAGGACCTTCGCCGATATACCGCTAGCGCCAATCAGCGCGTCGGTAACAATCCGATTAAGAAGCTGACCATCACAAGCGTGCCAACGGACGGACCTAACGTACTGATTATCGAGACAGGAAGGTCCCCGAAATGGATTCTCGACGCCCGGCTTCGCCCCGAAGAAAAAAAGATTCAATGTCTCCTCACCGAAACGAGAGAAACAAGCGGCTCGCCTATTGATCTTGAGAGTGAAACCCTCTTCTTCATAGTCAGAAATGGCGATCTCTACGTTTACAGTCGAAGCGACCCGAAGAAGCTATTGGACGCCACGACGGCGTCCAGAAAAATCTTCGCTCTACTGATTGAACAACGGAGGCAGGACGGTTAGCCCTTCGTCCTTTTCTTTTTGTTCTTCGGCCTTCCGCCGGGATCAGGCTCGAACGCTTCGACTTCCTTCCGCGAGACAAACACCTTCCCTCCGATTCTATGAGCCTTCAGCCTGCCCCGCTGTACGAGATTGCGAATAGCTTCGTGGCTAACGCCCCTGATTCGCGCCGCCTCCGTCTGAGTAATCATATCGTCTGGGTCGATTCTCATTTTATCTGAAACATCTTGGACATTTCCAAGACGTTTGAGGCATAATCGCGAAGCCCGAGAGGGTCACACATGTAACCCCTTCGTGGCGCTCAAGAGCGGGCCGTGATCCTTGCCGGGAAGTCGGCCCGTTCTTGCTCAATCTAAAGACGACAAAGGTTACACGAAACCATGCCTCAAGAGCTAGATAATCGGCAATGGTGGCTGGATGATTCCATTTGGCTCGACCTCTTCATTCCAGCCCTTCGCGAAAATTCAGGCAAAGCCGAGCGAGCGGCGAAGCTCTTTCAATCCCTGCTTATGGAGATTGAAAACAGCCCACAAGGCACCGGACGCGCGATAGAGTGCCTTGAAAACGCGCTCCGCTTGGCATTCTCTTTCACCGCGATGTATCGGACGTGTCATATTTTGTTTCAGGCCTCGCTTGCTGATGACTTTCCGCGTGACCTCGATTCAATAGAGCGACTGACGGAAGCCATGAAGCGAGTGAACGCGGAGCTACGGCGCGCTTCAAAGTCGCGACCGAAGAAACGACGTCGAGCGAGAGCCTAAGAGAGGTTCCCTGATCGGCACTATTCAATCGGGCGTAACTGTAAATCTTTCAGGTGGGGCATATCCCCAAGCCGGCCTTCTTCCTGTAGTCCGTCAATCACATTGAGCAGGTTCTTCGCATCGTAAAAATGGCTAGCGTGCGGCGAGAGCAATAAGGCATTCAAAGGCTCTCGCGTTGGCAACCGCTTTGCACCATCGACCCGGCCGTTGATGACGTACTTGTATGATTCGTAAGCCAGAATGTCGGCGGCCTGTAGCGGACTCACGTCCTTCTTTTCCGCATACGAGATAGACTTGAGCGATGAAACGCGAAACTGAGTGCGCAATTCAGCAAGGGGAATGTGATGGAGCGCTGGTTGCAGCTCGCCACCGTACCCGCCACCATGTTCGATGACGTAATTAATCGGCTCGCTGATCGAGTTTGCCTCTATCCACATGCCGACCAGCTTGAGATTGTCGGCAAAGGCAAACGCACAAGCGCCTTGGTGGGCGGTCTCAGGCGACCCTTGAGCTATGAGATAGTAGTCGTTGACAAGAACCGCAGTCGAAAAGCCACAACGGACAGTCTCCCTGATTATCGCAATCGCTCGGTTTTGCAACGCCAACTGTCTCTCTTTGGTCCAGCCCTTGAACGCGCCCTTACGATTCTCAAGGTCCGTCCAGTGCATCATGCTCAATCGCTCGTCCCGGAGCATTGCTGTCCAGGCCCCATCGAATCGTTCCCATTCTTCGACACTGGCGATATAACCGCTAATCGCTATAGCAGGTGACTGTTTGTGTGTCCCGCTCTCGTCAAAATAGGCCGTCAGCATGCTGATAACCTCGTGCCGGCTCCAAAAAAGGGATCGTCGTAAATGCTCAAACCCGTTATAGTCGGACATTGTATGATTCCTAACGACGGTGAGTCAAGTATGTTGTTGCCTTAATAAGACCGGACGCCAAGCACGCGAGCCTGTGGCGCTTCCAACCGCCGCGCTGTCATCGAATCTTGAATTCCGCTAATATATCCGCGCTCAACACCAATAGACTGAAGGGGGAGTCT
>JAHFUG010000601.1 GCA_023265195.1 Blastocatellia bacterium | reverse complement strand
TCAGAGGAAACTCCGGAAGATGAGCGCGGCAACGATCGACAGATTGCTGGCCAGTGAGAGGAAGAAGTACAACCTCAAAGGGAGATCGCAAACAAAACCGGGAACCTTGCTCAAGCACCAGATTCCAATTCGAACAATTCTCGGAGTGGGATCAAAGCAAACCAGGGTTTGTGGAGATCGATCTGGTCGGCCACGAGGGCGGAGATCGGAGAGGAGACTTCTGCCAGACCTTGGACGTGACCGATGTGCATACCGGCTGGACTGAAACCGAGGCGGTACGCAATAAGGCGCAGGTATGGGTCTTCAAGGCGCTTGCCGCGATCAGGAAGAGGTTACCCTTCGACCTGCTCGGAATTGATTCGAATAACGGGAGCGAATTCATCAACAATGAGATGTATCGGTACTGCATAGGGGAGAAGATCACCTTCACCCGAGCCAGACCTCATCGAAAGAACGACAACTGCTTCGTGGAAGAAAAGAACTGGTCGGTGGTGAGAAGAAACGTTGGGTATAGGCGTTATGATGCTCCGGAAGAATTGGAGGTGCTCAACGAGTTGTATTCTCATCTCAGGCTGTACACGAACTGCTTTCTGCCGAGCTTGGCATGATCGCTTCATTTATTAATGGATAATCACATCTGACGCTTTTCCACTTTTCCACAAGCTTGCTTGCGCAAACTTTGCGCAGGCAACTCCATCTTTGAGCCGAAAAAAAGAAGAGACGAGATGATGTTGTTCTAAAATTGGGAGAAAACTTCGGGATGTTTCTTAGATGACGCAACGATACCATTTCGGGATGTTTCTTACGTGAGGCAATACGTTTTTTTTAGTTCTCTCCGGTCAAAGCTCTCCCCAAATAGGACGGTTGCCCGGTGGGAGACAACGCGTATAATACAAAGGCCAAATAGGTCCGTCTCAGGCTTCGGGAGGCAAATCAAGAGTAAGAGCGCGACCCTTTGTAGGAAATATCACTAGTGGGAGCCAGGAGAGCTTTGCCTTGGCGACGCCGGGCCGACCGCGCAACATTATGGACGCCAGAACTATACAAGCGCACGGGGATCTTCTGAGAGCCTTTCTCGAAGAACGCGATCAGGAGAAATCCGACCGGCTCCTGGGCGAGTTGATATGCGATCATGCGCAGCCGGTGATCAGGCGGGTTCTCTCTTCCAGACTGCTCATCAGAGGAGGCGGAATCGTCCTGACCGAGCAGCAGGACTTCGATGATCTGGTCAACGACGTCACCGTTCGCTTACTAAACAAGCTCAACGAGCTTAAGCGCCGCTCGGATGCGCAGTCGATCGAATTCCGTAGCTATGTCGCCGCCTCCGCCTACAACGCCTGCAATGAGTACCTTCGACGCAAGTACCCGGAGCGCTCGCGGCTCAAAGACAAGTTGCGTTATATCTTCACCCATCACGATCGGCTGGCTCTGTGGTTTGATGGAGAAGACTGGTTGTGCGGATTCGTATCGTGGCAAGAGTGCGGCCGCTCCTCTACAAGCTCGAATCAACTACGGAAATTCAGATATGACTCAGGGACCGCCGGCCAGAGCGGGCGAAACGCCGCGGAGGAGCGCGGGTCTCGGGCGCTGATAAGAATGCTCCTCTCTCTCGTCGAGTTCGCCGGCGAGCCTACACCATTCGAGGATCTAATCGATGTTGTCGCGGATCTGCTCTGTATTCGCGGTAAAGAGCCGCTGAGAGCATCCGAGAGTGACGTGGCCGGTTATCGAGATACGTCGCCGAGGATCGAGGATATTCTCTGCACAAGATCGGAGCAGCAGGCATTCCTTCGGCGGGTATGGCTGGAAATCCGCGGTCTGCCGGTTGATCAACGGACGGCGCTGCTCCTCAACCTCAAAGATGGGGATGGGACGAACATCACGAGCCTATTTGCAAGCTCGTGCATAACGACGATGCGTGAAATCGCGGATGCCCTCGGGCTCACCGCGGATCAACTCTGTGATATCTGGGATAAACTTCCGATGCGCGACGTTACGATAGCGGGCAGGTTGGGGATCAGCGCGCAGCAGGTAGTCAGCCTTCGCCAATCGGCCCGCAGGAGATTGTTGAGGCGAATGCAGACGGTCGAGAGGGGAGCGAAGCTGAAGATCAACGCCGTCTAGCTTAGCGGCGCTTTTTTCGTGGCGGGCCCACATGTATACTAGCAACCGAGGAGAGGCAGTTGGACAAGCCGTCGCACATTTCTAATCGCGACATTGACCTTCACCGAAAGAACAAGTTGACGGGCATTGAAGCGCTGGCTGTGGACGATCATGTGGCCGCGTGCCCTCTCTGCCGCGAGAAGATGGCCGACCGGCAAACAGTGCAGGCAGCGTATCAGTTCGTGGAGCATGGGCTGGATGAGGCCGGCGCTTCCGACCGCTGCCTGGACTACCAACTCACCGCCGATTATGTGGACGATCTTCTCTCTTCAACTGAACGGGCCGTTATCGATTCCCATTTGCAAGACTGCTCCCGCTGTGCGGCCGCCGTGGCTGATATCGCCGAGGTGAAGCAATCGCTGATGTTGGAAATGGAGAGCGGCCGCGAAGCTGAGAGCGGCCCCGTTATAGCTCCACAATCTCCATCTCTGTTTCACAAGGCGTCTTCACATTGGATCCCTCTCTCGTTAGCCGCATCCTTGATGTTGATCGGCGGCGCCGCTTGGTTGTGGATCAACGGAGTGAGAACCAAGGTCGGAGAACTCAGCGCCGAGGTCGGCCGCCTGCGCGCTCAGAATGAAGAACTTCAGCAGCTTTCAAAAACTTATGATTCGGTTATCTCTCAACTTCGGTCGGAGTTGGACGCTCTGGGCGCCGACGGCGGCGCGGGTCATGGCTCGGTGACGGTGGTTTCACTCAAAGATGGCGGTGGTCTCGTAACGCTGGACAACGAGAATCGTCTATTCGGGTTGGAGGCGCTCCCGGCGTCTTACCAATCCGCGGTAAGGGAAGCGCTGCGCGTAGGGAGGGTTGCCGCACCTTCATATCTGTCTAGTTTGGCCGGCAAGGGCGAGATGCTGATGGGCCCAACGGTCCCGCCGGCTTTCTCTTTGATCACGCCACTAGGAGTTGTTGTTGAATCGGATAGGCCGGCATTTCAGTGGACCAAACTGGACGGCGCCGGCGGGTACACCGTCACCATCTTTGACCGGAGACTGCGCGAGCTTAGTAACAGCGGAATAATTTCCGCCACGCAGTGGACGCCGCCTCGCGCTCTGCGGCGAGGGATCGTCTATGGATGGCAGGTACGGGCGGTCAAGGACGGTTCTGAGACGCGCATTCCGGCGCCGGGTGAGCCAGAAGCAAAGTTCCTTGTTCTGGATCAGGCGAAGATGGATGAGATGACGCAGGCGAGGCGAGACTACGCGGGATCGCATCTTGTGCTCGGGACATTGTATGCGCGAGCCGGACTTATGGAATCGGCGGCGGAAGAGTTTCGATCGCTGCTTCGCGCGAATCCCGAATCGCGGGCGGCCCGGCGCCTCCTGGATAGCCTGAGCGCATATCGAAAGTAAACCGCATCCGCAATCTCACGGAGTCAACCATTTTGTCCTCCCCTCCGTAGGAGGGCCATGTTTATAGCAAGGATCGGCCGCAACATCCGCCCTGCGTTAGGAGTGCCCCGGAATTTGCCCATTCTCATTCTCAACTCCGTAGGAGTGGCCTGTCTGTAGCAACGAGATAGACTGAAG
>JAHFUG010000600.1 GCA_023265195.1 Blastocatellia bacterium | reverse complement strand
GGTGTTGGCCGGTCACAGCGTCGTCTTTCGCACCGCCTCGGACTTGCTCGGCGATCTCACGGGTGACTATCCGCATCCGCGCCGCCGCAAACTCAGCTACTATAGCCGCCCCGCTCTGCTGGTCATAGACTAATGTGAAGTTGTCAGTAATGTGCAGTTGCTAGGGGAAGGCACTTATAGTACCCGCCCGCCGGGATTCGAACTTCACATTAATACGGGTAGCATCGGAAGGGTTGCCGTTCGGCGATCCAAATCTCTTACACCGGAGGCGCCGATGTTTAGGTCTCTTCTTCCCAGGGCTCACCAAAAGCTTTTAAACCTGCCGTTGCTTGGTTCAGTCGTTGATGGTTTTGACGATTGGCTGTCCGAGAGCGGCTATACACCTGGTTCGCGCAAGTTCAGTCTCCGCATGTTGCGCCATGTCGAAGCCGATCTACGCCGCCGCCGAGTTCATGACATCGCGAGCTTAACTGCGGTGACGCTAGACAAGTGCTGGCGTAATCTCATCAAGAGCTTCCCAACGAACGCCGGAACCATTCGGGCGCTAAAGCGATATCTGACAGTCACTGGTGTCATTGCTAGCCGCGCAACTGCAACAGGCGAAGCCTCCCCGGTGACGGTCTTGGTTGAGGAATATGCGGATCATTTGCGTGAAGTTCGCGGATTCGCAGCCTCGACCCTGTCTAACCACCGACGCAGTGCGCGCTGTTTTCTGAACCACTTGAAAACGAAGCGGATCCCGCTCGGTTCGATTCAACCAAAGGATATCGAAACGTACATCAACCAATCCGGGAAACGCCTCAGCCGGGCCAGTCTGCAACACGACATTGGCGCCGTCCGTGGCCTTCTTCGATTCCTCGTCACTGATGGCAGGGTTCCAACTGGACTGGATCGGCAGATCGATACTCCGCGGCTTTACCGCCTCGAGCAACTGCCGCGCGCCCTTCCTTGGAACACAGTCGCGGAACTACTGAGGTCCATGGAGACGGCGACAGCGATGGGCGTGCGCAATTACGCCATGTTTCTTCTGATCGCCACCTATGGATTGCGTGCAAGCGAAGTCGTTTCCATCAACCTGGACGACATCGGTTGGCGACAGCGGATACTGCGGATCCATCAGCGTAAGACATCCTCGCCTCTGGAGCTGCCGCTCACAAATGAGGTCTTGTCAGCTCTCGTGAAACATCTGAAGCGAATGCCACCACCCGCGCCGTATCGGAGAGTCTTCATGCGCATGCGCGCTCCCATAGGCGTTTTGAAGCCTACCGCCGTCACCGAAGCGTTTCGGGCGTTGGTTCGTTCGAGCGGTCTCGACATTCCGTACCAAGGTCCCCACTGCCTTCGGCATTCGTATGCCCATCACATTCTCAAGAACGGGACACCTCTTAAGACCATCGGCGACATTCTCGGGCGCCGCACCGCGGAGAGCACTTCCATGTACCTGCGATTGGCGACGGGTGACTTGCGCGAAGTGGCTCTACCCGTTCCCGGACGAGCGGCCGGAAAGGGGCGGCGATGATGATAAGAGCTTCAGTCTTCACTCCAGTGTTTTCATTTGTCTTGGCGCCCGCCTTCATGCGCTACGTCGATCTACAAGGGTGCCCTGGGACATGGTTTCGATATGCCTTCTCGCACGCAGCAATCGCTCGACCGGTTTCTTTATGAGCAACGCGCTACATACACTGATCTCTATTCTGCTGCATTTCACGCATGGCGCCGGACGCATGAACACGTGGCTTCCGGAGTCCGGTGGGTTCGTATGCTGGAGGTTCGCGCCTTTTGCTTATACCGCCGCCGGACCGAACCGCAATGCTTCGTTCCGGACCTCAGTTCATTTCCCTCCTATCATCAGCGGCTCAAGCCGTACATCTTCTCCGAATCCGATATCGTGAAACTCCTCCGCGCGACTGCCGGCTTGGAACGTAAACCAGCGTCGCCACTGCGTCCGGAGGTGATTCGCCTTGCGATCATCCTGTTGTTCACCACCGGAATGCGGCGCGGAGAGCTGCTGGGGTTGAGAATTGGTGATTACGATCGCCGCGAGTCGACGCTGTTGATTCGAGAGACGAAGTTCTATAAGTCACGCCTGCTTCCGATCAATGACGGCATAACCGATGAAATCAACCGGTATCTGTGCGTTCGCGCACAACACAGACTTCCTGTTTCCTCGGAGACGGCGCTCATCTGAAACGCTTTCCGGGGCGGCCGGGCATACAGCGGCACGAGCCTGCGACTCTGTCTGCGACCGTTGCTTCAGAGGTGCGGCATCCGCACGCCAAACGGCAAGCCACCGCGGATTCACGATCTCCGCCACAGCTTCGCCGTCAATGCCCTGCTGCGATGGTATCGGGCCGGAGCCGACGTCGAGGCCAAACTGCCAATGCTGGCGACCTACCTGGGGCACGGCTCGGCTGTGTCCACTCATTACTACCTGCACTTCATCGAGCCACTCCGGACCGCGGCGAGTGAACGGTTCGCCAATCACTACGGCGAACTGATCTCCTCGTTGCCGCAAAAAAAGAGGAGGTCACGATGAAAGCCCAACTTCCGAACCTCCTCGGCGCTGCTATTCGCGATTACTTTACCGATCACCTTCCCCACCTTCGAGGAATGAGTCCCACACACGCTTCATAGTTACCGCGACAGCCTCGTTCTGCTGCTACGGTTTGTTGCACGCGAGCGGAAAAGGCCGATCGCCGAACTTGACCTGACGGATCTTGATCCGCCCGGCATTCTCGCATTCCTGCGTTACCTCGAACAGGAACGCAACAATAGCGTGTCCACTCGCAATGTTCGCCTTTCCGCCATTCATGCGTTCTTTCACTTCGTGGCCTCGCGTAACCCGGAGCATATGGAGTTGGCCCAGCGCGTGCTCGGCATCCCGTTCAAGCGCGCAGGACAACGAGCCATCCACTACCTGGAATACGAAGAGATTGACGCGGTTCTCAAAGCAGTAAACCGGGGCACGGCGCAGGGAAGCCGCGACTACGCCCTCCTGGCCACGACGTTCAACACCGGCGCCCGAGTGCAGGAAATCGCCGATCTCCGCGCCTGTGATCTCCAACTGACCAAGCCTTTTCAAGTCCGTTTATCTGGCAAGGGAAGAAAGGAGCGCTACTGCCCGCTATGGCCGCAGACCGCCATGGTTTTGAAAATGTTTTGTGATCAACGGAATCTGGATCTGCGCTCCGAGAATCGCGTATTCCTGAATCATCGCCGCCAACCGCTCACTCACTTCGGAATCCGCCACATCCTCGCCAGATGTCTTGCCGTTGCTTGCGGCGATGTTCCCAACCTATGCAAGAAACGGTTGCACCCACATAGTGTCCGACACAGTACGGCTGTGGCTCTCCTAAAATCTGGCGTCGATCTTTCAACAATCAGTCACTTGCTCGGGCATGCGAGCCCGACGACTACAAATCGCTACGCCAAAGTCGATCTCGAAATGAAGCGCCAAGCCATTGCCAAGGTCAAGCGAGTCCCCCGCAAGGCCCGCACACCGTGGAGCAAAGACCGCACGATTCTCGACTGGCTGGAATCACTTTGACCCGCGGATTAATGTGGAGTTGGAGGGCCGTTGAAACCGCGCGCAGCGCGCGCTCTTCTGCTTCAACTCCACATTACTGACAACTTCACATTAGTCTATGACCAGCACCTGAGACTTGGTTGAGTAGGTCTTGAGTTTCCGCATTAGCTT
>JAHFUG010000226.1 GCA_023265195.1 Blastocatellia bacterium | reverse complement strand
CCCCGAACTCCGAACTCCGAACTCCGAACCCCGAACCCCGAACCCCGAACCCCGAACTCAGGATATCAAGGGCGGAGCCCTTGCCTAGATTGTATCGGCTTCCATTCCGAGCGGCCGGTTTGGCTGCCGGCCCGGCTCGGAAGGAACGCTCGAACTAACTCGAATAGAGCGCTATGATCGGATCGACCTTTGTCGCGCGGCGGGCCGGCCTGGCGCTTGCGATGACCGCGACCAGCATCAGCATCACGGCGCTTATTACGAAAGTAGATGGATCGGCGCCGCCGATTCGGAACAGCAGCGTTGACAGCAACCGGTAGAGAAAGTAGGAGCCAACAAGGCCCGCGACCACGCCGATCGAGACAAGCCTCAATGTATGTAGTACGACCATTCGGAATATTTCTCCGCGCTGCGCGCCGAGCGCCATTCTTATCCCGATCTCCCTTGTGCGCTGGGTCACGGACTGAGAAACAACTCCATAGATTCCAAGCATCGCCAGAATCAGTGCGGCGCCGGCAAAAACCGACCACAAATTCGAGTAGAACCGTTTGGTGGACAACGCTGAAGACGATGAGACCACCTGGCTCAGCGATCGGACCTTCGTGACGGGCACATCGCTCTCCACACTCTGAACCGTCCGGCGAACCGCCGGCTCGACCATCAGCGGATTATAAGACGTCTTGACGACCAGATTCAGGCCGCCGCCCATCACCCATATAAGCGCATCATCGGGAACCTGAAACAAGGACGTGTAGAGGTCGAGACTCGGCTCGTCGTTGAGATTGATTTGCCTGACGTTTCCCACCACTCCCACTATCTGAACGGTTCGAGGAGTTTGACCCAAGTCAAACACATCGACGCTTTCACCCACGGCGTTCCCGTTCGGGAATAGTCGATCGGCCGCGGTTTGATTGATAATAACCATCTGCTGCGTATGGTTGCCGTCAAACGCCGTAAACTCACGGCCCGCGATTAGAGGGATGCCCATTGTTTGAAAGTAGTCCAAACCCACACAGCGATACTGAGCTACGGGAGTGTCTTCGGGCCTGGCCGGCGGCCGCCCGGTTATCAAAAAGTTGCACCGCGAAAAGAGCCCGGTCAGCGGCAAAATGGAATTGAAGGAAACGGATTCCACGCCAGGCTCTTGTTTCAGCCGATCCGATATCTGGTTGCAAAACGTAGCCACCGGGTCATGCTTGCTGAAGCGATTCCTGGGCATTGGCAACTGCACGGTTAGAACATTGTCGGCGTTGAAGCCGGGGGAGATCGATTGAAACTTCATGAAACTCCTGACGAACAAGCCGGCGCCGATCAGCAAAACCAGGGACGCCGATACTTCGAACACCACTAATAAATCGCGGAGCAGTTTTCGCCGCGATCCCTCACTCGATCCGCGGCTTTCCGCGCTGAGCCCTCCTACCAAATTGACTTTCGATGTTTGAATTGCCGGAGCAAGCCCGAACACGATTCCGGCTATCAACGACAGCGCCACCGTGAACAAGAATGCGCGGCCGTCGATGCTGATCTCGTTCAATCGCGGTAAATCACTTGGGGCAAGACTCTTCAAGAGATCAAGCGACCAGAAGGTCAGCAAAAAGCCCGCCGCGCCCCCGAAAATACCAATCATCAAGTTCTCGGTCAAGAGCTGACGCACCAGCCGCCGGCGCTCTCCTCCCATCGCCATTCGAATCGCGATCTCTTTGAATCGTCCAGTGGCCTCCACGGTCAGCAGGTTCGCCAGGTTGGAGCAGCCGATGAGCAACACCGAGACCACCGCCAGGAACAACAGCCATATGGCCAACGAATAATCGGCCACGATCTCGGTGTAGAGCAATATCGCGCTGGCGCCGATTTTCCCTCCGTTGGTGGTGGGATAGTCCTGCCGAAGTTGTGTGACTATCCCGTCCAGATCGGCCTGCGCCTGCTGCGCCGTCACGGCCGGTTTCAAACGCGCAAGCACTCGCAACGAATTGGTTCCGCGCTCCGTTCGCCAGGGATCGGTAGCGGGAGAGAGTGGAATGTATATCTCGGCCTTAGTGCCCGGCAGCACAAAGCTTGGAGGAAGGACTCCCTTGATTGTATAGCTGTTGCCGTTGAGCGTCAGGGGTTTTTCAATGAGTGACTCGTCGCCCCCGAATCTGCGCATCCATAACCCATATGACAGCACAACGACCCGTGAATTCTGCGGGTTGTCGTCCTCGGGCTCCAACGCCCGGCCGTGAACCGCCGCAACGTCCAGCGTCTGGAACATATCGCCCGAAACCCGAGCGCCCTCCAGGCGCTCCGCCGCGCCGGCCCCGGTCAGATTAGCTGCCCACCCGGTAAAACCGGACATGTGGTCCAGCGTTGTGTTACGGCTCTGAAGATCGACGAAATCGGGGAGCGAGATGGGGGCCTTGTCCCGATCCACCCGCTTCATCCAGATCCAAACAAGATGGTCGGGGTTCTTATATGGCAGTTGCCGAAGAAGGACGGCGTTGACAAGACTGAATACCGCCGTACTTGCTCCAATGCTCAGCGCCAGCGTCACCACGGCGACGGCCGTGAATCCCGGCCTCTTTAGAAGAATTCGAAGGCCATATTTGATGTCTTGCAATAGCGTGTCGAACATGAGTAACCTCCCTTAATCAGCCCGGTTTCGCTTACTCCAACATTCTGGACGGAACGCAGTGGACCCCTCGGCCGCAAATAATATCACGACGAACTCACAAACCACGATATGAGCCGAAACATCCGGCCGCCGATAATAGCGCGCCATTCCATGACCCGGTTTGAGGAATCGCTCTAATCGGAGCAACCCGGTGAATAGCGCGCTCGCCATGACTTCCTGCTCTGTTATCGGATGATTCGGGCCACGCTTACCTCCCACCAGCATGGGCGGACAGCGCGTGGTCCTCATATTGGCGCTCAAGACATTGCCGCTCGAGTCGAAGATAGCCCCTCGCCTCCAGGGCCTCTCGAAGTACCGCGCTATTTCATCATTCCTGATTCATCGCATCGCGGCCTCCTGATCGGCCGGACTGCGGGCATAGATCGTACCGCAAATACGAACATACTCGGCGAATGCCCGCGGCGTTCTTTCGTCCATAGTCAGACGAACAAACATCGCGAGCCTGCACTCCGCCTGGTCTCTCTCGAGACGTTACGGCGCCGCTCGGGAACCGCCCTCAAAGAGGCGGCTGTTCTTTCATTCGCGAGCCGTCTGGAATCTCCTTCACGCCTCGACGTCAAAAGAAGCATGACCATTATCTACTTTCACAAAAGACAGGTTCCGGGTTTTATTCGTCCGCTGAATCGCGTTCATGCCTGGCTCTATTCACCCGATCAAGCCAGTCATTAGCGCCGGAGCCGCCGTCCATCGCATGCCGGGGCCGCATATGAATAAGGACTAGAATGCCGTCCTGATTCGAGTAGTCGACCACGCTCTCGAAGTACTTCTTCGTCGCCGCATTGTCACAAGGAAACGCCGGCTCTCTGTAGAGCGGGCCGAACCTCTTGAAATAGCCCTTGTTCACGAACGTCTCTCGAATAAAATCGCAACCCGGAGACGTTTTCTTTGCGACCCGCCACGCGAGATCGCGAATTCCGTCGGGAACCGGATCAAGCTCGCCGGCTATATTGATCTCGGGATACCACGTAAAGGAGAGGTTGTGGCTCGCGGCAAGCCCTAAAGAAAGGTTGCGTGTAGCTTCATAGACGATCGGGTTCGCCGTCCGAACGACGAAGCACGTCTCGCCTAGCTCGCGCAGCCACTCGGGCGAAAAAACGGACAAGATCGCCATCTTCAGCATGCCGCCGCCGTGGTGCTTTCTCAGCGTCATCGAGCTTCTCATCCAGGTGAAGTCGAGCGACGGGCCGAGCCGGAACCGGGTCACCCCCGTGAAATGAACCAACAGATCGCCGTCATAGATCAATACAAGGCGGTCGTAGTCTTGAGGCCTCGCCCCCACCGCGTTGTAGTACTCACGCCATCCTTCGATGGCCGGCCGGTATGACTGCCAATCGTCGCCGCCTGTCGTTTGATAAGAAAGCTCCACAAACGCGTCGATCAGTTCATCGCATTTCGGCTTCGGCAGGCTCGCCGGTTCAGTGAGAATATCAAGGCGAAGGCTGCTTTCCGTGCTGGTCATATTTACCTCCGCGAGGCGGGCGAACTGGCTGCCCGGGCTCGTAGTTTAGTCCGGCGTCCCATGTCTAAGGTAAACCGGCCAGCTTATCAGGCGCGGCTGATCAGGATCGCCCCACGCTGCCAAAAACTCCGGCGCCAACACTTCGAGGGGATCGGCGCCCCGATCCTCCTTATAGAAAAGCGCCGCCGACCATGTGCGAAAACCTTCGAGTAGCTCGCCCAGCGTCCACTTCATTTCCATGCGAAAAACACGGCGTGGAAACTCGTTGAACGGAAAGATTATATCTTGATAAGTGTGGTCCTCGATCGTACGCTTGGGCCAATACGGAGAAAGCATGTCGTCGTGGAGTTTTCTGATTACAACGTCGACTCGATCATCGACGGACTCGAGCCCATAACACCAGATGGCCAACACGCCTTTTGACTTGAGTACGCGCCGAACCTCATTATAAAAATCGTCTACTCGGAACCAGTGCGCCGCCTGCGCCGCGGTGACGAGGTCCAACTGACCATCAGGCATATCCGTCTTTTCCGACAACGCGATCCGGTATTGCACTCGGGGATGCTGCTGCGCATTGCGAATCTGTTCCTGGCTTCCGTCCGTTGCAATCACTTCATCGAAGTAGTTCGCAAGGCGGACGGCTGCTTGCCCTCCACCCGTCCCTGCGTCCCAAGCGCGACTCCGGCTGGGCGCAACGCTCGCTATGTGCGAGAAGAGATCCTCGGGGTAAAGCGGTCGATGGCGGGTGTACCGCGGCGCTAACTTGGAAAAATGGTCTTGGAAGCCCTGGCTCTTCATCTATCCTCCAACGCGTCCCATCAATTTAGACTGCCGTGGAAAATCCCCGCTCAGGATCGTAGTTCCATTGCATCGGATGAAGTAATCCATCGAGAGTCGCAACCACCGCCTTTGCAACCGACGGCGCCTGCGTGAATCCCCCAGTGTTGTGACCCGTAGTGATTACCATGCGTCCACCTTCGGCGGCGCGCAGCACCTCGAATATGCCGAGCCCCGTAGTAGTGAATGGCCGCACGCATGCCTTTCTACTGTTACTCAAGCTGCCGTCCGCGAGAGCACGGGCGTAATTCCGCGGCAAGTAGCGTTGCGCGGTCTGCTCCAGGGCCTCGAAGAGAACCGCAATCTCTCCGGACTCGGGATCGAACGCCCTTTCGCCCACGAAGCCATACCCAGAGCCGAGGAGAAGTACCGGCCGGCCTTCCGCATCCCGTGCGAGTGTTATGTTCGAGTCCTCGCCGACATGTCCCTCACGGTGAAGCTTGACCGAGCGCGATAACAAAGGCTCGAGGTTCGGAAGCGTGAGCCAGAGACCGAGTATGCCCTGAACCTTGCCTTCCGCGCGGGTGCCCGCAAGAGCATCCCGACAGTACGCGCCGGGCGACAGAACATAGTGGTCCGCCCGCTTAAACCCGGCATTCGTCTCGAGTCCGTCAACCAGCCCGTCCGTTGTCGTTGAAATGCGCTCCATCCTCACGCCCCAACTGAACTTGACGCCACGCATCTCCAATTCCTTAATCAGACCCGCAGCGAAATCATGAATGTTCAGCGTGAATCCAATCGCATCGAGCCCGCCGACGATCTCACCACGTTCGCACGCCGCGATGAACGCCGGGTAGCGCCTTGCAACTTCCGCGCGCGGCAACTCACGCTTCAAAGCCCCGACGTCGCTTTGCAGGATCAGAGCGGCTTCGTATGCCTGAGCTTCCGAATAAATCCGAAGAATATCTCCTACATAGCCGACGCCCTCAAACAGAGCGGGATAATCCTCCCGAAGCCGATCCCACAAGATCAGGCTTTCCCGGTTAACGTCATAGATGTCTTGGGTGAAGACTTCAGCCAGCCAGGTCGGGACGGCGTCAAACTGAGCCAGCCACCGGCGCTCACCTTCGGTCAATTCCGCTGGATCGCGCGCCAGCCAGCCGCCCTCGGAGATGCGCTGGCGCAAGACGCAATCCATTCCGGAATAAATCATGCTTCCTTTCTCGTTGTAGTTGTCTGCTTCGGTCAATGAAAACATTCGCGCGTTGCCGCCGCCGTGTGTTGCGCCAAGCAAGAGCCAATTCGGACGCGTCCGCGGGTCCGGAGCCGCATCTATTATTGTCAAATCGTAGCCGGCTCTGACTAACTCCCACGCCGAAATCAGGTTTACGATGCCGGCGCCAACCAATATGACGCCGCGTTTCCCGCCGTTGCGAGCAGAGGCCCGCGACAAACCGGCAGCCTCAAGTCCTGGCAACAGGCGCCCGCGATTCAGATGGGCTTCGGCATAACGAAGCGCGGCAAGACCAGCCTTCTGAGAAGTCTCCGCCGGCGGCGCGACATGAAATGTAACCCCGTAGCGCGCGGTCAACTCAGCCTGCAACGGCCTATCGGCATTGCCGCTCCGTTCGAGAACCGCCAATAGACCACCGGCCGATACTTCCCGCCACGCCGACACCGCCCCCTCATCGAGCCGATCGTCGCCAACGATCAGAGCGTGTGGCCGGTGCTCGCGCAGAGCGTTGACCATGTCGCCGTCGTTTGCCAATTCAGGCCGATAAACAACCAAGTCTCCAAGCCCCTTTCTTACAAGGCGATCATCGAGTTTTCTTGCGATCAAGATTCTCAAGATCAGGTTCCTTAGTTCAAACCATTTGGGACGCTTGTTGAGCAGCCTTGAGCGGCGCTTGGGCGCCAACAACTCGCCGGCTACGCGGTCTTTCCGCGGCCTCGGCGCCGTTTGTGGATCGACGATGGCCACTCGCCGGTCCAAGCCGCCGATGCCGGTCGAGACCAACGTTCTTGCGCAGGGAATCTCTTTAGCGACATATACTGTCCGATTGCGCCTGAGCGCATTGGCGTACACGTTCTTATAGGAAAATGTCTCGTTACGGTCGATTCCAATAACAGACCACATGGTTCCCGCGAGGTCAAAGCATGAGTCTGAGGATTTGGCCACGAACCCGAAGACCGCTGCGACGCAGCGCATCGTCTTCGTCCGAGCAGAGTCCGATCCGTTGAAAGCGCGGCCACCCTGCCAAACGCAAGCTCCATACTGTCCTGGGGCCTTATTTTCTCTACTCTGGGTTCGTGAACGAAATTCGGGCGCCGGCTGATCGAGCCACGAAATTGCGAAATAGTATTCAACCAACTCCCCGGGCGCTCAAAGAACTCCGGCGGAGCCGATAGGGTGCAGGACGCGCTCCTGTTGAGCGGCTGCGCAAGCTTACCGATCAAACCCATATCCATGGAGGAACGGAAGCGATCCCACGACGTGAAATCGAAGGATCGGCTGCGAATCCTTCGGACATCGACCGCTAATCGGGCAGCACATTCACTGGCTGACCAACGCCCCTTCCAGGCCGATCCATAGAGCCCGACGCCTACTCCAATAAAAACAAGTCCGTCGCCGCTCACTTTGGGCGAACGCCGACACGGGGTGGCGTCATTCATCTCTATGAGCCGGTCGCGGTCCACTGTGCTTCATCAAACTCACGAGCCTAACCCTCGAGTGGCCATGCTTGAAACCGAAACTCTACGAGCCTCTTTGGACAGATTTCGAATTCTGTATGATTCGTTCCCGCAAACCATACCTATATACAAAACAGCAGTACTATTGTCAACCTGGACGCACCGCCGGGGTACTGTCCTAAAGTTGTGTGGGTGCTGATGAGATACTTAAATCTGGCTGGGGAGGAGGCCCCTGCCTAGCGGCGGAAATACCCCCAACGCAGTTGGGGAGTTGTTCAAATCCCACCTACATACGCTGAGCCGCCGTGGCTCTCCAGAATACCCCCAACGCTGGCGCCTCCGTTATTCTTAGACTCCGGCTTGATCGGAGTGTCTGTAAATGGACGGACCGAGCAGGACGCCTATGCCTAAATGTGATAGATGTAAGCCTCGTTATTTCAGTCGCTCTAGGGAGGCCTAGCTGCGAGGCGTTACCTGGCGCGCGGCGATTTGCTTCAAATGGCGCGCGCTGGAAAACCATCTGCCACTGATTGGCCTATTCCTGTTATGGTTCCTCATTCCTACCCCTGCCAGTGATCCGAGTTCAGGCGTTTCCGACAGTCTTGAGCTGTTCAAGGATTTCTCTGCTGGTGTTGATGAGATCGCCGACGGTACGAAGCCTGGCGAGTTCGATCTGCAGGTCCATCTGGCTGAGATCGACGCCAAAGGTCTCTTCAAAGCGAAACACTAACGCCAGGATTCCAAGCGAATCCAGGCCGAGTTCTTTCTGCAAAAATGTTTCCCTGGTAATCTTGACCTTTTTGAATCTACCCGGGACGGCGCCCTTTATAAGAGAGCAAATCTGTTCCTCAAACTGCGCATCGAATTCCATGAGATTCTCCAGGAAAGTGTCCAGGTCACTACTTCAATTCAGTCCCTCTCGTTTCGAGGACCACTGAGCTTGGAAATGTTGTGCGATTTTTCTCCGGTCGAGTTTCAAGTTCGGCCGCAACAATCCATTCTCGCGGGAAAATACGACATCGGTAAAAATGAGTTTTGCGACTGGCGTGGATGAATAACGCTCGTTGACGCGATCAACGGATTTTTGAATTCGCTCCCTGGCGCCGGGATACTGCGGATTCTTGGAGAGCACTACCGCGATCAGGAATGGTAAATCGGGGTCGCGGAGAACCACGGACTTCGCCACATCAGGACAGGCGTCGATCTCTGCTTCCAGCACTTCAGGGTGTATTTGTTTTCCGCCGCCCGTGATTATGATCTCCTTCTTACGGCCAATCAGATAGAGGTAACCATCCTCGTCGAGACGTCCGATATCTCCCGTGGCAATCCGGTTATTGCCGATAAAAGTTCTCTCCTGCTCTCCTTCCGAACATTCAGAATACCCAAATGCAAGAGTCGGCTCCCGGTGAGCGATGATCTCACCATCCGGAGCCATCTCGACCGTGACTCCAGGGAGCAGCCTTCCAACCGATCCCATCTTGCCAACTCCCGGACTGTTCAACGAAATCGAGCCCAATTCGACGAGTCCGTAGGTTTCATATAAAGATAATTGCATGCGTTCGAATAATGTCAGTGTGGAGCGTTTGATAGGAGCCATCCCCGTTATCATGAGCCGCATGCGGCCGCCCAACGCCTCGTGAGCCTGCTTGAAGACGCCCCTGCCCAGTTTTTCACGTAGCGTCCGCAAAGGCAACAGCAAAGTGATGCGGCCAGCCAGGTTCGCCAGCCATCGTTTCCATCCCGGCAGGTTGAAGAACCGTGTTTCCAATGCCTCATAAAAGGCGGGGGGCGCAACCAGCATGGTTGGCTTAAGCTCCTTCAGCGCGCGAAAAAGATGGTTTGGATCAGTAACGATTAGATCGAACCTATACCAAAGCGCCCCATAATACATCAGCCGCTGCTGAAAATTCGCCGTTGGCAAAAACAGCAGCAGGCAATCGTCATGGCGAGGAGCGATGGCTTCGACGAACGACGCTCCCGCGTTACCGAAGCATTCGAGCACGGTGTCGGCTTCGTCGTCGCCAATCTGGCCTGGAGCATCGGTGCGCGCCAACAGCAATACGTTGCCGGCGTCAGTCAACTGCATGTGTTTCCATTCGTCGACGGCTCGCAAACAATAGCGATCAACCAATTCCAATGCGCTCAGCACAATTCCCGAAGACCATACTGCAAGCCGCGCCTCGCCCCGCGCTGGGTAGATCATCAAAGTAACCGACGATTGTGCGTTCGGATTTGCGAGCGCTACGCAGTCGAAGAGTAATCTCGGTAATGACGCCCCAGCGTTGCCCCAGAACCTACAAAGAGACCCGCCAGGTCATAACCTGCTACGCCTTTGGCCCTGCGCCGGCCCAACCTGACTAGCTCACCCCGGCCAACCACAGCCTCCATTCCAATTACGTAGTCTCGCGTGACCCCGTACTTTACACGGCACAAACCACCTGCGTTGGTGCTCACGTTGCCGCCAATCGTCGACCACGGGCGCGCTTGCTGGATCTGGTGGATACCACAATCGATGTTCAGCACAGGCTTTTCTAAGATCGTCGTTGATCACCCCCTGCTGAACGACGGCAAGCCGCTAGTCTGGGTCGATCTTCACAATCTTGTTCATGAGTTCAAGGGAAACGACGATACAACCCCGAATAGCATTGGCCCCGCGGGATAGCCCTGTTCCCGCGCCGCGAGGCGCCAGCGGAATACCTCGCTCGGCGCAGTACTTAACTATGGCCAACACCTCGCTGGCTTCACGCGGCAGTGCTATTGCAGACCGAATAAAGATCAACTTCCAGATCGTTATTAACCGCGGTCGGATCGACAACGTCCCGGCGTGATGTATTGCTCTTAATGTTAATATCTTGACCAGGAATCTGAATGAAGAATGGTAATGACAAATCGCTGGAATCCTGGATATGGGATGCGGCCTGTTCAATTCGCGGTTTCTACAACAGCAGCGCGCCCGGCATCATTCTCTTTCTCGACAAAGCCAAGTCGAAAGAGCGCAAAGGCAAGGTCTTCCTGCTCAATGCTGCTATCGAGTTCGCCAAGGACGATCCGACAACTACATTCCGGCGGAAGCCATCGCGCGCATCGACGATACCTTCAAGTCGTGGAGCGAGATCGAGAAATACAGCCGCATCGTCCCTCGCGACGAGATCGCCAAGAACGACTTCATATCTCGCCGAGCCGCTACATTCACGCAGGAGCGGGCGAGGAATACCGGACCATCGCGGAAATCGTCGAAGAGCTTGAAGCGCTGGAGGCCGAGAGTCGAGAGACCGACGCTGCATTGAAGAAGATCCTTGCGAGGCTTGGAGTATGAGCAAGAAGAAAACGCCGAAAGTTCAGAGTTCAACCGTTAGGTTACCGGGTGCGAGTGAATCCAACACTGAAATTCTCGACGCGGTGCGTAGAGAATTCTACGAATCGATCGCGGAAGTCCTGCGCACTGCCCGTTCCAATGCATACCGCGCCGTCAACTTCGTGATGGTGGAGGCTTACTGGAACATCGGGCGGATGATCGTAGAAGAGGAACAACAGGGTAAGGAACGTGCGGGCTATGGAGAAGGCTTGGTACGCGGTCTGTCGCACCGCCTAACGCAGGACTTCGGAAGAGGGTTTGGGGTTTCTAACCTGTTCGCGTACAGACAGTTCTATCTTGCATTCCGAATATTCCGCACAGTGTGCGGAATATTGGGCGATGACACCGTGGTTATTGAAGAATCTCAAGGCGACAAACTGCACACACTGCGTGCGGAATTGACGTGGTCGCACTACCGGCTTCTCATGAGAGTCGAAAAGCCGGATGCACGGCAGTGGTATATGACCGAAGCCGCAAGTCAGAACTGGTCGGTTCGAGCACTCCAGAGACAGATCAACTCTCTCTACTACGACCGCCTGCTGATTAGCCGCGACAAGGCGCCGGTCGTCGAGGAGATGCTGGAGAAGACTGAGCCGCTCGCGGCATTGCAGCAGGACTTCATCAAAGACCCGTACGTTCTTGAGTTTCTCGGAATGCCCGATGCTTATCAGTTTCGCGAGGCCGAACTCGAGCAGGCCATCATAGGAAAGCTTCAGGCCTTCATGCTCGAACTGGGCAAGGGCTTCGCGTTCGTCGCTCGTCAGCACCGCATCAGCACCGAGACGAAGGATTTCTTCATCGATCTGGTCTTCTACAACTACATCCTCAAATGCTTCTTGCTGATCGACCTGAAAACCAGCGAGCTGACTCACGAGGACATCGGGAAGATGGATATGTATGTGC
>JAHFUG010000027.1 GCA_023265195.1 Blastocatellia bacterium | reverse complement strand
CGCAGAGTGCGGAGTTCGGAGTGCGGAGTTCGGAGTTCGGGGTTGGGAGTTCGGAGTTCGGGGTTCGGAGTTCGGAGTTCGGGGTTGGGAGTGCGGAGTTCGGAGTGCGAAGTTCGGAGTGCGGAGTTCGGAGTGCGGAGTTGGAGTTCGGAATGCGTCCACTGACCGCAATCGATGTCGTTCACGTCTGGGGATCGGCGGCCGGCCTGAGCCCGCCTGATAGGGCGCTGGCCATGCTGGCGCCGGCCTTTCCTCGGACGTCCCTTGACGAACTGGCGTCGCTCAGCCTGGGCCGGCGCGATGCCTACTTGATGTCTATTCGAGTGCGGCTCTTTGGGAACCGCCTCCACTGCTTTGCCGAATGCACGGCGTGTAAAGAACGGCTGGAGTTCAAGGTCGACGCACGGGATCTGCGGCTCGAGTCGCGAGGCAGTGAAGCGCCCTCGCAAGAATTCGAATTATCGACGGGCGGTTACGACTTGCGCCTACGGCTTGTCAACACCACCGACCTCGCCGCCATCGCGGATTGCGATGACAGGCGATCCGCCCGCGAGATGCTGGTGCGGCGTTGCGTGATCGAGGCTCTTCGAGACGGTGAGAAAGTCGCTGCCTCCGAGTTGCCGGACGAGGTCGTAGCCGATCTGGCGGACGCGCTTGCTGATAACGATCCGATGGCGGAGTCGTTCTTCGATATGACTTGTCCGGCGTGCGGCCATCAGTGGCGAGTGTTGTTCGACACCGGCGATTTTCTTTGGGCCGAGATGTCTGCGCTGGCTAAGCGATTGTTGACCGAGGTTCATTCTCTGGCTCGGGAATACGGATGGAGTGAGCCGGAGATTCTTTCTCTCAGCGCCCTGCGGCGCCAGTTCTATCTGGAGTTGATAGGCGCATGACCGATTTTCTATACAGACTCGTCGATAGGACCCTCGGAACGGCGCCGGCCGCGCGGCCGTTAATCGGCGCGATCTTCGGCCCGGGCCCGGTGGCTGCGGCGGTTCCAACGGATAGCGATACGGTTGCCGATCGAACCAACGTTGAAGGATCATCGCGAACCGCTAGTGCGGCGGCAGATCGAAGCGGAGTGTCCCGAGGCGGCGGGAGAATCGACTCGCCTCCAATGCCCGCGCGCGGAATCGACTCGGGTATCGCACCAGTGCGTGATCGGCAAGCGCTCGACTCCGAAGGCTCTTCGATGGCAGCCGAAGACACCGAAAGCGATTTCGAGCCGCTGTCTCAGGATGCGGCGCCTCGGTCCAATTCAATAGCCACGACCGTTCGTTCAAATGATCGTGAGGCAGCCCGAATCAATAATGTGAGCTCGACCGATAGTAACGAGGTCTCGCATGACTTGACGACAGTAACCGGCCCCCAAGCAATGGCGCACGATTCGGTGACGGAAGCGGTCTTCTCAACCGGCGAACCTAAGCGCCGCCCCGGCGCGCCTGTTCCGGAACGTGAAGCGCTCCCTAACGAAGGTCCAACGGGCGATTTCGAAGAAGTTCTCCGAAGCTCCGAGCCGTCATCCCGTGAATTAAATGCGGCGCCTTATGAGTGGGAGGATGCCCCGGAAAATGAAGAGAGATCGCTCAATGAAGGTCGAATCTCGCTCACACCGCGGGCAAGAAGCGAGCCGGGACGTGTTGACGCCGGTCGAACCGGCGCGGCGCCGGCCCTGATCCCAATCGATAAAGACGCGGATGACAACGAAACCTCGCTTTCGCCAGTGACCAGATCTCCGGCGCCGTCTGCCGGCGCCGATTCAACCATACTTATCCCAGCAAGTATCTCGACGGGTGAATCCATCGAGGGCGAGACGGGACTAAGAGACGTTGGGCGGCCGGTCGATGCTGATTCGACTATTCCGATCCCAGCAGCGATCTCAGCCGGCGAAACCAGCGAACTCGAACCGAGAGCAATAGCAGCCGAACGGCCTGTCGATGGCGAATCAACCATCCCGATCTCAACGGCGATCTCACCCGGCGAGTCCGCCGCCGCTCTGCGCCGGCGTACGATTGCAAGAGAGGCAGTGCAGTTTGATCCAACCATCCCGGCGCCGGCGACCCTGGAAAGTGAGCCAGGAGCAACAGCAGGCCGGCGGCCACGCGAAGCCGATTCAACAACTCGGACGCCAACGCCGGGCTCAGCCGGCGAATTCGAGGAAACGGAGCCGAGAACGAGATCGGCCGGCCGGCCCGCCGCCGCCGATTCAATCATTCCGATGGCGCCGGCGAACGCAACGGGTGAATCTATCGATAAGGAGCCGGGCGCAAGATCGAGCGCGCGGCCTGCCGATGCCGATTCAACCATACCGATCTCGACGACGCTCTCGAGAGGTGAATCCGCGGAGAATTGGACTGGAACGAGGGGAGGTGGGCGGCCTGTTGATCCTGATTCGACAGTACAGGTTTCACCAGTCGTCCCAGTTCGCGAAACGAATCGTGACCGGTGGACGGCGAATCCCTATCCGCCGGTGAGCGCTTTCGGCCGGCAGACTGGTGGGAGCGGCGCAAATGACCAGATGGTCGGGCCAGTATTCAGCGCCGTTGATGCAATGCATGATCAGGCGAAGCTTCGCGATGCGCCGAAACGTTCGTTGCAAGGCGACGAGATTTCAGACGAGCATCAAGCCGTCACCATTCAGCGCGAGGCAAAGACTTCGAACCGGGCAGCGCGGACTACTCATGCCATCGTGCCGGCGCCTTTGATGAGAGAGCTCGCGAACACTCCGCGCACGGCTATCGCTGATACGATCCCAACCCCCCAAACGGAAGTTCATCACAAGAGTATGGAATCCCCCGCGGCGCCGATCCCGAAGCCGGCTAGCCACGGCGCCCAGCAACCCGATCCACAAAGGAAGCCGCAACGATCTCAACAAAGCATACAGACCCTGTCGCAGTCATCGAGCCGAACTGCTGAAGGCGACACTTTTGATACGAGTAAGGCGCGAAAGGCGATAGCAGCGTTGCCGAGCGTTGGTACCAACCGGACTCACGGCGAGCATTTTTCAACTGCCCGGCCGGTAGTCAGGCCCGTTGCGGAAGCTGCATCCGGATCCGCATCGCGGCCGGCGTCTCGCCCAATATCACGCAATGAAGACGCAGCCTCGGGCCCGCCTACGATACGTGTGACGATAGGCCGTATCGAAGTACGCGCCGTACACCCGCCGGCTCCGGCTCCGCAAAAGCGGGCTGCGGCTTCGCAGCCTCGGATATCGCTGGAAGAGTATCTCCGAAAGCGCAACGGAGGCTCGCGATGAGTAACTTCCTGGCCATAGCAAACGTGACCGCGGCGCTCAGGCAGCTCATCCAGCATGAGGCCCAGGCGGACGTCAGCGGAGCCGATGTCACCATGCTCCGGCCTCATCAAAGCGAAGCCAGCGGCGAAAAGCCGAGGATCAACATCTATCTATATCAAGTCACGCCGAACGCCGCGTGGCGCAACTCCGATTTACCTACGCGGCGGCCGGACGGCCAGGTGGCCCGGCAGCCGCGCGCCGCCATCGACCTGCACTACTTGCTGACTTTCTACGGCGATGAATCTCAATTGGAGCCGCAGCGGCTGCTGGGAAGCGCCGTCCGCACGCTGCATGCAAAGCCCGTAATCACCAGAGAATTGATTCGCGCGACCATTCCTTCTTTTCCATTCCTAGCGAACTCCAATCTCGCGGACGCGATCGAACTGGTGAAGTTCACGCCTCTGCCGCTCTCTCTCGAAGAACTGTCGAAGCTATGGTCGGTCTTTCTACAAACACCTTACACGTTGTCGCTCGGTTACCAGGGTATGGTGGTCTTCATCGACGGCGAAGAAACGCCGCATCCAGCGTTGCCCGTTCGCGAACGCATGATCTACGTGAAGACGTTTCGACAGCCGCTCATCGAAGAAGTCGTTCCCCAAGCCGGCCCCGGCCACCGCATCACGTCGGGCGGTATTCTGCTCGTGAAGGGCAAACAGTTGAAAGGCGAAGTCACGCGGCTTCGGATCGGCGCCTCCAACGTCACTCCGCCGCCGCATGATATTAATGAGACCGAAATCGCGGCCGTCCTGCCTCCAACTATTCGCAGCGGCGTTAACGGCGTTCAAGTCGTACACGAGTTTCTAATGGGCAAGCCGGCCTCGCCTCACGCGGGAGTCGAGTCCAACGTGGCGGCGTTCGTGCTGAGCCCAACAATAATCAAGAAGAGCGACGGGAGCTACGACGTTAGTATATCGGGATCGACTACGGCGTCCGATGGAACGATATCGGCGGAGGTCACCGTCAAGATCAGCCCGAGCGTCGGACTGGGTCAACGAACGGCGCTGCTGTTGAATGAATTCAATGTATCGGCAAGCCGTCCGCGGTCCTACAGCTTTAGCAACCGGCCTCTGCATCTCACGAGCGGTTTGACTGAGACCGACACGATCAAATTCAACATCGCCAGCGTTGCGCCTGGCGAATACCTGGTTCGAGTGCGAGTCGATGGCGGGGAGAGTCCGCTTGATGCGGACCCGGACCCCAATAACCCGAGGTTCGTAGCGCCCCGAGTAAAGATCGGATAAGAGATCCTATGAGTAACGCCGGCGAAAATAATTGGAGCGAGGCTAATCAACGCTATTTGATGGCGGCGCTGGCCGTAGTGCGCTACGCGATCGAATCGGCAAGCGAATCGCCGAGCAAGGCGTCAGGCGATTCATCAGGCGAAACGTCGGGATGCTCGTCACTCGACTCGGCAAGCATCGGCGCGAAGGCTTCGGTTGAATCGGCGTTGCAAGAAGCCGCGGAGTTGATGCCCGGCCCACCGGCTCTCGAAACGCTTGCCGCTACTTTCGGGTTGTCGCCGTTTGAACGCGGCCTGTTGCTGCTGTGCGCCGGCCCGGAGTTGGATTCGAAATTCGCGGCGTGCTGCGCCCTTGCTCAAGGCGACCCCGCGCGTCTTTATCCAACGTTCAGTCTCGCTCTCGCCGCATTGCCTGAAGCTCATTGGAGCGCCCTCTCTCCCTCCGCTCCGTTGCGCAAGTGGCGGTTGATAGAAGTCGGGTCGGGCCACGCGCTCACCATCTGCCCCTTGCGCATCGATGAGCGAGTGCTGCACTACCTGACTGGAGTCCAGTATATCGACGACCGGCTTGCGGGATTGGTCGAGCCGGTAATGGCCGCCGGCGAGATCACACCGTCACACCGGAACATCGTCGAGCGCGGGAGTCTTGCATGGAGCCGCGCAAACACGGGAACGATCCTGCCCGCGATTCAACTTTGCGGTCCCGATGCGGAAAACAAGCGCTCAATCACAGCCGCGATATGCGCGTCGTTAGGACTGCGATTGAGCGTGATGCAGCCGCATAGCCTTCCACTTGGGCCCGCCGAGATGGACGGGTTGATTCGTCTGTGGGAGCGGGAGTCAGTGCTCGGTAACAGCGCTCTTCTGATCGAGTGCGGCGACATCGAATCAGGCGACTCGGCTCGTGAAAGACTGATCTCGAGATTCATTGACGCTATCAAGGCGCCGATCATCATCTCGTGCCGGGAACGCCGCCGCTCTCAACACCGAGTACTGATCAGCTTCGATGTGCATAAGCCGACGGCCCGCGAGCAACGCGATATCTGGAAGAACACCCTGGGCGAGCACGCTCAGTCGCTGAACGGCCACGTAGACGCGCTGGTCTCACAGTTCAGTCTCAGCCCTCGAACCATTCGCGCGGCGGCGATTGAAGCGGTTTCGGCAGGCTCCTTCAGGAACGGCGAGTTCAATGTCTATGATGACGTCAATGAGCCCGTCGAGCAGCAAAGCTTTGAGACCGTTGAAGCCCAAGCCGAAGCCGGCGAAGCTGAAGTCAGCGAAGCTGAAGTCAGCGATGCTGAAACCTCCGAAGCTGAAACCTTCGATGCTGAAACCTCCGAAGTTAGAACGGATCATACCGAAGCCGGCGGAGGTTCCTATGCTCGACTGAGCGATTTGCTATGGGACGCCTGCCGGGTTCAAGCGCGCGCGAAGCTGGACGGCTTGGCGCAGCACATCGAGGCCGCCGCCGGTTGGAATGATCTCGTGCTGCCTGATGCGCAACGCCTGACTCTCCTCGACGTCGCCACTCACGTAAAGCATCGAGCGACGGTATACGACGCGTGGGGATTCGGTTCCAAAGGCGCGCGAGGTCTCGGCATCAGCGCTCTATTCGCCGGAGCAAGTGGAACCGGGAAGACGATGGCGGCCGAGGTGCTCGCGCGTGAGTTGAGACTCGACCTCTATCGCATCGACCTCAGCTCGGTCGTGAGTAAATACATAGGCGAGACTGAAAAGAACCTGCGCCTTGTGTTCGACGCCGCCGAAGAAGGCGGCGCGATCTTGCTGTTCGACGAAGCCGACGCGCTGTTCGGCAAACGCAGCGAAGTCAAAGACAGTCACGACCGGTACGCCAACATCGAGGTCAGTTATTTACTCCAGCGCATGGAGACCTATCGCGGGTTGGCGATTCTGACGACGAATCTGAAGAACGCTCTCGACACGGCTTTTTTGAGGCGCATTCGTTTCATAGTCCAGTTCCCATTCCCCGACGCGCCTCAACGCCGAGAAATCTGGCGGCGCATTTTTCCGGCGGATACACCGATCGAAGGTCTGGACTACGACAAACTGGCGCGGCTCAACGTCGCGGGTGGCAACATTCGAAACATTGCATTGAACGCGGCATTTCTCGCGGCCGACGTCGGCTCACCGATCCGAATGAGGCATTTGCTCCAGGCGGCTCGAGCCGAGTACGCGAAGTTGGAAAAACCGGTGACTGAAGCTGAGATCGGAGGATGGATGTGAAGGGAAGTGCGGAGTTCGGGGTTCGGGGTTCGGGGTTCGGGGTTCGGAGTTCGGGGTTCGGAGTTCGGAGTTCGGGGTTCGGAGTTCGGAGTGTGGAGTTCGGATTAGAAAGTACTGATCTTAACGGGAGAATTGTGGATCGGGAATTCTGAAAGGGAGGTGCTGATTTCAAAATGGGAATTGGGGATCGCGGATTGCGGGATGCGGATTCGGAGAAGGGAAGTTCGGGGTTCGGAGTGCGGAGTTCGGATTCAGACATTCGGCGTCCGGCGGCGTCTCGGCCCGCATCCGAAAGGTCAAAGACAATAGTGGATTTCGGATCGCGGAATGCAGAGTCTGAAATCACGCCGGCATCCGCAATCCCCAATCCGAGTTCCCCAGTCCCCAATCCGCAATCCGCAGTCCACAATCCGCAATCAAAGAATCCGCAATTGATTGAGCTGCGGATCGACGAGCTAGTCCTGGAAGGTTTTTCCCCCGGTGATCGCTATCGGATCAGCGAAGCCATCGAGAGCGAACTGACCCGATTGCTTGCCGACCAAGGATTGTCGTCCGCACCGTCAGATCAGAGCGATCATCTGTTTGTAGATGGCGGGGCGGTTCAAATCGCACTTGATTCAAAACCATCTTTGATTGGCGTTCGCGTGGCCAATGCAATATATCGAGGGTTGATCAAATGAGCAGGAAGGCTCCATTCATCCCGAACGCCCGAGCGATCGCAGAGGGCGCCGGTTGTCCGATTACTGGCGCGCGACTCATTGCAGTCAGCGCGTGGTTTCATGCGAGCTATGCGTTTGTTATCGAGCGCATCCGCCTTCACCGAGCAATTTGCGGGCGGCGCGCCGCTTTCATTAACACCGCGATTTATCGCGGTGGAAGAAGCCGGGAGTTGGGGCGTTGAAACTGTTTTAACAGTTTCATCCCCGTCTCCAATAGTTTTCACTTAAGGAGTCAACGACCAATGTCACTTCATTCCTTTTCCCGCTGCTGGCTTCATCTCACGTGGGCGACTCTCCATCGCCAGCGGCTGTTGCCCAAGCCCGCCGCCGCGAAAGTATCCGCACACCTGCACGAGTACGCTGAATCCAAGGGGATT
The DNA here is from genome assembly GCA_023265195.1 of Blastocatellia bacterium. GTDB lineage: Bacteria > Acidobacteriota > Blastocatellia > UBA7656 > UBA7656 > QHVH01. Next base: position 21,196 of record JAHFUG010000027.1, on the reverse strand, counting down.
TACATGAAGATCAACTACGTCAATCCCGAACACACTCACGCGTTGATCGACCTTCCAACTAAGTACTCGATCGAAGAAGTGATGAAGCTCTTGAAGGGCGCTTCATCTCACTGGATCAACGCCAATCGAATCATCAACGGGAAATTCGCTTGGGGCCGCGGCTACGGAGCCTTTTCTGTTTCTCACTCGGGGGTGGCGGAGGTTGGGAAGTATATAGCGAATCAGGAAGCGCATCACCGAAAGAAGTCGTTCGCCGAAGAGCTTCAGGCTTTCGTAAGGGCGTACGGTCTGGAGTGGCGTGATGATGGATGGGATGAATCTGACATTCGTGTGGGCGTGTGAGGTTTCGTGTTAATGAAACTAAGATGAGAACAACATTACACAGTCAATCGGAATCTTCTGCGAGGCAAAGCTTCACGCCGATGTTAGGGTCTGCTCCGGAGCGGAAGTGCGCCTGCGGCGGCTTTGCCGGTATGTTTGGCGAATGTGAAGAGTGCGGCGGCAAGCGATTGAGCGTACAGCGCAAAGCGGCTAGCGATGCTAAGTCTGACGGCAGGCATCAGGTTATGCACGAGGTACTCCGATCGCCGAGTCAGCAACCCTCTGGCGCGCAGCCCTCTCTCATTGAACCGAGCTTTAGCCACGATTTCGGCCAAGTTCTCGTACATCCCAGCACCTCTAGCGCTCAAGATGGAACTATTAGATCAGGTGGGCGAGCGTCTGGCACCGAAGTTCCAAGGGATCGGTTCGTGGACGGTCGAGGTGAATCTGGGGTCGAGATGCTTGGCAGCGCTTTACCCCCATCTCTCCATAGCGCCAGGAGTTCTATTGAGGCTGAAGCGAACCTGCTGAAGCGACAAGCGACTTCGGAACGCGCATCGCAAGACAACCAGTTGACGGGTAGCCTAGGCGCTCTTTACGCCCCATTCCAAATCGAGAGTGATCACTTCCCTGAATTCGAATTGGACGCCGCCATGGAGAGGGATGAAGATGAGGGTGGGCCCGGATTTAGGCCGGTCTACAAGTCTCGCGATGCTTTGGAGGAGGAGGTTGACGTCGAAGCAGAGCTATCTGGAAAGCAGTTAGGGCCTGCGAGTCCAAGGCTTGCGAAGAGGCGGCGCCGACCAAAGCGCGGAAACTTTTCAGGTGGGGGACTGATCTCGTTGATTGGAGGAACAAGGGGCAAATACTTTTGGCACCGGGCTCTGCCAAATAAATCAAAGCATGCCGCATGTCCAGTGCCAAACCAAGCGACCCGGTTGGCAGCGTGCATTCAACCAGTCGCTATCGCGAATGATGACGGAAAGAGCCCAACGGTTGTTCCATCCCTAACATTGGTCCAAAGCATATGGGAGAAATGTTGCGTCAGCTATTCTATCCTCGCTACGAAAACAGTTAGCCACACTGCTTTTAAGACACTGGATGAAGACCCGACGACGAATGTGCCCACAGCAGAGGCATCGGCCCTATTCGCGGCCGCAGGGAGCAGCAATTGCATTCAAGTTTTCGTACCGAAGACATTTCAGCAGGGTGCCAAAGTCAGCAAGAATATTGCGGGCGGCGGGCATACCTTCGATTCAGGCAAAGCCAATCCAAAAGTCGTCGTGGTCGAGGGTGCCCGTCCGGCCGTAGTGGCCCACGAAGTCGGCCACGCGGCGGGCCATCTTGGACACGACAACAACAATACCGTGATGAAACCCACAATGCATTACAATGTCGCAAATTCGGCTAAGGTCTCACTCGGGGTATGCGCTGCGGCACGAACTGGGTCCGTGCTGACCAAAACCAATGGGAAAGGTGATTGCTGCATGGCACCGAAATAGGGAGCAAAACGCCCTGTGAATGCGAATACAACCTAGGTGAACTGAGGCAATGAACTCATTACAAACCCATAAGAAATCTTCAACGAGACGATCTCTTTCTCGTGTGCCACGTGACTTCTTACAGCGCAAGTGTGCGTGCGGTGGTCCGCCTGGCATAGGAGAAGAATGTGTACAGTGCAGCAAAAAGTGGCGGACGATGCAGCGTAGTACCGCTGATCAGGAAGAGCCTTGCACGATGCCGTTCATTGTTCATGATGTGCTGCGCTCACCCGGCCAGCCGCTTGATGCAGAGGCACGCGCTTTCATGGAGCCGCGCTTCGGCCATGATTTCGGCAATGTGCGAGTGCATACAGATGCAAAGGCGGCTGAATCAGCTTGGGCAGTAGACGCCCACGCTTATACAGTCGGACCCGACATTGTCTTCGGGGCCAGAAAGTATACGCCCAATAACATTTCGGGAAGACTTCTTCTTGCTCATGAACTAGCACACGTTACGCAGCAGTCAGCGGCCCGGGCGTCTTTATCGGGGCGGATTGACTCTCCGACAGATTCATTTGAGACCGAAGCTGAGGAGACTGCAAAGGCAGTTGTCACCGGGCAGCCGATACATCTCGCTTCGCCCCGCAAGCAAATCGCGATTCAACGGAGCGCGCTCTCGGATGACATTCAGTTGGCTTGGTTAAAGAGGCCGGATGAAGTTTTCAAGCTGTTACGGCAGCTTCCGGTTTCGACAAGGTTGGAAGCGCGCCTGGATGCGGACCTGCAACAGTGGATGAGTATTTATTTGGTGTCAGACGATTACTGGCGGGCCTGGAAAATAATTGAAGAGGGACCTGAGGATAATTGGAGCATCGTCGATAGGGAAGAACTATCGCTGCGTAGCAACATTGGCCTGCAAGCATCTGGTGAAACCGAACAGAAGAAACCGCCGACGCAAACTTCGGGTGCGCCCGTCAAGAAGGCCGGCGATCCCGTGGACGATGACGTACCCAAGATGAAAGCGCACCTGGCTAAAGACAATGTGGAAGAGGGCAAACCGTTGGCGGAGCCGCGCGGTACGACGTTCGTGTTACATGACACTTCAGGGAGTTCAAGCACCAAAGCCCTGGAGCAACACGTGAAACAAGGTCATGGGCTGCTTGGGAAAGGCGTGGCCGCGTGGATTCCGCGCGACGAAGGACCGATAATCGCAAGACCGGACTTTTACGAGTCTCAGCGGCCGTCAACCACCGAGTGGGAAAAGGCTACAAACGTGTTCGAAAAGCCCGAGGACAAACGATTGAAAATGGGGGAGGCCAAGCAGGAAGTATGGATGAAACGGCGGGACGCGCTGTTGCGGCAAGTGTGGAATGCCACAAGCAAAGACGTGAGAGATTCAGCGATGGAGGCGGCCCTCACTGGCTTGAGCCCGCAGGAGCTAGGCGATGAAAAAAAGGGCGACGACGAAAAGTATCGCAAGACAAGGGCCAAAGAATTCAAGGCCCCCATCGAAAACCAAATGAAGACTGGTTCGAGAGAGAAAATCTGGACTGCAGGCGCCTGGACGGTAGAAGAGATTTGCAACAGGCAGAGAGTCGCCGAACCACCGACCGAAGAGCAGGTCGCCAAATCCTCGACTGAATTGAAACAAGAGCAGGATGTTAAGACGGGCTGCGCCAGTCTGTTGCTCTTTTTCGCTGAGCGGAAGAAACGGGTGTCGAATATAGTCTCTGTCGAGATCATCCAACCGGGAGTGATGAGAGTAGAAGACAAACAAAGCACGGAAAATGAAAAAGCCAAGGTCGAGAACCGCGAACCAAAAAAGGTTTCGGTAAGCCCGAATACCTGTAGGCCCGAGAATCTCGACATCATACCTCTAAAGGATCCTCCATACTCCGACCAGCAATATAGGAGCGTGAGGACCCTCTATATCCGAGCGGCGTTGATAGCGGGGAAGTTTCCAACTGTCACGACTCATTACGCGGTCGATGCTTTCATAGACGGCCATTGTGATCCGCGTTGTTTCAATCTAACCAGCCTCTACCGGTTGATCGCAGAAACCCTGGGGCATGCCAAGGAGAGTGCATACGGAATCAAGCCGATCTATGGCATAAAAGCGGATGATGCCGACGCGAATGTCTGGTGGGATAAGACCAAACACAACATCTGCAAAACATCTCCTCCAAAATAATCCGGGTGAATTTATGACCATCGCCGCGCAATTACAAACAAGGGGCAGAGCCCCACGACTGGTCTCTTCCGGCTTTACGCCGACGGGAGTTTTTCAGCGCAAGTGTATTTGTGGCGGATCATCGGGAATTGCCACAAACTGTGATGGGTGCAGTGCCAAGCAACAAGAACTCGAGAGGTGCTCAACGAATGACGAACAACCCTCCTCCGTTCCCTCCATCACGTATGAAGAGCGGTGGTCACAAGTTCAAAAGGGTGCGGTCATCGGGCTATTTTATCCCTTCAACCCGGTTCCAAGCACACTCATTTTCACTACGAGCAAGATACACTCATTCGCACGCTTACCGTTCAGACGACCCGGGTTTGCGTGATCGCAATCAGATCGCGCGCATTACCGGGCCGGTCGAGGAGTCCATCACCTTCGAACTCCTCGAACCTCAACCTCAGGCGGCGGGAAACATGGAGACCATTGCGAGATATCGTTCCGATGAGACTGGCGGTCACACAATGCACTACACAGCAACTTGAATTGCAGGCAGCAACGTACCACAGGATCTAATCAATGACAACATTTCCAGGCTCTCCCCGATTAATGAAAGGCGTGATCATCGCGCTCGATCCGCTCAACCCGGTTCCGAGCGTCATCGTCTTTCAATACAATCCCGATACGCTTACTCGCACGCTCACCGCGCAGACTACCGAAGGAGGGCGTGATCGCGGCGAGGCGCTCAGGATTACCGGGCCGCCTCAGGAGACGATTAAGGCCGACGTCGAAATCGACGCTACCGATCAACTCGAATTCGCCGAGCCGGTAGCTAAGGCGATGGGGATTCATCCCGCGCTCGCTTCGCTCGAATTGCTCGTCTATCCGCCGTCGTTTCGGATGATCGCTAATGAAGTCCTCGCTCACGCCGGCATCCTGGAGATCATTCCGCCTGAAGCGCCGCTCACGCTCTTTGTTTGGAGCGTCAGGCGAATAATGCCGGTTCGCGTTACCGAGTTCACCATCACCGAAGAAGCGTTCGACACCGAGCTAAATCCTATCCGGGCCAAGGTCAGTCTCGGACTGCGCGTGCTCAGTTACACCGATCTCGGCTTGCCCAGTCCCGGCGGCGCGATCTTCATGGCGCATCACATGGCGAAAGAAGTAATCGCGAGAATAGGAAGATGAGTCCTTCCGTCTCGTTCAGCGTCAAGATAGGAGTGCGAGACCTAGATACGAAGTTAAGACCTAGATACGAAGTGATGACCAAGATACGAATGTAAGACCGAGATACGAAGATGAGACTGAGATACAGAAGGTGAGACCGAGATACAGAAGGTGAGACTGAGATACAGAAGGTGAGACTGAGATACAGAAGGCGAGGCCAAGTTAGGAGTGTAAGACCATGATCGATCCGACTAGCCGTTATGCGGGAATCGAAACATCGCGAATCACCGTCACTGACGGCGACGGCGTCAGCCGTGAGTTGCGATATGTAAAACGGCGATTCATTCCGTCCGCTGAAGGAATGATGACCCTTGTCGAGCACATAGTCGCTCAAGGTGAGCGGCTCGACAACATAACCGCACGTTACGTTGGCGACCCGACTCAGTTCTGGCGAATCTGCGACGCTAACAATGTCATTCGGCCCGATGAGCTAACTGAGACTATCGGGGGAAGGATTATTATCGCGCTGCCGAGTTTTTGAAGGAGGATTCAGGAAGAAGGATTCAGGAAGAAGGATTCAGGATTCAGGATTCAGGAAGAAGGATTCAGGAAAAAGGATTCAGGATTCAGGATGAAGGATTCAGGATTCAGGAGTGAAGGAAGGGGATGGAAGGTAGAGGACGGAGAATGGAGGATTGATGCTAGAGGATTGAGATTGGAGGACAGGGAACAGATGGCGTTATTGGGATGCAGTCGCAATTCAAATTGCAGCAGCCTAAATGCTGAATCCTGAATCCTGAATCCTGAATCCTGAATCCTATATCCTGAATCCTATATCCTGCATCCTATATCCTGCATCCTCCCGCATCCTGAATCCTGAATCCTAGCTCCTGAATCCTCCCGAATCCTGAATCCTGAATCCTGAATCCTATATCCTGAATCCTAGCTCCTGAATCCTAGCTCCTATCCCAGGGGAACCACGAATGTTGACCGGATTGTTAGGCATACATCTCATCTTGAAGATCGGAAAGTCCCAACCGACGCGCGCGCCTTACAACGTGATGACCGCGCTGAAACACGTTCAGGTTACTAATGATGCGAAAGGCGCCGACGGCTTCCAGATGACCTTTTCACTTGGCAAGGACAAGATGGGCGAATACACACTGTGGGAGAGCGGCTTGCTCGACCCCGAGACTCGCGTTCAGATCGGAGCCATCATCGGCTTGTCCACCGCGCCGATAATAGATGGACTCATCGACCATCACCAGGTCAAGGCCAGCAGTCAGCCGGGTCAGTCGACGCTCACCGTCAGCGGCAGCGATATCAGCGTCAAGATGAACCTCAAAGACAAAGGCGTCCCTTATCCGGCCCAATCCGACTCGGGGATCGTCGAACAGATTCTGAATAAGTACGCCACCTTCAAGATCACGCCCGCCGTCACCAAAACAAAGGAGTATCCCAGCGTGCAGCAGCGGACGCCGCATCAGACCAACTTGTCGGATTTGGACTATATCAAGGACCTCGCCGAGCGCAACGGTTTCGTCTTCTATATCGAGCCCGACTCTCTTGGCGAGAACATCGCTTATTGGGGGCCTGAAAAACGCGAGGGAATCGCGCAGCCGCCCCTGAACGTGAACATGGCCTCGGCGACCAACGTCTTGTCGCTCGATTTCACGCACGACGCGCTGTCGCCGATCAACGTGTCCGGCCATCGTCTTGACCCGGAAACCAAGAAGAGCATCCCCGTCGACGGTAAGGCGGAGCGCAACCCGCCTTACGCTAAGACCGAAGGCAAGGCGATCAAGGAAGTGGTAATGAAATGCCTCGCCAACAAGGACCCCGGAGTGGCGGACACGCTGGCCAAAGCCAAGGCGACCAACGCGCCTCAGCCGGTCAGCGCCACCGGCTCGCTCGACACCGTGCGTTACGGTGGGTTGCTGAGGGCGCGTAAGAGCGTAACAGTGAGCGGCGCCGGCAGAAGGAATGACGGCAAGTACATAGTCAGCAGCGTCACCCACGAGATCGAGCCCGGCAAGTACACGCAGCAATTCACTCTGACTAGAGAGGGCAACGACCCTAAGGGAATGTAAACGATTACTCCAGTTTTTAAGTTGGTGCGAGATGAGCAAGCTAATGGAACTGAGGAATTCACAGTGGAGCCGCGGCGCGGCCTCGGAAAGAGTTTCTCGCAAAGACGCGAAGATCGGCTGCAAGGGCCGAAAAGAAAAACTCGCCGGAAGAGCAAGCTCCGCGGGTTTGCTTCGTGGAGAGAACCGCGGAGAGAAGGCCCGTACATCTCCGCGGCTCGGCGGTGAATTCTCTTCGCAAAAGGAGAACTGATTTCTGAAAGCTCTTAAGTAGCTGGAGGCCAAATGGCAGAAGACGGCAAGTTTTACGGCAAGTATCGCGGCGTCGTTAAGGCCAACAACGACCCTAAGAATTTGGGCCGCATCCAGGCCATCGTGCCTGACGTGTTCGGGGAGAAGGAAAGCGGATGGGCGATGCCCTGCTTTCCATTCGGCGGCGTCTCCATGGGGTTCGTTGCCGTGCCCGATGTTAACACGGGCGTGTGGATCGAGTTCGAGTGCGGCGATCCTGAATACCCGATCTGGTCCGGTTGCTGGTGGGGCGACAAGGGTCAGATGCCCAAAGACGGCCAGAGCAAGCTGAACGAAAAGGTGCTGATAGTGACCAAGGGCGGCCACAGCATATTTCTCGACGACAAGCCGGGCAGCGGCGGCATAACGCTGAAGACCTCAGGCGGGCAGAAACTCGAGATGACCCCGAACGGAATCGTGATCGACAACGGCAAGGGCGCGACGATCGAGATGACGAACAACAAGATCTCGATCAATAAAGGCGCGCTGGAGGTGATGTGATGCCGGGTTACTTGCTTCATCAAGGCGCAACGGTGTTGTGTCTGCACGCGGGGCAGGCTCAGCCAACGGCTCCTAATCCACGAGTCAAGGTCGGCGGCCAGGCGATAGTCACGCAACCGACGGCCTACACAATCGCCGGTTGTCCGTTCAACGTCAGCGGCTCGCCGGTTCCTTGCGTGACCGCTCAGTTCACCACCGCCGCGACGAGAGTCAAATCAGGAGGCGTTCCGGTGTTGCTTAAGGACAGTCAGGCGGTGTGCGCGCCAAACGGAACCGGCGTCAACATAGTCGTCACACAGGTGCGAGTGAAAGGACAGTAGATGCAGTTTGATTATCCAATCCACTTCGACAGCCGGGGACGCACGGCGCAGACGTCGGAAGACGAACACATCCGCGACATGATCGAGCAGGTCTTATTCACCTCGCCCGGTGAGCGCGTCAACCGGCCCGACTTCGGCAGCGGAATACTCAGGCTTGTCTTCGATCCTAACAGCGACGCGCTGGCGGCGGCTACGCAGATGACCGTGCAAGGCGCGCTGCAGCAGTGGCTGGGTGATTTGATACTGGTGGAGGCAGTCGACGTCGAAAACATCGACTCGGCCCTTCAAGTGCGGGTGCGCTACGTGGTGCGCAAATCACAGCAGCGGCAGACGGCGCAATTCACGCGCGGAGGGTTCTAACGGTGTTTTACTTTTGTTGTGACGATCGCCGCCGCATCGCGGTCGAGAGAAGCAGCCTGAACGGCATAGATTTTCTCGAGGTCGACGACCGGCTCGATCTCCCGCCGGATCAGCGGCAGCGATCGCTGTTGGTGCATTTCATAAAACCGCTCGCAACCGGCGCGTTGAATGAGCGCAGCGTGAGGATCGAGGGCGGCGAGAGAATCAAGGGCGTCAAGGTAGTCAAAGCCGAGATCGGTAGCGGGGATCAAGCCAAAATCCTCACGGTCACGGTAGACGCGGCGGGCGACTTTTCGACGTACACTCTCCGCCTGATCAAGGATCTCAAACATCCGCAGCCTCCCGGCATCATCGACCCGGCGCTGTCGTCGGTTCAATTCTCATTCAAGGTGGAGTGTCCGACTGATTTCGATTGCGAGACGAATCGAGTTTGCCCGCCGGAGCGGCGAGACGAGCCGGAGATCGACTATCTCTCCAAAGACTACGCCGGCTTTCGCCAGTTGATGTTGGATCGGCTCTCGGTTTTGTCGCCGGCATGGACCGAGCGTCATCCGGCGGACATCGGCGTCACCCTGGTCGAACTGCTGGCGTACGTAGGCGACTACTTGAGCTACCGGCAGGACGCGATCGCTACGGAAGCATATCTGGGCACGGCTCGTAGACGAGTCTCAGTGCGGCGGCATGCGAGACTCATCGATCACCGAATGCACGATGGCCGCAACGCGCGGGTCTTGGTCCAGGTGCAAGCCGCCTTCGACAACGTGAGAATAACGAAGGGATCTCAACTGCTCACGCTGACGTCCGGGCAGCCAAGCCGCATCGATCCCGGCTCCGCCGATCTCAATCAGGCGTTGGCCGCGCGGCCGGTCGTCTTCGAGACGATGGATGAAGCCGTGTTGTTCCAGTCTCACTACAGGATGTCGTTTTATACGTGGGGCGCGCTGGAGTGTTGTCTTCCGAAGGGCGCGACGCGGGCTGCTCTAAGAGGCGGCTTTCCAGAGTTGGAGAACGCCGTGGTGATCTTTGAAGAAGTGCTCGGGCCGGACACGGGCTCACCCGCGGACGCCGACCCGAGCCATCGTCACGCCGTCCGGCTCACTAGGGTGAGCGTCACGATCGATCCGCTCGGAGGACTGTTCGAATCGGCCTACGACACCGGGGCCGTCGCCGTCACGGAGATCGAGTGGGGTGCGGAAGACGCGTTGCCCTTCCCGCTTTGCATCTCTTCCAGATTGAGCGAGACGGCAGGCAGGCGGCGTATCAAAGACGTGACGATAGCGCTTGGCAACATAGTGCTTGCCGATCATGGCCAGACAATTTCCGATGAAGAACTGCCGCCCGTTCAAGGGCCGGTGTTGTTCAGGGCGCCGTCAGGCGCCGGGAGCAGATGCAAGCCGGAGCAACCGGCTCCGATTTTTCCAAGGTATCGGCCTCGTTTGAAGGAAAGCCCGGTCACGCAAGCAGCGGGCGGAGCCGGACGGCAAGCCTCCGCTTACGCGTTGATGCATCCGGGCATGGGTGACGTGTTGCCTGAAGTTATTCTCGACGCGAAGTGGACTGCGCGCCGTGACCTGATGGGCAGCGGTGAGTTCGACAAACACTTTGTAGTCGAAGTGGAAGGTGACGGAGTGGCGACTCTTCGGTTTGGCGACGACCAGCATGGGGCTCGGCCCGCGGAAGGCGCGTCATTCAAAGCGGCTTATCGAGTCGGCAATGGAGTGGCGGGCAACATCGGCGCCGAAAGCCTTGCGCATATCGTGAGCAACGATCACGGAGTCATCGGCGTCAGGAATCCGCTGCCGGCCGGCGTCGGCGTCGAGCCCGAGACCATCGAGCACGTTCGACGGATCGCGCCCGGCGCTTTTCGCGCGCAGGAACGGGCGGTCACCCTCGACGACTATGCCGAGATAACCACGCGTCATGGTCATATTCAACAGGCGGCGGCGACGTTGCGTTGGACTGGCAGTTGGCCCACCGTCTTCGTCAGCATCGATCGTCTCGGCGGCCTGCCGGTTGACGAGCCATTCAAGCGCGAGCTTCGCGGATACCTGGACCGGTTCAAGATGGCCGGTTCCGACGTAGAGGTGGACGGGCCCCGCTTTGTACCGTTGGAGATCGAGATGCTGGTTTGCGTGAACGCGGATTATTTTCGCGGCAACGTCAAAGAGTCGCTTCTCGAGACCTTCAGCAACCGGATTCTTCCAAACGGCCGGCGCGGGTTGTTTCATCCGGACAACTTCACGTTCGGGCAGCCGGTTTATCTCAGCCCGCTTTACGCCGCGGCTCAGGCGGCGCCGGGGGTTGATTCGATCGACATAACGACGTTCCAGCGGCAAGGGTCGCCGAGCAACATTGGGATCGAAGATGGCAAGTTGATGATGAACCGCCTGGAAATCGCCCGGTTGGATAACGATCCCAACTTCCCGGATCGCGGAGTCTTTCGATTGAAGTTGAGAGGCGGCAAATGACGATGGAAGCCGATGCATTGAATCCCGATCTGAACGACTGCGGCTGTTGTGAGGGGCTCGCGGTTGAAACGCCGGTCGAGGTGTTCAACAACCCGGGCTTATCCGCGATCGCGTACAGGATCGGAACTCACGACCAGTTCAAGCAGTCGATGGCGGCTCGTTTATCGGCGTCGGCGCACCCGGCGCTTCGCGGCTTGAGAACTCGCGATGAAGACGACCTGTCGATCGCTCTGCTGGATGCGTGGGCGGCGGTCGCGGACGTGCTGACGTTTTACCAGGAGCGAATCGCGAACGAGTCTTACCTGCGCACGGCGTCCGAGCGGTTGTCGCTCCTGGAGATGGCTCGATTGATCGGGTACGAACTGAGGCCCGGCGTCGCCGCGTCCGCTTACCTGGCGTTCACCGTCGATGATGGAGGCCGAGCGAACATCGATGCGGGCGCCGCGGTTAAGAGTCTGCCCGGTCCCGATGAAAAGCCGCAGACGTTTGAGACCGCCGAGAAGATCGAGGCGCGCGCGGAATGGAACGCCATACGGCCGCGCTTGACCAAGCCGCAGGATCTATCGAGCACGACGATTCTGTTGAAAGGGACCAACCTCAACCTGCAGCCGGGCGACGGACTGTTGATGGTTGCCGGCGGCGTTAGAGAGTTCCGGCGGATGGAGTCGGTGGTGGTAGACGAGGCCGCTCAGCAGACGCGAGTAGATCTCGAGCCAGCAACAACGAACCTCCCGGCGCCTAAGGCTCCAAAGCCTCCACTCCCATCCAAATTCTCCTCAACCCTTCTACCGTTGACCAACGACGCCGTGAACCACCTGGTGCTTGACCGGGAGTGGCCCGATCCCAACCTTGCGGCGCTGGCGCGTATTCAAGGCTGGCCGATCGGCAGTCTCTTCGCCAACATCAAGGCGCAGCTCGCGGCCAGGCCGATCACCAAAGACGTGCGGGTCTTTGCTTTTCGCGTTAAGGCATCTCTTTTCGGCTACAACGCGCCCGATTGGAACGCCCTGCCTGACAGCATCCGGAACAGGTATGACCCGGCTATTCCACAACCACCTTGTCAGAATACTCCTCCATCGAAACTTCCGGATTGGCCGTTCACTCCGCCGCCGCCGAATCAACTCGATCTCGACTCGGTCTACAAGGGAGTCGTTCCCGGCTCCTGGGTTGTTGTCACCCGGCCAAACGCCGCGACTTGCATCGCTCAAGCGGACTCGGTGGCGGAGACGGCGGCCGCCAACTACACGATGACCGCCAAGATCAGCAGCGTGGTGTTGCAGTCGAGCCCGGCCAATCCCGCGTGCGCCTTTCCTCAAAGCGGCGACCCCGCCTTGCCTCTCGCGCTTCGGCAAACAACGGTCTACGCCCAGAGCGAGGAACTGGAGCCCGCCGAAGCAGCCGATGCGACAGCAATCAAGCCTGAATCGATCCAACTGGACTCCCTGTACGAGGGACTGAGCGAAGGACGAGCCATTGCTATCAGCGGCGAACGGCAGAACCCGGACGGTGAGCAGGCGAGCGAGACCGCCGTCATATCGCGGGTGCTCCACAACACGGCGAGCGGCCATACGCAACTTGTTCTCGCCGCTCCCTTGCAACAGAAATATAAGATCGAGAGCGTCACCATAAACGTCAACGTCGCGCTGGCAACCCACGGCGAGACGACGACGGAAGTCCTGGGCGGCGGTGATTCAAGCATGGCGTTTCAGCGGCTGCCGCTTCGCGAGAAGCCGCTGACCTACGTCAGCGCCACGACCCCGAGCGGGGCGGAAACGACTCTTCAGGTAAGGGTGAATGACGTGTTGTGGCATGAGGCGCCGTCGCTCTTCGGCCACGGCCCCCGCGAACGCATTTACACGACGCGAAGGGACGACGACGGGAAGACGACGATTCAGTTCGGCGACGCCCAAACAGGCGCGCGCCTACCGACCGGTCAGGAGAACGTCACGGCCACGTACCGAAAGGGCGTCGGCCGGGAAGGGCTGGTCAAAGCCGGTCAACTCAGTTTGCTGATGACTCGAGCGCTTGGCGTCAAAGGGGTGACCAACCCAAACGACGCGGCCGGCGCTCAGGACCCCGAATCCCGCGACGACGCTAAACGCAATGCGCCCCTTACGGTGCTCACTCTGGATCGCATCGTTTCCTTGAGGGACTACGAAGACTTCGCTCGCACCTACGCCGGCGTGGCGAAGGCGCTGGCGGCCTGGACCTGGAATGGGCGCGTGCGAGGGATATTCCTGACCGTGGCCGGACCGTTAGGCGCGAGTATAGAGCCCGGCTCGACACTCTACCAAAACCTGCTCGCGGCGTTGCGGCGATCCGGCGATCCTGACGTTCCGATCCAGGTTCAGAGTTACCGCCCCGCATTGTTCAGACTCGACGCCGGCATCGGGGTCGATCCGGATTATCGGCCGGATCTGGTGTTGCCGGCGGTCGAGCAAGCATTGCGGGCGCGCTTTTCATTTGACGCGCGCGAGTTCGGCCAGGGAGTGGCTGCTAGCCAGGTGATAGCGGCAATGCAAGCGGTCGCGGGCGTGACGTCGGTCGATTTGAACAAGTTCTTTCGAGTCGGAGAAAACGAAGCGCGAAACTCGAAGCTTACCGCCGCCTCTCCGCAATCAGGGGCCGCGGTGGCCGCCGCCGCCGAATTGCTCACGCTGGATCCGGGACCCGTGGCGCTGGAGGTGATTCGATGAGCTTCGATGCGAAGACACTCTATGAGTTGCTGCCGGCCATCTATCGCATTCGCGACGCGGAGCAGGGCGAGCCGCTCCGGGAGTTGTTGTCGGTGATCGCCGAGCAAGTCGCGGCCATCGAAGAAGACCTCGATCAACTTTACGACGATCAGTTCATTGAGACTTGCGCCGAGTGGGTCGTGCCCTACATAGGCGATTTGATCGGCGTCCGCGCGCCGCACGGAGGCGCGCCGGGAATCAGCAGCCCTCGAGCCGAAGTCGCCAACACGATCGCGCTTCGCAGGCGCAAGGGTACGGCGGCGGCGGTGGAGGAGATAGCTCGCGATGTAACGGGTTGGCCTGCCCGCGTCGTCGAGTTCTTCGAGCTTCTGGGATGGACGCAGTACATGCAGCACGTCCGCGTCACGCCGCCGCGCGGAGCCTACGCGAGTGTTCGCGATCACGACGCATGCGAACTCATAACATCGTCAATTGGAGCTTTCGATTCGACGGCTCACACCGCGGAGGTGCGTAGAATCGGTCCAGGCCGCGGCCGTTACAACATTCGCAACGCCGGGCTCTTTCTGTGGCGGCTGAAATCGTATCCGATACCGAGAAGTGACGCGCGCAAGATCGCGGACGGCTGCTACACGTTCAACCCGGTTGGTCTGGACGCGCCGTTGTTCAACAACCCGGTCGCCGAAACCGGCATTGCGCATCTGGCGGAGGAGATCAACGTCCCGGCCCCGCTGCGCCGGCGCCCGCTTTACGACGAGCTGAAGTCGCTGCGAGGTTCCGGCGGCGAGGCTCCTCATTTCGGTGAAAGCCCGGTGCTCCGAGTGTTTCAAGGCGGAGATGAGATACTCGCGTCCCAGATAGCTATATGCAATCTTAGCGGTCCCGCGCCGTGGCGCCGTCCGCTCGCAAGCCAAAATGCTATTCGAGCCGCGGTGGATCCCGTGCTCGGCCGTATTGCTCTTCGCGACGCCTCCCCAGCCAACGTGGAGGCCGGCTACTCATACGGATTTAGCGCCGAGATGGGCGGCGGGCCTTACCATCGCGGGGGATCCGCCGCTCAGGCTCTCAACCGAACTCCAACGTGGCATGCATGGGTCAGCCGCCACGCGCCGCCATTGGCCGATCATGGATTCAACAGTCTCGCTGACGCGGTTCAACGCTGGAATCAGCAGCCCGCGGGAATCGTTGGCGTGATCGCGATCATGGATAGCGCTACTTACGCGGAGAGCTTGACGGGTATTAATCACATAAGAATTCCGGAAGGCGGCAAGCTGGTGATAGTAGCGGCGGAATTGGAGAACCCCACGGACTCAGAGTTCGGACCGGTGTCGGCGGACGGGTTGCGGCCTCACCTGCTGGGTGACGTAGCCGTCGCTGGAATCGGTGGAACGGAGAATCCCGGTGAGCTGGTTCTGAACGGATTGCTCATCGAAGGCTCCGTCATCGTGTTACCGGGCAGCCTTGGCGCGCTGGATATCGTTCACGGCACGATCGTCCCGGGGAAGGGATCTCTGAAGGTTGAAGCGGCGCCTGATGAGGATGCCGGCAATGTTGAATTGAAGCTGACGCTCGATCACGTCATCTGCGGGGCGATCAGTCTTTCGCCGCGCGTCCCATCGCTGACGGTGTCGAACAGTCTGGTAAGCAGCGGGGTAAGCATTGTGGGAAGCGGCGGCCAGAGCATCCCGGCGATCACGGCGGCCGGAGCCGAGTTGGAGGTTCGCAACAGCACGATCTTCGGCAAAACATCGGTTCGGACTTTGGAGGCGGCTAACACAATCTTCACGGGCCGGGTCGACACGCTACGGGTGCAAACAGGCTGTGCTCGTTTCTCCTATCTTCCGCCTGAATCGCGCTCACCTCGGCGATATCGCTGCCAACCAGAGAGCAGCGTTGACGCAACCCGAGTCGCGCCACAGTTCGAGTCTTTAGTGTACGGCAATGCTGCGTATGGCCAGCTCAGCCGGCGTTCGGCGGTGGAGATAACGCAGGGCGCCGATGACGAGGCCGAGATGGGCGCGTTTCACGACCTGTTTCAGTCCCAGCGCGAGACCAATTTGCGAATAAGGCTGGAGGAGTATCTCCGGTTTGGGCTGGAAGCGGGCGTCTTCTTTGTAACATAGCAGCCACTTCTTAGATGAGAGGTCCAGAATGAGCGGTGATATCAGTCGACGTACGTTCGACCCGGCGAAGGGTTATACCAGGGTCACGATGCAGCAAGGCCGCGTGCAGTTAGACGCGGACTGGAACGAGCAGCAGGAAATCCATCAACACCGGATCGAGACCGAGGCTCTCGATGTGATTGGCCAGTGCGGCGCGCCGATCGGCAGTCACAGTTTCGAGATCACGCCTGACAGTGGTGCGTTCGCGATCGGCCAAGGCCGAATGTACGTCGATGGAATCCTCTGCCGGAACGACGCGGTTGTTTCCTACTACGACCAGCCGTTCGTCGCTAAGGCGGCTCCAGCGATTCCAACCCTGACAGAGGGCGAGTACGCTTTGGTTTATCTCGAGGTATGGGAGCGTGAAGTCACCGCCCTGGAAGATCCCTCGATTCGGGAGCAAGCGCTTGGCGGACCGGACACGGCGGCGCGAGTGCAGACTGTTTGGCAGGTAAAGGCGGTTGCTCTTTCGCCCACGCCCGCCGGCGCAACGACCACGCCGCTTTGCACAACCAACTTCCCCGAGTGGATCGACCTGATCAAATCGTCAAACGGAATGCTGAATGCTCGAACCCAGCAGACCTCTCCCTCGCAAAACGATCCCTGCCTGCCGGTCCCGAGCGCCGGCTACCAGGGTTTGGAAAACAATCTCTACCGTGTCGAAATTCACAAAGCTGGCACGGCGGGAACGGCGACTTTCAAATGGTCACGAGATAACGGGACGGTCATAACCGAGATAAAGGAGATCAGCGGCGTTGAACTCACCGTCAGCGATATCGGCCGAGATCCGATCCTTGGCTTCGAACGCGGCCAGTGGGTGGAGTTGCTCGATGACAGCATTGAATTGAATGGCGGGCCCGGGCCGTTGTTTATGATCGAGGACGTCGATGCTGCGAATCTGAGGATAACTCTCAAAGACAATCCGCAAAGACCACTGGATAGCGCCAGAATAAAAACCGCGGTGACGAACGGATGGCGTCCCAAACTTCGCAGATGGGATTCGACCGGCGCAGCCGCAGCCTCCGATGGAATTACTACCGCCGGCGATTGGATACAGCTTGAGGGCGGGATTGAAGTACAGTTCTCGGGCAACTTCAAGACCGGAGACTACTGGTTGATTCCGGCGCGAACGGTGACGGGCGACGTCGAGTGGCCTCGAAATGCGATGGTTCCCATCGCGCAGCCACCGCTTGGTATCAAGCGTCATTATTGCAAGCTCGCTCTGATTCAAAGCGTGGGTGGCGCGCTCACGGTCGTGTCGGACTGCCGCCGGTTCTTTCCGTCTTTGACCGAGCTTCCAGCCGCGCCGAAAAAGCCGCCCGCCATCCATGTCACCAACGTAAGGCTGCAAGGATCCGGAGCGACACAAGAGTTGCGGAACGACACCGCCGTGAGCGCTGATGCGCTCGCTCAAGGCGTCTTGATCGATCTGGACGCCAAGGTCGAGACTGCGACCCTGAAGCCGTCAACGTGTTTCGTCACGCTCGAGGTTCCTGAGTTTGCGGGCCCCGATCTGATCGGTTTCAGACCCTTGGTGCTTGGGGCCAGCATCGGCTTTGTCTCAGCGACCAATTCCATCTCGTGGTATCCAACGCCGGCAATGGCGGCGTCGTTGTTGCAAAAGCCGTCTCCATCAGGTCACCCGCACGGTCCGGTGCTGGCTCGCTTGAGAGTGAAGGGGAGTTTCGTTTGGGGCGGGAATCCGCCGGTCTACCTCGACGGAAACACTCGCGGGATTTTTAGTCAGGGCGTTAACCTCCTCGAGCCAATCGGAACTTTGGATGCGTATTCGTTCCAGGGCGGCGATTCGACGACAAAAACCACGGCGGCGCCGCAGCCTGCTGGAGCAAGTGCGGTCGCACAAGACGCGGTTACAGCAGGGCGTACAACCGCCGCCAGTCATCCGGCGCGCCGGGCAATAGACCTTGCGCTGCCCAGCGGGAATGGGACTCCAGGCAGTGACTTTGAAATGTGGTTTTGGGTGATCCAGGAAAAAGTAGAACCGCCTCCACTGCCAGGCTGCGTCGTGGAGCTTGACGACGCCGTCCTTGATTTTGGCGAGTTGGACGAAGACGAGACCTCCAAGGACCGCTCCTTCAATGTGCGGAACACCGGCGAGTCCGCGTTCCTTATCACCGGTCTCCCGATTTCGGAGAGCGCACGGAACGCGTTCAAGGTTATCAGGGTCGAGCGCGGCGACGAGGGCCGGGCCGGCGAGCCTGCTGAGCTAACGCGGAGTGAATCGTCAATGTCCGCTTATCCGCCCTGGCGTGTCCCCTCTAAGAGCAAAGTAAGAGTGACCGTGCGCTTCACCTGCACGGGGCTGAAGGAAACTCAGACGGCTACTCTTTCGTTTGAGACGAACCCACCCGGCGTGTCTTGCGGACTGGTCACGCTTCGCGGGAAGTGCGAAGGGCGCGAGCACGGCGGCCGATGCAAGGTTTATCCGGACAAGCTCACTTTCGAGGCTCCAGCCGGCCAAAGCGTCATCAAGACTGTAACGATCATGAATAACGGATTCACTCCCCGATCCGGCGAGGAGGAGTTCACGCTACAAACGGTATTCGCGGCGCCTCCTTTCTCTGTTATCAACCCGCCAGCGAACGTTAAGCTTCCTAACGGGCGCAAGCTCGATGTGACGGTCGAATACAAGAGGGCGGCCAATGTTACCGGAAAAGAAACCGGCGAGTTGATCTTCACGATCAACAAGAACTTCGGGTGTCCCGCGGTCGAACTTGTCGGGCGCGGGCCGGACCATTCATTGACCAGTCTGTCGGCTAATGATATCGACCTTGGAGCCGTGACGCGCTCGACGGTAACGGACCGCAAGGTCGCAATTCTCAACACCGGCGACGCGCCACTGGAAGGCGTCTTGTCCGCCAGCCATCCTCACCTGAATCCGTCTTTCGAAAAGGCGGCTATTGACGAGGGAGCCGCTCAACATCTCGTGGTCAGTTTCGACGGAACCTCGATTCCACCAAACGAGCAGCCCGGTCCGAAATCCGGCGCAATCACCATAACGACGAACGCCGCCGGCAGTCCCACCCTCACGCTGCCGGTTAGATGGACTCTCGCGCTTCACACTCCCGTTATGAGCGTTTCGGCGACTGAGATAAACTTCGGCGCCGTCACCGGCTCAACGCTAGCCGATCAGAAGATAGTCATCTCCAACAGCGGCAACGAGCCCCTGGAGATCAACGCGTCCACGGACCAGCCCACACTCGTAGCGTCGCCGGCTAAGGCTACGGTCGCGGCGTGTGGCTCCTGCACTCTCACGGTGGGCTTCCTCGGCAGCGCCATTTTGCCGGGCGAACAGCCGGGAGCAAAGACGGGCGCGGTCACGATAACAAGCAATGACCCGAAGGCTCCAAGCGTGTCGATTCCGGTGAAATGGACGCTGCCGCCCGAAGCGATCAAGAATCCGATCATAAGTGTTTTTCCCAACGGTATTGACTTGGGTGCGGTCACGCCCAATACGCAGGCAGATAGAGTCATAGTCATAGGCAACACCGGCAACGCTCCGCTGAAGTGCGCGGTGTCGTCAAATCATGATGACTATCTTACCGTGGCTCCTGGAACGTTGACGGTTGACCCAAACCGCACTGAAGACCTCAGTGTGAGCTTCATCGGAGCGAGCGTTCCAGCAAAGAAGCAAACCGGCGCGAAGAGCGCCGCCATTACGATAACCAGCAACGATCCGGCGACTCCTTCCGTGTCCGTGCCCGTGATTTGGACTTGGGACCAGACCGCCTATACCGGACATGTTAAATGCCCGTGTTTTTGCCAATCGGCGGCTTCAGTCAATCTAAGCGACGTGTCGCCTTCAACTGCCGTGTCGGGCAAGATAAGCATTAGCAACAGCGGGAACGCGCAACTGAAATGCAAAGTCACGGCCAGCCATGCTTACCTTGCGTTGTCGACGGAAGAGATGGCCATAGACGAGGGCGGCTCTCAACATCTCACTGTCAGCTTTGTTGGGGGCGCGGCTCCAATACGCTATGAATTCGGAGCGGAAGTCGGCGCTATTACAATAACAACCAATGACCCGGCCAATTCAAACGTCCGGGTGCCTGTGATTTGGGGGCTGACCAGCGAGCGTGTTAAAACCCCGGTGCTGACGCTCTCCGTGGGGGAAGTCGAGTTTGGAGACGTGACGCGCGCGACTTCCGCGGACAGCAAGATAATCGTTAGCAACACCGGCAACGCGCTGCTGAAAAGCAAGGTCACGGTTAGTCAGCCTTACCTCCAAGTTTCGCCAGCGGAGTTGGCTGTCGACCCGGGCGGATCTCAGAAGCTCATTGTCAGTTTCACTGGCGCTGCGATCCCAGCGAGTGAGCCGGTTGGCGCAAAGACTGGCGCGATCGTGATAGGTGAGCCGGCCAATCCCAACGCGCAGGTGTTGGTGAAATGGAATCTGAAGAGCGAACGTGTCAAAAACCCGGTGTTGACGCTCTCCGTGGGGGAAGTCGATTTTGGAGAAGTGACCCGCGCGACTGCCGCGGACAGCAAGATAATCATCAACAACACCGGTGACGCGCCACTGAAAGGCAAGGTCACGTTCCGTCTTCCTTACCTCAGAGTATCCCCGGAGGATCTGGCTATCGACCCCGGGGGATCTCAGAAGCTCATAGTCGGCTTCAACGGCGGAGCCATTTCTCCGGACGAACCAGTCGGCGCGAAGACCGGAGATATTACGATAGCGACTAATGACCCGGCCAATCCCAACGCGCAGGTGTTGGTGAAATGGAATCTGAAGAGCGAGCGTGTTAAGAGCCCGGCGCTGACGCTCTCCGTGGGAGGAGTCGATTTTGGAGACGTGACCCGCGCGACTGCGTCGGACAGCAAGATGATCATCGGCAACAGTGGTGATGCGCCATTGAAAGGCAAGGTCACGTCCAGTCTCCCTTACATTAGAGTATCGGTGGAAGACCTAGCCATCGACGCCGGTGCCTCGCAAAAACTGATTGTCAGCTTCGCCGGCGGCGAGGTTCCGGCGGATGAGCCAACCGGGGCGAAGACAGGCGTCGTCACGATAACAAGCAACGACCCAAAAAATCCCGAGGCGCCGGTGCAGGTGAAATGGACCCTCACTCCTAAACGCGTGAAGACTCCGATATTGAGCGCGTCCGCGAATGCGGTTGACCTTGGCTCCGTCAACCGCTCAACCACGGC
>JAHFUG010000225.1 GCA_023265195.1 Blastocatellia bacterium | reverse complement strand
AAAAGCAACAATGCGGCCTGTGAGGCCGCTCTTGAAGAATCCACCCACTGCAGGAACGAGTACAAGTTTTCGTTGGGGAACCGCCGGTCGAAGCCGGCGGTGCGCTACGCAAACTGCTCCAGGAATCTAACGTCGTTTTCGTAAAGCAGCCGTATGTCGTCGATGCCGTACATCAGGGCCGCCATTCGATCGATCCCCAGTCCGAAGGCAAAGCCGGAGAACTCTTCCGGGTCGACGCTTACGGTCTCCAGCACATTTGGATGAACCATGCCGCTCCCGCCAAGCTCGATCCAGCCGGTGCCCTTGCACACGCGGCATCCGCTTCCATCGCATACGTAGCAACTGAAATCGACTTCGGCCGAGGGTTCCGTGAACGGGAAGTAAGACGGCCTGAACCGAGTCCGCAGATTCGCGCCGAACATCATCTCGACGAACTTGGTCAACGTGCCTTTTAGATCGGCCATCGTGATGCGCCTATCCACATTAAGCCCCTCGACCTGGAAGAACATCGGATTGTGCGTTGGGTCCGGCGTATCCCTGCGAAAGACTCGTCCGGGGGCGATGACTCTCAACGGCGGTTTGCGCCGCTGCATGGTGTGAATCTGAACGTTGGACGTCTGGGTTCTAAGCGCGAGCGTTTCCGAAACGTAAAAAGTGTCCGCGGAATCGCGCGCCGGGTGCGAAGCCGGGATGTTCAACGCGTCGAAGTTGTAAAACGGAGTCTCGATTTCCGGCCCGTCTTCCACCGAGTAGCCCATCGATACGAAGATGTCTTCGATCCGCTGGCGCACGAGAGTGATAGGGTGCAGATGTCCACTTGCGGCTCCAGTCCCGGGCAGCGTCACATCGACCCGCTCGCGATCCAACGCCGCTTGTTCATTGCGCGCGGCGATCGCTTCACCAAGGCGGCCGATTTCCGCCTCGACCTCCGCGGCAAGCTCGTTAACCTGCCGCCCGAACTCGGCTCGTTCCTCAGCGCCGAGCTTTCCGATAGTTTTCTTGGCCGCCGCGATCAGGCCGGACTTTCTGCCCAGGTATTTGTCCTTGAGCGACGCAAGCGTATCCGCGTTAGCGGCGGCGGCGGCGTCGCCAAGGAATTGCTCGCGAACCTCGCTCAGACTCTGGTTCATAAGAGACCTGGTGGCGCTCGGCGGAAATAAATCATCGGCCACAAAGATGCACAAAATCACAAGAGACAAGCGTGGGATGTCGTGTCCGTCTTCTCATCTATGTGACCGCTGCGCCTTTTTGCGGCTACGAAACTTCCGGACGGACACTGAGAGGCAACGAAGAGTTGAGTTCCTCTTGCTGTTCATCGTCCAGCTTTGGGACTTGGCGACTTGTGGCGGAGATCCCCTTTTCAACACCTGCGAATCCACATACCGGCCAGTCACGCTGCCCGAGAAGATTCAAGCGCGACCTTCGCTTTTGCCGTAATCTCGGCGAACGCCGCCGGTTCGTTAACGGCAAGGTCGGCGAGCACCTTTCGGTCCAGCCCAATGTTAGCGAGCTTGAGACCGTGCATGAATTGACTGTAGCTCAATCCGTTGGCTCGTGAGGCCGCGCCGATTCGAACGATCCACAGCGATCGGAAGTCGCGTTTCTTGAGCTTGCGCCCGGTGAAGGCGAAGTTCAGCGATCTTTGGACCTGTTCCTTTGCGTGCCTGTAGAGTTTGCTCTTGGTGCCGCGGTAGCCGCGTGCGAGCTTCAATATCCCTTTTCTCTTCAGCAGTCTCTTGTTTCCACGTTTTGCGCGAGGCATAACTCCTCCTGAGTGTGGCCAGTGGCCGGTAGTCAGAAACCCGGCGGTGGCCGGCGATCGGTGGCCGCTTGCCACTCACTCGCCGGTAACCACTTCTTTTTATTGATTGCTTTGCGCCCTCATAATCCGACTCAACCGTAGTGACAATCGGCCGCCGGCCACTGATCACTGTTTTATGATTGCCTTTGTCTTATATCCCGTGACGGCCGGCGATTGCCTATTTTCGTCCGTAGGGAAGCATTCTGGCCGCGAGCTTTTGATCGGCCGGCTTGAGCATTTCATCGGTGTCGAGCAGCCGCTTCCGCTTTGTACTTTTCTTTGTGAGTATGTGGCGGGCGTGCGAATGGCCACGCTTGACTTTGCCGGTGGCCGTAGTGCGAAACCGCTTCGCCGCTCCCTTATGAGTCTTGAGTTTTGGCATGACGTCTCCTTGGTTATCACTTCTTTTTTGGAGCGAATATGGTGAACATATTCATTCCTTCGACCTTCGGCATAACCTCGACGATTCCTACCTCAGCTAGATCGGTGGCCAGCCGCTTCTGAAGGGAGTACCCAAGCTCCTTGTGAGTGATCTCCCTGCCGCGGAAATGGACAGTGGCTTTCACCTTGTCGCCGTCCTGGAGAATCTTGGCTGCGTGATTCTTCTTGAAGTTATAGTCGTGTTCGTCGGTGCCGGGCCGAAACTTGATCTCCTTGACCGTTATTACCGTTTGTTTGGCCTTTGCTTCCTTGGCCTTTTTCTTCTGTTCGTATTGATATTTTCCGAAATTGACGATTCTGCAAACCGGCGGCTGAGCTTGAGGCGCTACTTCCACGAGGTCGAGCCCTTTGGATCGTGCAAGCTGCACCGCCTCCGCGGGCCGCATTATGCCGAGTTGCTTACCCTCATCGTCGATAACGCGAACTTCGGGGACCCTTATGCGCTCATTCACGCGAACCGAGGGACCGCGATCTCGCCTGTCTTTGAATCCTCTTCGCGACTGATAGCTGCTAATACGAGTTCCTCCTAAACCGCTAGTGGTGCTCGGCGGAAATAGTAATCAGCCACAAATATGCACAAGATCACAAGAGAGAACTGTGGGATGTGGTGTCTGTCTTCTCATCTCTGTGACTTGTGAGCCTTTTTGTGGCTGTCAACTTCCGCCGCGAACAACTGGACGGTTTTCACTGTTTCACCTACCCCGCGCCGCTGGGCGAAAGGAGGGGCTGAGCCGCATGTCCATAATGCTCCGTAACACTCGAAGCGAAGCCGCTTTGGCTTTTGCCGCGTTAACGATCTACCGATGACGGGCTCGATACCAATCATTTTGGTCGGATCTTACGTCAGCGCCCCTTGCCGGTTTTAAAATCAGCGCTAGGGGACTTCCGGAGCTGGCGCAAAATACTGAAGGCGCGCGTGCGCTTACTACTACGCATGCACTGCCACAAAACTGCAAGGCGAGATACTAACAAAGGCGCCGTACGCACGCAACCGGCGGATCGAAGAGTGAAGGGAGATGAAGGGAATTGATGATTGATGATTGATGATTGCGGATTCCGAATGTCGAATTGCGGATTGCGGATTGCGGGCTGCGGATTCAAGGGAGATTCTGCAAGCATCAATCTGCATTCATCATTCATCATTCATCAATCATCAATCATCAATCATCAATCATCAATCTGCAATCATCATTCATCTCAGAGCGTCTTCATATATTCCAACAATGCCCGCTTTTCTTCAGCGGAGAGACCAGTACCGTAGTTATGACCCTTGTTGCCGTTGCCGCGC
Organism: Blastocatellia bacterium; assembly: GCA_023265195.1. Taxonomy (GTDB): domain Bacteria; phylum Acidobacteriota; class Blastocatellia; order UBA7656; family UBA7656; genus QHVH01. Next base: position 8,342 of record JAHFUG010000225.1, on the reverse strand, counting down.
TCGTTAACGTCGTGCTTCCAGCCCGTCTTCTTTGCCGCGTCGTCGTTCGTGATGAAACCGACGTTATCTTTATCGTAGACGTCATAGCCGCGGTAAAACACCTTTGTGCGTTTCTCTTCCGGTTCGAGCATCTCCTTCAGATTCGGCACGGAGCCGTTGTGAAGATAAGGCGCGCGCATCCATATCCCGTCGAGCGGCGGAGATTGATAGCCCTCCTGCTTGACCATGTTGGGCCGGTTGATTCCCATCTCCTTTACTCTCCGGTTAGCTTCGTCGGCGGCCGCTTGAATCCACGTATCCATTCTCTCGCGGTCGGTCTTGATCTCGTCGATTGGTATCGGCGTGTTCGTTCGCGGTCTTCCCGGTTCGTGGCAATCGGCGCAGTGCCGGTCGTATATCCCCGCGCCAGTCTTCGCCAAAGCGTCGTCAATCGTAAATGGATACTTGGGCGCGGGCCATTCACTCAGGAACTTGTCGAGTTCCTCCATTCGGCGAAGGAACTGGGCGCCCGGCTGAGCTCCGAGACCCAGCGCGGAGTCCATGATGACCGACCGCACCGCCGGCGTGTCGCAGCTCCAGTTGAGAAACCGCACGCCCCGTTTCTCATCCTCCGGAGATCCGTCGATGTTCCCTGCGCCCTTGCGCACTTTGAGATTCCACACCGATGGAAAATCCGCCTGGCCGGTCGAGTTGTCATAGGCCATTGAGGTCATGAAATACTTCGTTAGATTCATCGGATCGTCGCGGCCCTTGCCCCAGTCGGGAAAGCCCGGCCTGTTCATCCACGCCAACTGACCTTCTTGTTCGATCAAAGCTTTTTTGGTCGCCGGTATGATCAAGAAACGATAAAGCTGCCGGTCGATGAACGACAGCTCCGTCATCTGATCGATCTCGCCGAGGATCGTGTCGGCGTTGAAGCGCGGATCTTTCGCGGTGTTGATGAGAAACCGCAACAGGCCCTGCATGTCGGCCGTGTGAGAAGGCGCGGTGGTGACTACGTGAGGCGTTTCGCCGGGCTTGCTTCTCCACGTGCCCGTATGACAGATCGCGCAGTTGTTAGCCACGCGCGGAATGCCGATGACTCGCTTGGTGAAGCCGACTGGCAGTTCCTTGCCTTCCTCCCAGACAAGGCCGAATGACTTATAGCCGCCGGGGCCGGGCGTCAGGTCGGGAAAGACGCGAGGCAGCACGATCCATATCCAATACGGGATTCCGCGCGTGTTCTCGGCGCCGATTGAACCATACTTGAAGCGCTCGGCTTCATTGGCGAATTGTTGCTCGGGTTCCTCGCGGAAGAACTTGTACCACGCGAACCAGGCAAGGAGTCCGCCTACGATCAGAATCGCGGCGAGAATGGTGAGTATGGTTTTTCGTGTTCGTGGTGAAAGGCTCATAATGATTTCTCTCGATCAGAATGTCTTCAAGAATTCGACGATGGCGTCTTTTTCCTCGGGCGTGAGACTGGTTCCGTATTCGGGACCTTCATGCCCGCAATTTCCGTTGCCGGGGATGCATTCGCCGGCGTGTTGGCCCTCGGCGTAGCGGGTGCGATAGAGGAAGAACTTCCGGCCCTTCTCCTCCGCAACGCCGCTGACGAAGCCGACCCGCTTCGAATCGAAAACGCTGTAACCCCGATAGAATTCTTTCGGACGTTTATCGGACGGCTCGAGCAAATCGCGAAGAGTCGGCACCGAGCCGTTATGCAGATAAGGCGAGCGCAGCCAGACGCCGTCCAGCGGCTGATTCGAATAGCCGAAGGTCTTGCGGAAATGCCGGAACCGTTCGTCCTCGTAACCGGCGTAAAGCGTGTTCTGATTTACGCACAGATTGAACGAATATGAATCCAGCCTCCACCGGTCGGTCTTGATCTTGTCGATGTCCGTCACCTTGCCGACGTATTCGCCGGTGAAGTCCGCTCCGTTCCTGCCGTGACAACTCGCGCAGTATTGCGCGTAGAGCGGTTCGCCTTTGGCCGCCAGCGCCTGATCGATCGCATAAGGATAGGCTGGCGACGCGGCGTCTTTAAGCCATTCCTCGATTAGCTTTATGTTGTCTCGGTCGAGCGTTGGAGGCGTCGCGCCGGTTCCGAAGGCGGCGCTGCGATTGCGCTCTTGAACGGAATTGTTGTTGCCGTCCCAATGAAGCCACATTCCCTCGCGCTGGCGTTGACGCCAAACCGATGGAAAATCGCAGACGCCGATCTTCTCCTCGGGAGTTAGTTTATCCAGAGGAAAGTTGAGCAGCGCCTTTGGCGAATTGAACGTGTCGAACCGGCCTGGGCCGAACTCCGGTTCGTCGTTCAAGAACCTGAATCTGTCTCCAACCATCAATAGACGATCGCGCATGAGGCTCACGCCGACTAGCGAAAGCGCCAATCGGTTGAACCAATCCTCCGTGCCGTCCTTCTCGATCTCGGGACCGAGCCTCTGCGCGGTGAACCGTTCATCCTTCACGCAGGCGACCAGGAATCGAGTGAACGCCTCGAGGTTGACCGTGTTGCTCGGCATGCCGGCGATAATGCGAGGCTCGCTGTCCGGCGTGTCGCGAACCGTGCCGACGTGACAGATGGCGCAGTTGACGAAGACCCGGTCGACTCCCATCTTATTGCGCTTCGAAAAACCGACGGGTAGGTCCTTCGGATTTCCATTGGCATCCTTCTCATAGATGAACCCGAGCGAAGCGTACCCATCGCCCGGCAAGAGATCGCGAAAGACCCGCGGCAGAACCTTGAAGATCGAATAGGGAATGCCCGAGCCGCGCTCGCCGCCGGTCGAACCATATTTGAAGTGGTCGATGGGGTTGTTATAGGTGACCGCGCGATCGGTGTTCAGCCGAACGTACAGCCATACTCCGGCGATGACCAGGAGCAGACCCAGGGTTGCGATTACCCGGCGCCGGAACTTCCCCGCCGGTTCGTATTGGAAGCTGACTATGAAGTCGATGAGCCGCTTGCGTCCCCACCATACCTTGCCGAGATAGAGGCCGGGTGCGACTTCCCTGATCTCATCGCGAATCTTGCCGGCCAGAAACGAGGTCTTCGAATAGTCGAGGACGATGGCTTCTTTTTCATCGAGCCAACTGGGCGCCTTATAGACCTTCGCCTTGATTGCTTTCAAGCTGAATGGGGTGATTCGGTTACGAAGCGCGCCTTCTTGCGCGTTGAATATCTTGCCTTGCCACCAGAACCATCGCACCAGCCACGCCATTATTTTTGCGCACAAGGTCCCCGGGCAGACAACCGCCGTGCCCGTGCCTTCGCCGTCCGGCAGATCGCCCGCCTCGCTTTGCGTGAACAACTCGTCGAGCTGCTCGCGCGACATTTTCATCAATTGTGACTTATTCATAAATCCCATCCGTTGAATTTGCGCGGCTCCGGCAAGCCGCACGCTCGACTTTGGCGGCTCGTATCTCCGGCTTCCGGCTGCAACCGGGTTGACTCACTAATCTCGACGCGAACGCGGCGTTGAGAATTCTTTTCAGACTGGATCGCCGGCCTTATCGAGTCTGACCGTGTAGTTGATCGGAGCATGATCGGCGATCTCAGGGGGAGCCTGATCAGCCGCCTGTTGGTTTGCTCTGTCGAACATCTTTCGCAAATAACCCAGGCCTTTGAACAACCGCGAGAAGGGACCGCCTTCGGTGTCGTCACCGAGGTTGCCTCGCGTCAAGCGCCGGTCGTGCTCGATGTGAAAGGGGACGCCTACGTGATGGTAGCCGGCTCCAAACAACCCCAGAAACCGGCCGGGCGGCACGGTTGGAACTATGTCCAGATCGTCCACGATCCGGCAATGCAGGAAGCCTCGCGGAAAGATCTCCTTGAATGACCCTACGCCAACTCGAGGTGAACCGAAGGTGTAGAGCGCCGCGGGCGCCTTGTCAGGCCTTTCCTTGAAGCGCCGGGCGGCGGCAAGCGTAGCCAGCGCGGCTCCCAGACTGTGCCCGGTAAAGAAGACGGGAACGGTGAGCGCGTCCAATTCCGCCGTGATGCCCTTCCACACATCATCCAACTGTTTCTTGAATCCTTGGTGCACCTGAACTCCCGCCCATTGCACTGGTAATGCGTCAAAGTCCGACAGCCAGTCATCGAACCCGAGCGAACCCCTGAACGCAAGAATCGCATGGGAAGAACCGACCAGCACCGCGCCCTGCGTTCGGTTGACGCTGAATGGCCTCTCCTCCAGATGGGCCTTCTTGTCGTAGTAATCCTTGCGCGAAGCCGCGTCCTCCCGATACGACAATCGGCAGCTCTCGATCAACCAGAGCGCGTTGCCGCGAGAGTAGGCGCTGGTGGCCGCGGGGTCAAAGGGGGGCAAATCGAGATCGAAGAAGTCCGTTGCATCGCCCGGACTTGTGACCGCTTTTAGAGAGAAAAGTTCTTTCATCTTCATCACCGTCGTTAGTGGGCCAAGGAAAGGCCCGGGCATGATTCGTGGCGGATGAATCTCGGTCCGAGACACGATTACCGCATGGTGTGAGGCGCCGATGAGGTTCCGCCTTTCTGCCAAACCGAGGCCCGGAGGCGGAACCCGCGAGTGATCATCGATCCTTACGTGGGAAACTGGACGGCGAAATCGATCAGGCGTTTTTTGCCCCAGTAGACCTTACCCAGATACAAGCCTGGCGCAATCAAACGTATTTCATCGCGAATCCAGTGAGCCAGCAGCGACGTCTCGGAGTAGTCGAGAACTATGCACTCCTTGCCGTCAAGCCAGCTTGGTCCCTTGTAGACCTTTGCGATGATCGCATTGAGGCCGAAGCTCAGAATCCGGTTCCTGAGCACGCCATGCTTCGCGTCGAACGTCTTGCCCTGCCACGCGAAGTGATTGACGAACTCGGCGATTTCTTCGGTATAGGTTGTGCCGGGCGCAACGATCGCCGTGCCCTTTGCTTCGCCGTTGGGAATTTCTCCAGGCGGGCTGTTGGTGAACATCTCATCGAGTTGCGCCTGGGACATCTTCAGCAGATCGGGGACTGTGATAGCCATTTTTTGTTTTGCTCCTTATCGAATCGTTTCGACGCTACAGCGTTTTCAGGAATTCAATCAGCGCGCGTTTGTCCGCCTCAGCCAGAGTAGCTCCAAACTCGTGCCCGCGATCTTCGATAAGGTCGGGGCAGGTGCTCACTTTGAATAATTCGGGAGCGACTTCACGCTTGAGCAGATCCTTAGCGGCCGCCGGATCAAGATTCTTCACCTTTATCAAGGCCGCTTTTACTTTGAGGCAGAGCTTGACGAACTCAGCCGGGTCGATGTCGGGTCCGATGTTCGCCAGCAGGTTGATCGGCGTCCCTTCCGGAATCGGGCCTATTCGGAAGTAGCCGTCCGAATCGGCGTGAGGCCTGAGCAGCGCCCGAAGCGGTTCGGGAATGACCGCCAACTGAAGCTGAAGGCTGCACTCCCGAGAGGTGCGCCAGATCGAAGCCTTGCCAAGCCGCTTATCAGGCCACAGCAGCTTCGTGATGGCGTCGTTGAATGCATCGACTCTGCCCTTCACCGACGGGTCGCCGTTGAATACGCCTAACGCGTTGTTGTGGAACAGTGGCGCGGAAGACCAGACGCTGATGAGCGACGGCGTGCGATAGTAGCCGGGGCCGCCCCCCGGCACGGTGAACTTCTCGGTTTGGTCCGAGTACGGATTCCATACTTCGATATCGCCAACCGGCGGCAGATTCTTATATGTCTCCGACGAGAACGCGCTCCAGACGTGGCCGCGCATCGCGTTGGTTCCGCACGCGCGCGCCGAGTTGGTGCCTATCAGCGTAACCGGGTTTCGCTTGTCGTCGGAGAAGAAATTACTGTCGCGGAAATCCGGCTTGAGCACTTCCTTTCTAAACCAATCGGTTTCGTTCACGCCGGCCGGAGGCCGTTTGCTCGAATGGCAGGCCGCGCAGTTTTCGGCGAATACGGTCTTGCCCCGCGTCAGCACTGATTCGTCCTTGGTTATGAAGCCCTTGCCGCCAGGGGCGTCTTCGAGCCTGAACGACTTCAAGCGCATGAAAAACTTCGCGATGTTTTGAAATTTCTGCTGCGTGGCCAGCCAATAGACGGAATTCTTCTGCGCCGTCTCCACCGAGAACGGCTTCTGCTTCGTAAGCCCTATCAACGCGTTGTGCTGCTGAAGCCAGTGCTGCGAGTAGCTTCCGATGTTTACGTATACCCTGAGAGTGGCGCCGGGAACTCCCACCGAGTCGGCTCCGTCTTTCAGCACGTGCGGGACCGGCATCTTCGCCGCCGCGCCCGGCAGATGCAGCGTATCGCCGGCCAGTTCCTCCTCTTCGGCTTCCGCTACACGCTCGCCGAGCAGGAAAATCGGATTTATCGCGTTGGGATTATTTATGTGGTCGGTGGCGAGCCGCGACGTGTCGGACGTTCCCGGCGGTTGAACTTTCAGCATTTCCCAAAAGAAGCCGCCTTCCCTGACGGTGCTGGCGAACGCCTTGCCTTCGCGAATGTATTGGTTTCCGATGGCGGAAGCCAGGTCTTCCCATTTTGGATTCTCCGGGTCGGCCGGCGGATGACAGGGATTGAACGCGATGTGACACGATCCGCATGCGACGCCGACGCGGTATGGCCGCACGAGGTTGGGGTCGGCGGAATAGTCGGCGTCGTTGTAGTAACGGTTGGCGTCCCACTTTTTCTTCGCTTCTTCAGTGAAGTCGGGATTCTCGAACAGCCGAAAGCCCATGATTCCTGATGCGCGGCCGTAGACTTTTGGGTCGATCGCCGAGGGCTCCGGCTGGTCGGCCTCGTCTATCCAGAGCCCGTACTGATCCGGCTGGGAAGCCTGCTTATAGCCGGGCTGGTTGATAAGCCCGAGGTCCTTGAAGCGGCGAGCGTGGTTGCGCGAGTCGACTACCTTCAGCATGTCGGTCAAGCCGTAGGCTTCGCGCGCCATTCGATCCCAAAACTGTTCGGTGCCCCCACACCATAAATTCCATGAGTTACGGCCTTTTATCTCATCGGGGGTAAGATCGACGCCGCCATCCATCGGCTTGAAGACGTCGAGAGCCAGCTCGGGAAAGTCTTCGGGTTTGCGTCCGCCTGCGTCGTCGGTCAATGACGATTTCCTGTTGCAGCCAAAGTTGGCCAGGCCAACAACCAAGAGGAGCGCAAACAATGCTATCAATGACAGTCTCTTTTTCATGCTGGATAAAGTTCCTTTTCAGTTTTTACGTTCTCGGTTTTCGAAGGGTAACGCGAACAGTAACCAGCGATTTCTCTCGAACAACCCGAAATGCAGTTAGGAACTCGGCCCTTCAACCAACGCTTCGCGGGGAGCCACTGATGTCACCCACGATTCTCGTTGTCTCCCAATCCATGTAGACGCGATTCCGGATGATTACTATTCACTTGAACTTCGCTTGAGTGATATTGCGCTCGCCGAGAAGCCGCCGCTCACCGTCTTCCCGGCCTTCCATAAGAAACGTGATCCTCAGTGCCCAGTGCCCAGTGCCCAGTGCCCAGTGAGGTGTAACAGCGCCAGTGTCTTGTGTCAACTTGAGCCCCGCGCTTGCCGGCTGGGGGAATTGATGATTGATGATTGCGGCATGCACCGAATCGAAAATCCGCGGGGCTTCTTGCAAAACTCTCAGCCCTGGAAGCAATGATCAGAGTTTGATATGACGGCGGAGCACCAGGCGATTCAATAAGGTTTCATTGCCGGCTCATTGCCGGTGGAGCGGCTGATGACCTTCCTGGACTCGCGCCAAATCCGCGGCAGCGAGCGCGTTTCGGATCGGCGTTGCGTTCGGGCCGCGTCATAACGGCAAACAAGATCAAGGATGCGCGTTAACGTCTTTGCCGCGGCGCGTCTGCCTTGCTTCCCTTGCCGCAATCCCAGCCTGACGATTCCAATTACCTCTCCCGTTCCTCCTTCCGCCGTCGATGCAACGCGCGCAAGGTGCTCTATGTGAGTCTTCCATACGCTCGCGTTCAATGATTCATCGGCGAGCAGGTCTTCGAAGATTATCAGAAACGCGATCGTGAGGCGGAATTGAAGATAGACAGCGCCCGCCCTTAGCCGCTCACGAGTCTTCTGGCCTTGCCTTGGTCGAGGAAGGGGCGTTGCGCCCCTGCCTTGATTCCGCTTCTAATTGACCGAACCGCGTTGCCTCTTCAGATGCCTTCCTTTTTTCGGATGAGCCTATGATCGGCCCTGGTCTTGTTGCCGGGCTTTGATTTGTCGCCGGGCATTGAATCGGAGTCCTGTTCCGGGGTTTCGTCGTCGTCCGATCCGCCGAACAATTCCTCGACCGTCATGTCCAGCGCTTGCGCCAGCTTTTCTTTGATCGCGGGCGAGATTCGCTTTCGCAAGATGCAATAGGAGAGTTGTGAACGGCTGTAA
>JAHFUG010000599.1 GCA_023265195.1 Blastocatellia bacterium | reverse complement strand
GATAGATACGTCGGTCTCCATTCATATTGATCGTCTAACTGTTTCACCGGCGCCGCCGCCGGCGCCGTCGAGAAAGAGAGTGAGGATCAAGTAAACCGAATCGTCACGCCCCAATTGGAGACACGCCGGCCCACGGAAAGAAGGCAGACTGTCTTGGCTTGGCCGGCGTAGCTTGGCGAGTGGGTTGTGTGGCGTTCAAGAGCTCTCTGCCAAAGGCGAGGCGGGGTCTTGCCGGAAGCCCGGCTGGTGGAGCGCCCTCGCTCTTCGGCTTGAGCCGGAGTGAAGGTGGATCGCTCGGCAAGTTCAACATTGGATGCGTTGACGCAACGTGGGTCGAGCGTCGGCGGATTTCCAGGAAGACAAACAAGGGAGGCTATAAATGCGCAGTTCAGTCGTGAAGAGTCCAAAAGGTCTCGAGGTTCGTGGCGTCGCCGGCACTTATGTCGTGCTGCTCGCATTCAATTGCTCGAAAGCCTATCGCAAGGGCCTGCTGGGGTTTGGGATTCAGCGAAAGGATCACTCGAATGACGAAGTCATTTGGTTGCGCGGCCTCAAGAAGTTCGACTTGCCGAACTCCGACGAAGGCGAGGACGTAACCACTCGGAAGCACCCGATTCAGAAGTTTCACTGGGGCGACTACACGGCCAAGGCCGGCCGAAAATATACCTACACCGTTCACGCGTTCAAAGGCGAACCGGGCGCCCTCGTTGATTTCGAGTCCGTCGACGTAGTGGTGACGTGCGAGCAGCCGGAGAGCGTTGGCCAGAACGGACACGCGGTCCACTTCAACCGCAGCGCCGCGGCGAGTCAGGCGTTCTCAAACAGGTTCCCCAACCTGCCTCGGGGCGAAGTCGAGGATCCAAATGCGCGGACCTGGTTGTCGCGGGGATTGGCGGAATCCCTTATCGCGTTCATCGACGCGGCGAAAGAAGGAGAAGGACTGCACCTCTTTGTCTACGAGTTCGAGAAGAAAGAGTTTCTGGATGCGCTCAAGCGAGCCAGGAAACGTGGCGTGAACCTGGAGATTCTGCACGATGAAATCATAAAGAACGGCAAGGGGCCGAGCGTCAAGGCCAATAAAGAAATCAAGCTATTCGGCTTGAAGACAGTCACCAAGGGTCGAAAGGCCAAGGGTCTGAACATCTCGCATAACAAGTTCATGGTGCTGACCGATACGAAGGGAGAGCCTAAATCGGTTTGGACCGGTTCGACCAACTTCACGGACGCCGGCGTCTATGCACAGTCGAATGTCGGCCACGCGATCGCGGACCCCGGCCTTGCGAAGACCTACTTTGATTGGCATCAGGAGATTTGGAGCGACCCCGAGAAGTCAGTGGCCGATTCGCGAACCGCCGCGATGGAGTTGACGTCCGTGCCAGGGTCGAAGCCGAAGGGTACGACGCTAGTTCTCAGCCCGCGCAAGAGCACCGAAGCCGTCACGGAATGCGCGAGCCTTGTGTCGGCGGCGAAGCGGTTCGTATGTTTCACAGCGCCGTTCGCCTTGCACAAGGACCTCGAGAGTGCGCTTGCCCAGTCGCCCGCGCAGGTGTACGGACTGCTGAACAGGGACGGGGTCGTTGGGCCGGAGCTTCATAAAGCGGCCAACACCCAGCTTGCGGCGGCGGGCGCCGTCAACGACAAGTCCATCCTGGAAGCCTGGCAGGGAAAGCTCCAGGGAGAATCAATGCATCATAGCGGCGTGTTCATTCACACGAAGATAATCATCGTCGATCCGCTGTCGGATAATCCGGTCGTAATCACAGGTTCGGCGAACTTCAGCAACAATTCGTCCAAGGGCAATGATGAAAACCAACTCTTCATCGCGGGCGAAAAGGAGGTAGCGGACGTGTACCTCGGCGAGTTCATGCGGATGTTCGACCACTACTACTTCCGGGATCATATGAAGATGATATCGAAGCAGAAAAAGGAAAACCCGAAGGCCGGTTTTCTCGATGAGACCGACGCGTGGGCTGACCGATTCTTCGACGGCGGTGAACGCGAGGCGCTGCGCCTGGCGTTTTTCAACTGATTCGCTGGAGAGCATTTCGTTTTTTGAATCCCTTTGGCAAGTCGCGAATATGAACGGCTGAGCCGCGGACGCAACAGGTTTGGAGCGGACCCCTCATTGTTCTCCGCCGACTGCAGTTTCGCACTCCGTAGGAGTGCAATGTTTATAGATACGCGGCCGCTGCCAGAGCCGCACCCCAGCGGGGTGCTATGTGCCGCCGTAGCCTTTAGTATGATGCGGGCAAGTGACGGACATGGCGCCCCGTTGGGGGCGCGCACGAGGGTGCGATCCGCTTCTATAAACATGCAACTCCTAACGGAGTTGGCGAGGCGCCGATATGACGATGAAACGTCCAAACTCGAGACAACCCCGATGGGGATGCGGCACAGATCGTCCGTTTTCCCAGGGTAGCCGAGTACAGCCACCCTGGGCCGAGCGATTCAATCTTTTCGGGGTGAATGCGGTCCCCAGGTTTGGATCAACGCATATCGGAGAGTGATCAAAGAGACCGGACACCCGCGCCAGCGCTCAATTTTTGAGACCGTTGACCAGGAGAACAAGACGATGTTTTGCCCACAGTGTGGATCGGAGTACAGACCGGGTTTTACGGAATGCAATGATTGCCAGGTCGCGTTGGTCGATAGTCTGCCTCAGGAGGAGGAACCCGAGTACGAGGAGTTTGTGGAGATAATGACCGTCTTCAGCGAAGTGCATAAGGTGCTGATTCAGGCGGCCTTCGATGAAGCCGGAGTTGAGTACTATTTTCACGGAGAGTTCGCTCATCATTTGGTTCCACTCCCGTTCTCGATGAGATTAATGGTGCTGGCGGAGCAGGAAACCCAGGGAAGAGCGATTCTGAAAGAGTTGAATCTGAGTTAGGTGTAGTTGTGCTCGACGGAAATAAACCACCAGCCACAAAGATGCACAAAACTCACAAGACGGACGGGAACTGCAGAGGTGCGAGCATCAAAAGAAAAAGCCAACCGGGATGTTCTGTCTGTTTTTCATCTATGTGACTTCTGCCCCTTTTGTGGCCATGAAACTTCCGCCGGGCGCCTCTTAGCTATGTGAAGCCCTGGATTTTGCCGTTCGTGCGGAACGTTTACGTTTTGCCATTCATGTGTCCACTTGGATTTCTCATTCCGCGATTCATCACGTTTTTACTACGCATTGGACGGCCCGGGCAAACCGGCTAAAACAACCGAGCCATGACAAGGTCGTCTACAAACTCGCCCGCCAGGTGAATCATCCGGCGCCGGCGGCCTTCGACCTCGAAGCCATGCCGCTTGTAAAGCCGGATCGCCGGCTCATTGCTCGCGTACACGAAGAGTTCGATGCGCTTGACGACATCGCTTCGCGCGGCCCACTCTATCGCCGGCTTCATCAACAGACTTCCGACGCCCTTGCCGCGCCAATCACTCGCGACGGACATCGCGAGCATCGTCACGTGGCGAATCGCCCGCATCTGATAGCCGCTGCAACTGATCTCACCGATGATTGCGCCGCCGCTGACCGCGAGCAGGTACGTCGAGTTCGGCTCCGATGAGTACTCCGTGAGCAGGCGTTGTTGATCCGCGGGCGTTCGCCGGAATTCGTCAGGCTCGATCGGGCTGTTAGAGCCGGGCTCGCTCAGCAGTTTCTGCATGTAAGCAACAAGGTGGTCGGCGTCGTCGGTGGTGGCTTCTCGGATCGTGAC
>JAHFUG010000598.1 GCA_023265195.1 Blastocatellia bacterium | reverse complement strand
CCAACTTGACACTCGGACAAGACCCCTATACCTTCGCATAGTCTCACGAACGCAAATCAAATCGATCATGCCCGTGATAAGAGTAAAGCTGCCGTCGCTCGCCTACCGAATAGAGATTGAGACCGGCTCTCTAGATTCGGTAGGAGAGAGAGCCCGTGAAGCCTTGGGAGAATCCGCCCGCCGAGCGGTTGTGGTGACCAATAAGACGGTCGACGCGATCTTCGGCGCGAGAGTATCGCGCTCTCTCAAGAGGGACGGGTTTTCCGTTGACCGCATAACGATCGGCGATGGAGAGCGATTCAAAACGTTAAAGACCGCCAATGAGATTTACACCTTTCTCATAACGAACCGCATAGAACGAGCGGATGCGATAATCGCTCTTGGAGGCGGAGTGGTCGGTGACGTAGCCGGCTTCGTTGCGGCGACCTATCTGCGCGGAGTCAGGATCGTTCATTTGCCGACGACGCTTCTGGCCCAGATTGACAGTTCGGTTGGCGGAAAAACGGCGGTGAATCACTCGCTTGGCAAGAACTTGATCGGCGCCTTTCATCAACCCTCTCTTGTGGTCATAGACCCCGAGAGCCTGGGAACTCTACCGCCGCGACAACTCAGGGCCGGACTCTTTGAAGCTATGAAATACGGAGTAATCCGAGATCGCCGTTTGTTCAACCGTATTAGTAGACGAATCAACGACGTGCTCGGCAACGACCTGGCTGAACTGTCGCACCTGATAACGAGATCTTGCGCAATCAAAGCAGAGATAGTCGCGGCCGACGAGCGGGAGACCGGACTGCGCCGAATCCTGAACTTCGGTCATACCGTCGGGCATGCGCTCGAGGCGGTGACAGGCTATCGCCGTTTTCTTCACGGCGAAGCCGTTGCCCATGGAATGCGAGCAGCGGCGGCAATCTCAGAAAGGATCGAGCTATTGTCGAGACTCGACCGCGCGGCGATCGAGGATTTGATTAGACGTATTGGCAAGCTGCCGGACACGAATAGTCTTGCGCTCGATGCTATAATGACGGCTATGCAGCACGACAAGAAGTCGGTGCGAGGCAACCTCACCTTCGTGCTCCCCAAGGACATCGGTTCCGTCGTGCTCAGGCCGGACGTGCAGGACGGGGTTGTTCGTTCAGCGATCAGAGAGGCGTTGCTCTGAGCGAACGGTTCGGCCTCGTAGTCCAACGCGCATGCCCCCAAAGGTATTACTCTAAGTCAGCAGGCGGACTCCGTCAGTTAATTCGAACAGGGATTCGCCGTTTAGGAGAACAACCATGCGGGACCCAAAATCAAACGCCCCGCGCGCAGGCGAGCAGGGCGCCGTCAGCATCAAAGCCGTCATATCGCTCTCGCTGGCGGTGGCGGCGTTATTCGTGGTCATAAAGATCGCGCCCGTTTATTGGGACGAAACGCAAGTCAAGCACCAAGTTGACGAGCTTGCTCGCATCACCGCTAATCAATCCCTGAAACCCGAACGGATCACCAAAAGGATCGAGGAAATCAGGGGCGAGTTCAATCTTCCCGAGAATAGTATTACGCTGACGACCAGCGGCAACCAGACCGCTCAGTTTGCTCTGAAGTACACCAAGACGATTGACTTCATTGTTAGCACATACGAGTGGAAGGTCGATTATTTGGCGGTTGGAAAAGGACTCTAGCCGCGATTGACGCCGGTGCGCCGGGAACAACCCGCGTTGACTCGCCGATGAGATGAACTCTATCATCGTAACGGAACGGTGGAGAGGAGTCGCGCGCGTTGAAATTCAGCACCACGCTCATGAGAGTCTTAGCCGCAAGCTTGGCGGCTGTCGTAACGGCCGCCGTCGCGCCGGTGACGGGACCGGCTCAAAGCGGAAGGGGCCGGCCAAAATCGCCAACAACCGAACAACCGGCCACCCCACCTCCACCCGCAACCGTGCCAGCCGGGACGGAGGTGATTTCAACTTCGAAAATTGGAGACTCCTGCAATTTTCTTCTGAAGAATGGCATATCCGTCATAATTAGCGAAGAGCATCGCTCTGCTAGCGTAGCCATAACAGCCTGCCTCAAATTTGACGTTTTACGAGATCCGGAAACTACTGGAACAGCACTGCTGGTCGAGCGCCTGATCGCGGACAGAGCCCTTGATCAGGCGAGCAAGGACGCGCTCGCCGCCGCGTGGTCAACTACAAGCTCGACTTTCGCCGGCGGAACGGCGTTTACGACTATAGCGTTGCCCGAGAAAAGCGAGGATGCGCTGGCGTTTCTAATAGGGATGCTGACGCGCGCGGACTTCTCGGATCAACTCCTTCAGCGCGAAGCGGCGGCTTTGCTCGACGAAACAAAATGGGGCTTCGAGATGGTGGGCGCGGAGAGTCTGACTGCTGCTCACGGTGAGTCCTCAGGTAAGCTGGTTTCGCTTGAAGAAGCAGGCGTAAAAGAGTTGGCCACTATGTGCCTTTCTCCAAACTGGCAGAAGGAGCGCATGACGCTGGGCGTGCGATTCCTCGAGACGCCTGCAGCCATACTTCGCGAGAGGGTAGAGCGATTCTACAAAGAGTATTACAAACCCGAGAACCTTTGCATTAGCGTAGTCGGCGATGCGCCTCTCTTCAAAACGCTGGTGGGTATTGAACGACTATACGGAGGCCTCACCGGCGGCGGCGCAACCGTGGGGCAGGAGGTCAAACCAGATTCTCTTCAACCCGGCGCTCCCGGGCGGCCCTCCGTAGTCGGGCCTAAACAGCCGGTCTCGGGCAAAGAGAACCAGGCTGGCTCGAACAATCAAGAACCTGAGAAACTCGCGGCCGAGATCAAGCCTTCTCCCAGCGCGGGTCCGAAGTACCTCAATCGGCGGGCCGACGTCGGGCAGTCGATAATATCGATCGGCTTCGCGGTGCGCGACGCCGATGAACGAGATGTTGCCGCAATTCATGTCTTGTCGGCGCTCGCAGGAATAGGACGATGGTCACGGCTCAATCAATCACTCCTGTTCAATCAACGAGCCGTTCAGCGGGTTCAATCCAATTTCTACAAGGCGGGTAACAATGGATTGATAGTCTTTCAGGCGGTGGCCGATCCATCCGGAATCGATAAAGCAGAGTCGGCCATGCTCAAGGAGCTTGACTCCATTCGGCGTGTGCTGCTTCAGCCGGCCGAACTCACCCGCGCAAAGGCGGTGCTGGAACGGAGATTCATCGAGGCTACCAGTACGTTCAGCGGCAAAGCGCGAGCGTTGGCGCTCTATGGCTTCCGCGAGACGGCGGGATTTCTAAAGAGCATTGAAGACGTAAGAGAACAGGACGTGCAAGCGGCCGCGGCCCGGTATCTCATCACCGCGGGACTCTCGGTCTGTGAGATCGAGCCGCTAACGGCTCCCGCGCGCACATTCGATGCGGAAGGGTATGCTCGCACCGTGGCAGCCTGGGCGCCGGGGCTCGCTGAAAACCTAAATGTCAAAAGAGAACAACCCCAACCGGCGAAGCGCCAACCGGGGGCTCAACCCGCCGCGGCTGGGTTCGAGGGGCTGGAATCGATAAGCCCGCTTTCCGCAAAAGATTTCTCAATCTACAACGGGCCACGGGCAGTCGTTCGCGAAGATCACTCACGGCCTTTGATCACACTCTCGATTCTCTTTCAAGGAGGGCGGGTCATTGAGGACGCCGGGACGAGCGGCTCCACCGAGGTAATGCTGCGGTCGATGTTGAACGGGACCGCTCGCAGGACTCGGGCTCA
>JAHFUG010000597.1 GCA_023265195.1 Blastocatellia bacterium | reverse complement strand
AGCGACTCTTTGAGTCAGGAAGAAAGCCCCTCGCAAATTGATGGACATGACTCGGTCAAAGCTCTCGGGCGTTGTTTCGAGGATGTCCAATCGTGTTTCAGGCGCGACTCCCGCGTTGTTCACCAGAAGATCGATTCTTCCAAACCGTTCGAAGATCGGATCGAGCATTTTCGCGTGATCTTCGAGAACCGAAACATCTCCCTGGAGAGGAAGGAACGCCGATCCCATCTCTTCAATTCGCCGTTTGAGTTCCGATATTCCGCTAGCCGCTTCGTCGCTCTGCGGGGCCCTCGAGACGCCTGCGACGTCATACCCTTGTTTGGCCAATTCGATGGCGACGCCGCGGCCGATTCCACGGCTGATTCCGGTAACAAAGGCGACGGGTCTTTCTTTCATCGCAACGCCTCCCGCGCTCGCTCTCGATAGCGAGTCTTGATTCGCTTGAGTTCTTCGCCGGACTCGGAGGCCCTGTAGTGACCATCTAGAGGATAACATCCCGATGGCAATCCATTCCGAGGCGCCGTGGTGCAGTCGCTAAAAGTGCGGCATATTCGTTTCCGGTCCAGCACGCGGCCTTGCAGTATATGAAACGGAAGCTCGGGATACGAAAGCGCCATTCGGCCAAGCCCGACGCAGTCAGTCCAGCCTTCACGAACGGCCGCCTGCGCGACGTTAGGCAAAAAGTCCTGGAGATAGGTGTAGCCCGTCCCAACGAAAAACAAATCGGGAAACAGGCGCTTCAGCTCGCGAGTCGCCGCCATTTGCCGCGCTACGCTCAGCAGTGGATCTTCCGGTGGCAAGTATCCATCGGACGGCGGAAAGAGCGCGGGCCGTTGTACGTGCGGATTGTAGTAAGGCGAGCCCGCGGACAGATTCACAAGATGGATTCCCAGTTCACGCAGCAGCGATAGAAAGCGCGCGGGCTCGGCA
This sequence comes from Blastocatellia bacterium, assembly GCA_023265195.1. GTDB lineage: Bacteria > Acidobacteriota > Blastocatellia > UBA7656 > UBA7656 > QHVH01. Next base: position 2,785 of record JAHFUG010000597.1, on the reverse strand, counting down.
AGATCGCCTTCGACCGGGTTCTCACTGTTCACGCCAAAGCCCCAGCGATAAGGCAATCGATCTTCAAACGGTTCTGGCGCGCCTATGCGCTGTTTGCCGGATGGCTGTTCGCGCGAGCCGGTCTGCCGCATCTGATAAGGAATCGTGTCAAACGCGGACAGGCGCACTCCAATTTCCAATCCGGGGGCTTCGGCTCGTACTCCTTCGACGATCTCCCTCAAGAAGCGGGTGCGATTCTCGAAGCTCCCGCCGTAGCCGCCTTCTCTCGTATGCGCGCTCAAGAACTCATGCCCGAGATACCCGTGACAGTGCTTGACGTCTATGAAATCGAAGCCGATCGCGCGCGCAAGCCGCGCCGCCTGATGAAAGGCGTCAATGATCTCGCGAATATCGCCATCGCTCAGAAGCGGATAGTCGTCAGGCAAACCAAGCCGCTTGTCGAGAAACGGATGATGATAAAGGATACGTGGTTCGGCAAGGCCGCCAGGATTGGGCCGGCTGTACCTACCCGAATGCGTCAATTGCAACCCAATGATCAGCCCATCGATCGAGCCCGTTACTCTTCGGTGCTCGGAGACTAAAGCGTCGCGCAGACGGGCGAGATCGTCGCGCGTGTGCTCGCCGATGAGCAATTGATTGGGATTGGCGCGGCCGTCCTGGCGGACGGCTACGGCCTCTCCGCCCCAGATGAGCTTGGCTCCGCTTCGTCCAAAGTTGCGCCAGCGGCGGACTGTAAGGTCGCTCGGTCTTCCATCGAGGGAGCCGTCCCATCCTTCCATCGGATGGATTGCAAACCGATTTCCGATGGTCACGCCATTCAAATGAAAGGGCCGGGCCAGCGGTGAGTCGCCGCCGCTAGCGACTTCGTCATCACAGGGAATCGCGACGCCGTGTTCGCGAAGATGCTGTTTGAAAGCGCCAGCGTCTCTAACTCCGCCGACATGCAGGTAGGGATGATCGTTCATTCCTGGCTTGACCTTTCGTTTAGGCGGAAATTGCGCCGCAGCCATGTTGTTTAGAGTTCACGCTTCAGCGTGCCGCAGCCTAAAGGCTGAACTCTGAACATCTCCCATCCGGACAATGGCCCAGGTCGAAGAGCCAGACCTCACCGCGCGCGGGAACCATTGTCCTCTTCATCTAGCGCAACGAACAAAGCCCGCCCTGCCTGCCCGATCTCTTCATCTTCGATCGCTCCCGAGTCGTAGGGTGTCGCCAATCGAAAGAAATTCCACCATGAACTCCCGCTTTTCGGTGTCCGACAGCGCGCGAAATGCTTCCAGAAGTTGAGCCGTCGCCTTGCTCATAACCCAAACACACAGCCCGTACCGCTTCAGTGCAAATCGGAGAGCTGTTCCATGGGGGAGTCGGCTCCTCTTTCTCGAGACAACGCGGCGACGGCTAGCGCGCCCAACACCGCAATTCCAATCAACGTGAAGAACCCGATGTTATAACTGCCGGTCCGGTCTCGAAGATACCCAATGAACATTGGACACGTAGCTTCGGCGACTCCGTCCGCGGTCAAGATGACGCCCATGATTCTGCCCATTGCTTTGACGCCAAACAACTCCGCGGCCATCAAGGGGATTATCAAGTACTCACCGCCAAGGCCAAGTCCAAAAACCGCCGCGAACACATACATCGCGCCCGGCGTAGCCGCAAAGAACAACAACGGGATGGCGCCGGCCACCAGAAGATAGATCAACAACATCACGAACTTCTTCGGTATAAGATCGGCCAGCCAACCCATCAACAGTCTTCCCGCAATACTCACCGCCAGCACCAACGAAATGATCCTCGCCGCGTCGCCTTGCTCGTAGTGTTGATCCAGGCTCAGAAACAGCTTCAGATGCTGATTCGCGCCGCCCACCGCCCCTATCGAGCACATGCTGCCGAACGCGAGCAAGTAAAACTCTCTCCGGTTGAAGATCTCTCGAACCGGGATCAGAGCCGGCCCTTCGCGCTTCTCGCTGGAGGGCTCGGGCGATTCCTTGACGAAGTAAGCCATTGGAAATCCGAGCGCGATTATCAGAACGCCAAGCCCTCTCAACGAACCGCGCCATCCGAATTCTCCGGTCAGAAAGTTCGACAACAGCGGGACGGCCGCTCCGCCTACGCCGATTCCCAGATAGGCAAACCCCATAGCCTTGCCTCTCCCCTTATCGAACCACCTCGAGAGCAGCACTTGATTCGGCAAGGGGCCGCCGCAAACATAGCCGAGAGCGTTGAATAAATAAAACAGATAGAACATCCAAAGCGCGGACATCGAACTCAATCCGATGAGCGCCCCGCCGGCCATCAAAATTCCGGCCAGCATCAAACGGCGTGGCCCAAACTTGTCTACGACCCAGCCGGCGATGAACCCGAACAACGGACCGACCACCAGCTTGCTCAACGCGTTCCCGGAAGTCACCTGGGTTCGCGACCACCCGAAATCTCGAACCATGAAGTCGTAATAGAGCGGCAGGCCATACAAGGCAAGCCCGACTATCGAAAAGAGCGCAAGAAAGGAAGTGGCGGCTACATGAACCTGGGCCGCGCGTTGACGTTCAAACATATTCAGTCAACCGTGAGCGTTACGTTGGGTGGATTTGCGTAATCGTTCCAAAGCCGATCGAGCTCGGCCTTGTCCGGCGCGCCGTCGTACACGATGAACCGATAACGCGAGACGAGTGGTTTCCCCGGACTGATCTCCCACTGCCCCATCTGCGACGGCGCGTAACAAAAGAAGGGCTGATCCGGATTGAGCCGCATTGGTTGAGGCGCGCGAAAATTATCCGGATGATCC
>JAHFUG010000224.1 GCA_023265195.1 Blastocatellia bacterium | reverse complement strand
GGGGAAGGTCTAGCGCGCCTGGTCGTGTAGGTTGGGTATGAACGAACCACCAACTGCGTTAGTGGGATTCGGGGAAAGGATCTGGCGCGCCTCGTTGTGTAGGCTGTATATGAACGATCCACCAACTGGGTTGGTGGGATTCGGGGAAGGGATCTGGCGCGCCTTGTCGTGTAGGTTGGGTATGAACGAACCACCAACTGGGTTGGTGGGATTCGGGGAAGGGATCTGGCGCGCCTCGTCGTGTAGGTTGGGTATGAACGATCCACCAACTGGGTTGGTGGGATTCGGGGAAGAGGCTGCGGCTCTAATCATCAATCATCATTCATCAATCATCAATTCCTTACTCATCAATCATCAATTCCTTACTCATCATTCATCAATCATCAATTCCTTACTCATCATTCATCAATCATCAATTCCTTACTCATCAGTCTTCGATCATCAATTCCTTACTCATCAGTCTTCGCATCATTCAATGTTGAGAGATCAATAGCCAAACGGCGCCCGGAGCGGACGCTCGCGACCGCCGCGAACGTCGCCAAACTCGTAGCCAAAAGCGAATCGGCGCTTATCGCCGCATCAGACTGACCCCTTATTGAACTCAAGAGCGCTTCGATCTCATTCTTGTGGCCCTTGTCCTGGGTTCTGGCGCCGAGCTTTGACTCGCGTCCGTTCCAGAAGTGCGCCCCGGATTTGAAATCGTCGATCCTGGCTATGCTGCCGCCGCGAAATATCTCGATCCGCTCTTTCTCTACCGATGAATCTCCGCTTGCCGAGTAGACGATCGACGCGATCGAGCCGTCCGCCATTCCCAAGGAGACAATGATGCTGTCATCGGGCGAGCCGGAGACAGGTTCCCAGCCCGCGGCTTCGGCGAAAACGTTAGACGGAAGCGAGTCCGTCAGGTACTGAATGAAGTCGATGAAGTGACAGACCTCGCCGATTACTCTACCGCCCCCTTCGACCTCATCATGAGTCCAGTGATTCGCCGGGAGCTTGCCCGCGTTCACGCGATAGACAACGGTCATCGGCCCTTTCCGCGCCGCCAGCCGTTGTTTCACTTCGGCGGCGATCGGTGCGAATCTGCGATTGTATCCCACGGTCAGCAGTCCACCTGTCTCGCGAATAGCGGCGGCGACGGTCCGCAAGTCATCTTCGTTGACCGCCAGCGGCTTCTCGACGAAGACAGCCTTGCCGCGCTTCAGACACTCCGCGGCCAGGAGGGCGTGAGTAGCGTGCCTCGTTGCTATGAAGACGACGCTCGTGTGTTCATCCTCGAGAATCTTCTCGTAGTCCGTCGTCGCGTACGAGAATCCGAACATCTCGGCGGTGTTCTTACCGCTGACCCCCGTGGCCGTGGCGACCCCGGTCAGGCGAATTCTCGGGAGGCTTTTCACGATTGGCAGCAGCACGCCTCTCGCGAAGTTTCCAGCGCCGATGAACCCGATCCCAATCTCGCCCGCTGAGATGGTTCTGATCTTCTTTATCACGATCGATGACTGTTTTTGCTCGGCCAGCCCGGCATATTCAAGCACAACGCCGCACCGGAGCCCGCCAGCGGCTTTGTCCTTGCCGAGAACCGCATCGTAGGCTTCTTCCGCCTGATCTATGTTGAATCTGTGAGTGGTGAGCGCCTGAGTGTTGACCTTGCCTTCGTTGACGAGCCGCAGGAACTCCTCCATGTTCCGTTTCTCGGTCCAACGGACGTAGCCAATCGGATAATCAACGCCTTTCTCTTCGTATTGAGGATCGTACCTTCCCGGTCCATAGGACCTCGAGAGCCTCAACTCGAGTTCTTTCATGTAGAAGTCTTGCCGCGGGGCCTTCATTCCGACTAGTCCGACCACTACGACTCTGCCGCGATCCCGCGCCAGATCGGCGGCGAGCTCGATCGGCTCGTCGGATTTCGCGCCGGCGGTTATCAATACGGAATCGGCCCCTCGTCCCTCGCTAAGCGATTCGCAGGCGGATTTCGCTTCATCGGCGCCTAAAGCCACGGCGTCGGCTCCTGAAATCGCCGCCAACGCGCACGCACGTTGATCGATATCCACTCCGAGTACGCGGCATCCGGCGGCTTTCAGAATCTGAACCGTGAGCTGTCCAACGAGCCCAAGACCAATAACGGCGACCACTTCGCCCAGTCGAGGCTCGGCTTGCCGCACGCCTTGAAGCGCGATGGCTCCCACAGTCGTGTAACATGCGGCGTCCATCGAAACTCCGGCTGGAACCAGGGCGCAAAGATTCTTTGGCACGAAGTTGATCTCGGAATGCGAAGCATAGCCGGCTCCGGCGCAGGCGACGCGGTCGCCGGGCCGAAACTCGGCCACGCCTTCTCCTGCTTCAAGGACGACTCCCGACGAGCTGTATCCCATCGGAGTAACCTGATTGAGCCGGGCTTTTACTTTTTCGTAGGTCGCGCGAAGCCCTTCACGCTTGAAAGTGTCGATGACTTGCTTGACTTTATCCGGGCGCTCTCTGATCTTGCCGAGCAGCGAGCTTTGAGCGGTTTCGACGGTTGTTCGTTCAGTGCCGGCGCTTATGAGCGAGTACGAAGTCTTGACGAGCACGCCGCCCGGCCGAAGGGCGGGAGGCGGCAAATCGTCTACCATGAGTTGACCCGTTCGGAAATTCTGAACGACCTGCTTCATCAGTAGTGTCCTAAAGTGTGTTGCTATCGAAGCTGGCCAACACCGTCGGTGCGATTTGGCTATGATTCAATGAAAGCTCCTGAGTGAGAATAGTTAGTCTCGTAGAGACGACCTACCTGTAGTCCGAGGCGGTGAATCTCTCTTAGCGACGTTAGAAACAACCCTTGTTGCAGAGGATGGGTCGCTCCTACGGAGCTACGACCCCTAACGGAAGCGGCAGTGGTGGTCATCGCTCGCATCTACAGACAGGTCTCTCCTACGGAGATACGGCTACAAGCGAAACCTAAGCCGATCGCCGTTCCATTTGGACACAAGCAACACAGATTAGGACACTACCGCTTCATCAGCCATCAGACTAGAGGATAATCGGCCCGCCGCTTGTGTCTATGAATCTGAAGCACCTTATGAACTTGTCGAGGACTTACTTTCCCTATCGTATCGGCGATTGTTATGTGCAGCCCATGTTCCGGCGGCGCCGGCAAATCGAGGTAATTCCGATACTCCTCGATTATGCGTTCCTGAAGTTCCGGTGAAGGATCGGAGACGCTGAGGAACGCCCGTTCGTCGTCATGAAGCACGTCCAGCCAGCGAAGCACCTGCCAACGAGTCACATAACCGAGATGTTCGGCGATTCTGTCCGGCATTTCGGTGAGCCGGTAACGTTCCTGATCGAGTTCCCGCCAGTAGGTCTTCTCTATCTCGAAGAGTTGCTGCCTGGACGGAGTCGGAGTGGGCGACTGCTCGTACTGGGCCAGCGACCATTCCCGTATCGCGTTCATCACTTGCTTGTAGGGAACGCCGAAAGCGGCGCTGATGGCTTTGCGGCGCCCGCCGTCGGGCCGGTGGCCGTTCTCGACGAAGCGTTTGTACATCTCGATTGCTTTGCTCTTGAGCGCGTCGGTGAATTCAACTTTGGACTGATTGAGTTCGCGCACCACGTCGGCGACGAGCTTCCGTTTCACCCAGAGCTTCTCGGCGATCTCGCCATGAACGTCTTTGATCTTAACGGATTTGTCCGAGTAGTCGGTTTCAAAGACCTCGATTATCCTGGCGCGCAACTCGGGAGTGAGCACCGTTGTCTTTGGCGACCGGGCCGTCTTTTCCCTGCGCACCGGCGGCGCCGGCGCGCCTCGCGGGTACGTTCCGCGAGGAGCCACGCGCACTCCATGAGCAGGCTGCTTGAACTCGGCCTGCACCGCTGCCGGCACGTGTTTGACTACGCGCTTCTTTGAACACTTTAAACATTGCGAAGCTTTCCTGTCCGGGGAGAAGAAAGTCGCGTTGCAGGATGAACACGTTCTACGAAACTTCATTCCGCTCATATTGTTTTCCTAGTCTACTGGCGGACCCTTCAAACTTCAAGCTTCTGATATGGTGAATGACTGAGCGATCATTCAGATTCTTGGGGCCAGGATCGACACGCCTTCAATTGAAAACACGACCCTGTAGCCGCGTGAGATTACATCGGCCGCCTGATTGCGCGCGCGATCCGTATCCCGCTGTTCATCATGCGATTCCATGACCGATAGCTCCTCGGTCAGATCGCCTCCGATTAGAATCAATTTGAATTCGCGGTTTTGAACTCGTTGATAAATATGTTCCCGCTCTTCTTTGGTTACTCCGGCTGAGTCGAACCACAACAAACGCGTCGTGTTTTCTCTTCCCGCCAGAAAGTAGACGCCGCTCATCTTGCGCGACAACGCGAAAATGGGATCGCCCGGCGCGGTGTTGCTCACAACGTAGTCGACAACCGCGTTCAGCCTCGCAGCCTCGCCAGGCTGGCCGGCCACTCCCGAACCACGCTCGAATGCTAGGGGAGTGTTTTCTTTCCACCGCGAGATCGAGTCCAACTGCGTTGACCACGTTGAGCGAATTCCTACGGCTATGATCAACGAGGACGCGGCTAGCAAGAGCAGCGAGCGAGTCCTTAGCGTTGGAGAAGTGGCCTGCGCTTCCGTGACTCGGGGATAGGCCATCACCGCCAACAATAAAAGAAGCGACGGAGGCAAAACGCGGACGAGGTGATCGGCGTCCGAGCGTGGAAGAATCTCGAGAAAGGCCGCCAGGCTGAACCATGCCATCGTGATTAGCCGTCCTGCATGGTCAGTCCCTCCGCCGCGCCGCTTCACCGTAACGATCGAGATGACCAGCGCCGCGGCCGTTGACCAAATGGGAAGATAGTACGCCTGCGCCGCAAACGATTGGCTTAGCAAGTTCAACACGCCTGCGTGGCTGAAAACGACGATTGATACAAAAGCGCTTGCGGTCAGCATAACGTACGCCTCGAAAACACGGGCCGAGGCATTACGCTTCACCGCCGCGCCAACACCCGCGGCCCCGAGGATCGCGATGGTCGAGTAGACGAGAGCCCGTGGGTGAGGCAGCGCTATCCCCTTCGCTTCGCCATAGGCCGTTGCGTGATGTAGAAAATGCTTCAGCATCGGAAGAAGGGCGGACTGAAAAGCTAAGATTGCAACCATTACGCCGGTCACGATCGCAAATCCAACGAACACTAACAACGCCTTCTTCAGTTCCGTCCTTATGGTCGAAACCGCTCGCCTGGTTCCGAAGAACACATCGAACGGATCGATTGCGCTCAAAGCCGCCGCGGCAATCGTGTATACGCCGACGTTATGCTTGAAGATAAAAACCATCCCCGCCGACGCGCCCGCGAGAGACAGCAATATTGAACGGCTTTGGTTCTCACGCCACTTCAACATCGAGAGACACGACGCAAGCAAAAACGCCATTCCATACTGGGCCGGAAATACCTTGAGCACGTCGCCGTAACCGACCCACGCCAGGGTCATGGCTATGGGCAGCGCCAGACGCCATCCGCCGAGAAATCTCCGCGAGATCAGAAACAGCACAACGGCCGCCGCGGCTTTCGCGATCAGCACGCCAGTTCGGCTGGTCAACAGATTAGCCCCGAAAAGTTTGAAGAGGGCGGCGTTCAGCCACAACACGCCCGGCGTGTAGTTGTATAAGAAGTCGCGGTAAGGCGCCTCGCCGTTAAGAACCCTTTCAGATGGAACAAGGTTGTAGCCAATTACCGCCGGAGCCACGCCGTGCCACAGGAAGACCCCGAACACAGCCATTGAAACGGCCGCGCAGGCGGTGACGCCGAACCATCGAGGGAGCCTCGGCGACTCCCGACGTTGTTGAGAAGCACGGTTGTCTTCGGGATCAGTCATTCCCAAGTTCGGCTTGCTGGGTTGCGGCTCTGACCTGCCGTAGCGAAGGTGATTCAGCTTTCGCATCGAAGGCCGGCTCTGGCTCAGGCGGCAGCCCGGCGCCGTCGTCCACGGGCTCCATTGTTTTGAGCCGGTTTATCCGAGTCCAGACTTTCCGCAATAACTCTCGCAGCCTGCGCCGCTCCTTCTCATCGTAAAACTTGAGAAGATAGAGCACCGCCGGAAACGAAAGAGCAAGCGCGCCCTTAATGGCCACGGTGACGTAAAATCCCGAACGCAATACGCCGATTGTCCGAAGGTGGTCTATTAAATAGAAGCCCGCAATCAGCGCCCCGCCCACAATGACCGCGGAAAACACGCGGCTCCACTCATACTTGACCTTATAAAATAGTGACGAAGCCCAGTACCTGAACGCACAAAAGACTATGTAAGACAGAAGCGTCGCTACCGTAGCCCCCATCATTCCGTAGGTTGGGATCAGCAGGAAGTTGAGTCCTATGTTGACCGCGAGAGCCGCGCCGATCACAAGCGGCGAGAGCATGGTCCGTTTCCGCAGGGTGATCCCGACATTCAACACCCTCGATGCGCCGTCGAGCACCGACGAGAGCGCGAGAAGAGGGATGACCGCCGCCGCGGGCCCGTACTTTTGGAGGCCGAATCTTACGATGCCGTCACCGGCGATCGCCGATACGCACAGCGCAAGAAACATTCCGGCGAAAACCATATACGTGAGAACCCGAGCGTAATACTCGTCGGCGCCTTCCTCGTTCATGACCGAGAAGCGCATGACGGTCCATACCTGGCTGAAAGGAACGGTGATCAGTATGGAGATGACGGAAACGATGCTGTTGGCTATTGTGTAAGCTCCTACTTCCTTGTAGCCGCCGTATCGCTCGATGAAGTAGCGGTCGACGGTCATGAAGAGAATGAACGAGAGCTGTCCGAAGATCAGCGGCGTCCCGAAGGCGAGCATGCCTCGCAGCTCCTTGGCCGAGAATTTGAGACTGAGTTCGCGCCTGACGGCCCAGAAGAATATGAGCGCTTCGAACGCGGTTCCGATCAGCCTGCCGGTCAGCACGCTCTTGGCGGTCGGCTCGACGAAGAACACCATGTAGCTGATCGCTCCGAACTGGACGATCAATGCGATTATGCTGAGCGCCGAGAAATGGGCCGATCGAAAATTCACGCGCAGTATCGACGCCGGAACGATGGTGATGACTTCGAAGAAGCAGATGAAGGAAATGAGTCTTACGAGATCGGTCCGGCTGCTGCTACCGAGGTCTATAACGAAGTCAGTGGTTCCTCGTCCGCCCTCTCCAAGCAGTATAAACTTCGTAATCTCAGGGGCCGCTCCGAGCAGCAGCAGACTCGCCAGCGACGTCGTGACCAGCAGGAACAGCAGAGTCGAGCCCACTATTCGTTTTCTATGTTCGGCGTCTTCCGTTTCGTAGTAATGCCGAAAGAACGCGTGATTCAGGCCCATTTGAAGGACGATCGTCAAGATCGTCAACGCCGGCGTGGCCAGCCCCAACAATCCAACTTCACTCGTCTTCACCTTGCGCAAGTAGATCGGCAAGAGCAAGAGGCCGTACGCGCTGTTGGCTACGCTGCCGATGCCAAAGGTCAGAGCGTGTTTCAGGGTCTTTTTGATCTTATCGTAAATTGTGAGTCAAGCTCCGTTTTTTGGATTGGTGCTTAAGAAGCCGTAAAAAAATAAGTTCCCGTTTTGAGTTATGCGGCAGCACGAGATGAGCACCGCCGATGAAGTGAGGACTTCACCGCGGAGGCGCAGAGATCGCTGAGAGAGCCGCAGAGAGTAAGCCTCCCTCTGCGTCCCTCTCTGCGGTCTCTGCGACTCTGCGGTGAACTCCCTCGAAAAAGGGAACTTAATTTTTCTACGCCTCCTTACTTTTCGGGTGAAACGGTGCGCCAAGGAATCAATGTACGGGCGGCCCACCGTGGCCGCCCTTCCTTCCGCACCACCGGCTCTTGTTACTTGCTCCAAAAGAGTTTTACCGATCTTCATTTCGCCGCACCGCCGGAGATGAGTGTTCCGCCACGAGACGACGTCCAATTCCCAACCATCCTAGAAGCAGCACAACCACCGCCGCTCCGAATACCGTTAAACTCATCCAGTTCGCAATGCGCAAAGCCTTCGGCGCGAACTCGAATGATACCATATGCCTTCCGGCCGGAAGCTTCACCGCGCGCATCGTATGATTCGCGCGAAGCACCTCCACCGAACGACCATCGACCGCGGCATGCCAGCCTGGATAATACGTGTCGGTCAACACCAGCCAGCTATCATCCGAACTCTCCGCTTCAATCGCCAGACTATTCAACTTCTCTTCGCGAATCGCCGCCGAACCTTTGACTCCCGGCGCGGCTTTTTCTTGTATGGACTCGGAAAACAAGACGACTTCGCTCTTCGGATCGAATCCGCTCGAGCCGACGGCGGCGAGCGAGTCGGCGTCGCTTTTTACCGCGATGGCCGCGCCCGCGATGAAGGCTCTTGGCAGAGCTTTACTGTTTTCAAAAAGCGAGAGTCCTTCGCTGCTTGCGATCAGGCGGCAGCCAGTGGGAGCCTCGGCCTCCGAGTGAGTCAGCACATAACGAACGGACAGCAAATCGAGATAGGGCGACGTGGTCTTGTCGAAAACCACGTGACTCAGATTGGACTGAGGCTCTATCAGCGAACAGTACTCGCGATACCATTTCGGGAACAACTGATCCTTGCCGGCGACCGTGTGAATCTTGTAAGGCAGCAGAGTGTTTGGTGGAGCTATTATCTTGCGCCGTTTGCTTTCATCGGCAACTCTCCGATTCAAGTCGAGATCGGACGGCGTCACCAGAACTCGTCCCGGCGGCAGCGACTTGATCAATTCGGTCATCTCGGTTTGGGGGAACACCCTGGATCGTTCGAAGGTCGGGTTCAATGCCCGGCTGGTCCAGAACAGATCGCCCAGCAGCAGGACTACAATCACCGCATAGAATGCTCGGCGCGTTAGTCGCTCTTTTTTCAGGGCTCCGATCAGTACCGCCATCGCAATCACCAAGGCGGCTGGGATCAAGACGTCCGCGCCGGGTGGAGCGAATTGCTCGACAAAAAACGCGAGCGCTCTTCGAACGAACGCCACAACGCCGTGTCCTTCCGCTGACACGGAAAACGCGAAACCGCGCAGAGGGTAAGCAGCTACAGTCGCGGCGCCCACGAACACGCAAACCGCCAATGCCGCCCGCTTGGACCATCTGGCAAATCGAGCAAGAGATTCCGTGTTCGACGACAGCAGAAGATCGGTTCCGAACGCGGTCAGCGCCGATGCGGAGAATATGAACAGCACTCCCGCTCTGACGATTACCCTAATCGTTTGAAGCACCGGAGCGAATCTAGTGAGGTGCACGTATAACGGCGCCGCCATCATTATCACGAGCGAGAAAATGAATAGAATCACGAAGAACTTCTCGCTTGACGCCGGGCCGGCTTCTTTGTCCCCGCGCGTTCGCTTTGCAAAGAAGAGGCGGAAGGCTAGCGGCGCCAGCGCCGCTAGCCCGATGTAGAGAATGTGGTCGTGCGAGACTCCTACCGCGGTGAAGATTCTCAGGGCCGTTGCGTCATACGCCGATCCGAAGAGATTCGGGAAGACCAGCGTAGCGAGATACCAGGGCGGCAGGTAAACATACCCGATCTCGGTTGGGACTATTCGCCGGTTCGACTGGGCCAGCAGTTCGGCCACTGGCGCCCATTCCGGAGCCGAAACGGCGAATCCGATTCCCACCGTCACAACCAGCATCGCAAGCGCTCGCCCATAAGACAGCGCGGGCTTCCTCTTTGAGATGGCCGCCAACAAGCACCAAGCAACAATGGCTCCGACGTAGTAGATCTGATTCGGCATATAGCCGCAGTAGAATTGCGCGCCAAGAAAAAGACCGGCCACGATCGCATCCGCGAAACGGCCTCGCCGTATCGCTCTATGCACGAACAGAAGGATCAACGGAAGCCACATCAATCCTCCCCACCAGCCCAGCCCGCTTAGGTGCAACATCGAATGAGCCGAAAAGACGAAGACGAGGCTTCCAATCAACCCGGCGCGCGGGCTCGTACCCATGCAGGCCAGAAAGACGTACATGAAGACGCCGGCCAGCATCAGCTCGATTATCCTCGCGAGTGAATAGCCAAGCGGGACGTCGAAAAACTTGTAGAAGAGCAAAAATGGGGACCGTGTGCGCGTGACGCCGTCCGCGTAGATCGGGTGCCCAGCCATCGTGTATGGATTCCACAACGGCGTCTCGCCGCGGCTATACGCGTCGGCCACGAAATACTCCCGAGTCACGTACATATCGGTGAGGTCGCGCCGGTCGTAAGGATAGTCGCGCGAGCTGGCGGCGTAGGCTCCCCACGGTAACTGGTTATCGAGAGTTCTCAAATCGATCAACGTCTCGCCGAGGAAAAAGACTCGCCAGAACATCGCGGTGAGCGCGAGCACGATGACGGCGATGTTCAAGACGTGAAGTCTTAGACCGCGAGAGGAGGGGACTGAAGCTCGCGGCGCATCTGAAGGATCTGATTCCGGCGAAACACTCGAGGTGATCATTAGAGTAGGTGCCTGGAGTTGAGCCATTCTCTTGAAGACCAAAATCCAATTTTCATGTTCAACTCAGGCAAATCACAGGTCGGGAAGAGGGATTTATCCCCGCTCCTCTGGTTACAATTCACTCATACTGGCGTCAAGGAGAGGAGCGGGGACAAGTCCCTCTTCCCGACCTGTGATTTTTTGATATTCCGCGATCCCTTCATCTGGGCGCCTCACAAGAGTGGAACCAAACATGGCCAAACTCCAAAGCGGTGACAAGTCACCGCACTCCAAGGTCGACTCCGCCGCGCATCAGAGATACCCCAAAGCCCGGAGCTTCTCTTCGATCTTCTCTTCGTCGGACTCGCTCAGCAAACCGGCCTCTGACCGCAAATCCACGGAGGTCGCTTCGAATCTCAATGGGTTGTTGTGCCGGAAATCATTGGTCAGGATCTCTTCAAGCACTTTCCCATCGAGATTAGGTGGAACCGACAAGCCGGCGAGATAAAGAATGGTCGGGACCAGATCGTACACCACCGGCCTGCAGGCGGCGAAGCCTCGTCTTATTCCCGGCCCCTTGCAGATGAGAACGCCGTACGGCCTGTGGTCTCCGCTCCACCAGAAACCACGCGCTTTGACTTCGTCGGGCGGCGGTCCAAGCCTGGCGGTAGGATTCCAGTACACGTAGAGGTCGCTTGCCCGGCCGACAAAGGGGCCTTCATAGACTTCAGTCCGTCTGACCACTCGCTCGACGACATTGGTTCCATTTGAATCGACCCAGGAACCAAGTTCGTCGATGACTCCGCGACAGTAGGATTCGTAGTCGGATGCTTGAACGACACCCGCGAAGTTGCGGCCGGCCAGGTTGATGTTTATAACGTGGCGGCCAGGTTCCGCATAAGCCGCCGTCTTTCGCCAGTCGATCGAAGCGTGAAACGCGTCTTTGTCCGACGCCTGAATCTGTTTGAGCCTCTCATCGCCGATCCGTTTCTTGATCCGGTCCTTGAGCGGCGCCGGAAGCATCTTTTGAGCGGCGCGGCGGGCGGCGGCGAGCAGCGATTGACGATTCTTCCTGCGAACCATGAAGCCCCGCTTCTCGAGCCAGGCGGCAAGATGGTAAGAGGCTCCGGTGTGCGCGCCCATGCCGTGATCGGAGATGACGTATATCTGAGTCTCTTCGCCGGCGTGCTCGAGCAACTTTCCTATGGAGGAATCGAGCGCGGTGTAAATGGACAGCAATGAGCCGGAATCGCCAGAGGAATCGCCGCCGTCCTCCAGAAACCTCCAAAGGTTGTGGCCGCCCCAATCGCTTGCCGTGTAGACCGTCATGAAAAAATCAACCGGATAGCGCTCCAGCAGATACTCCGCGGCCCTCGTTTGGGTATCGATCAGCTTGATCCATGCCGCGATCGCCGAATCAATTTTTCCTGCTCTCATCAAATCGCCGAGCGCCGGGGGGGTGAAATTGTAATCGGGAAAGTTCGCGAAAATCTCTT
>JAHFUG010000596.1 GCA_023265195.1 Blastocatellia bacterium | reverse complement strand
GATATCATTGAGCGCGCTTTCGCTGATTACGAGTACGGGCCTCGTTCTACCCTGCTCAGAACCGACCACAGGATCCAAGCTCGCCTTCGAGACGCTCCAGCGCTCGACGCTCATTGGGGGATCTCTCCTTCAGCGTCGACGTACTTGAAATCCTCCGCCAGTTCCCGCAAATCGGCAATGAACAAAGGATCGCCCACAGCTTCGCGCGTCGCATTCAGTTTTGCCTCGACCGGCTCAAGCAAGACAATCGCAACTCTCGCCCCTTCAGCCAACTTCAACGGCTTAATCGGTCGTAATACACCATGTTCATAAACAGCTTCAATCGACGTTGTCATAGATGCTTACCCCCTTGGCTTCCGTACGATCTGATCGTCTGCCCCAGTTCATCGGAAAGTCAGAGTACACTACGCTGACCCGGTCATCAATGATCTGATTTGTTTCAGAGATGTAGCAGCCTCCCGTATTCTCAAGCACGGTGCACCCGCCACGCAGTTCCGTGAATTCTCGAATCAGCCAAGCGACAGTATCTTGATAGGCCGTCTCGTACCGAACGGGGACATACATCTCAACGCGAATTCTTGGCGCGAAGCTCGGCAAGACGCTCTTTCCTCCAATCACTAATCTTCTTCAGCCTTTGTCGAAACTCCGAGTCCGAAATCTCATGCTTACGAGGCTTCTTCGTAAGGGCGGCGTGGCTGGTCGCAATGAAGTTGTCCTTTCGTTGAGGAAATTCCTCCATACGTTTGAGCGACTCCTTTGCACTCCGTTTGGCCCGAGTCGGTCGTTCGACCTTGATTTCTTTTATTTCTTTAAGCCTTCTCGCCATGTTGTTCTTCTCATGCTGTTGGTTTTCGTTACCGGTTCATTGAAGCATCGACGTGCGATATGGCCAGAAGGGACCAGGCGCCTCCTCGTCGACATACTTGAAATCCTTCGCTGCCTCTTCCAGGTCGGCGAGGAAAAATGATCGCTCATCGCTTCGCGCATCGCAATCAGTCTTGCTTCAAGTGGCTCAAGCACGATGGAAACTCGACTCCCTTCAGCCAACTTCAGTGGCTCGAGGGGACGCAATACACCCTTTTCGGAAACAGCTTCAACTGACGTGGTCATCGCGGTTGCTTCCTTCCATCTATGGATCCGCAGCTATGATTATCAGCCGAAAGCGTCCTTCGGTTTCAGCCGATTCTCTACAGTAAGTCCGGTGATGAGCCTGAAATGCCGCTCGTTATTCGTCACCAACCCGTAGCCGCCAACGAGCGCCGTTGCTGCTATCAGAATGTCAGTATCCGAGGTTGGCCGTCCGCGTTTACGAAGGTCCGCCCAGATCTCCGCCGCCTGTACGATCACCTGCTCCGTGATGGGCAGGACGACGGTGTTCGTCCCACAGAACCGCTCGAAGACTCGTTCTTGGGCCGAGGCGCTCTTCACCTTGAATCCTCGCAGAATTTCGTACCGTGTGATGATCGAAATGGTGAAGCGTCCGTGCTCGGCCAAGTGTTCCTCACCCCTTGCAACCAGGGCGGGTTCTTCTCTCAAGCGATACGCTTTCAAGAGCATCGAGAGAATGTCTGTATCAAGGATTAACTTAGACAAATCTCGTTTTAGGTTCGAGATTCCCGGAATGCAGGACTCCGGTCAGTTGCGATCTTCTCGATCTCATTGATCTCCTGCACAGTGAGACCTCCATAAACTTCGGCCGCCAAGGCACGGCGCAGGTCACCAACTCGTACATAACGAGGATCGTGACAGGTAATGACTATCCTGTCACCGTCGTTCCATGTCGCACCAGTCAATTCCAAGAGATTGGGAGGAGTCTCACCCGCGTCCACGAATACGTTCCCGTTTAACACCACGATCCAAAAGTGTCGCTCTCCGTTTAGGACCAAATCCTTGTCAGCCGACTCCCTGGTTTTAAGGACTTCGAGGAGGCGATGGCTCTTGTCCGTCAGCTTGAACTCAGTGAACGCCCTTCCTTCCGAACTTCCGTTCTCGCGTCTGAGAAAGCCGAAGTCGCACAGAGCCTCCACAGTCGCTCTGTCGACCGCATATTTGGGGTCCTTCAACCGCAGCGGCTCGGCGGGGCCGTAATACCTTAACGAATCGCCGTTGTTGGCCATCCATTGAAACAGAGTTATCCACTCCACCCCGTTCTTGAACTCCATACCGGCTTCCTCCATTTGAGATCTCTTGCAGTAAGCAACCGCAGCCGATTCGTTGGCAAATAGCCATCGGGCGATACTTGGTAGCTCCGAGGTCAGTCGGTATCTTACTCCGTCACTCCATGCTCCCTCAACAGCTTCCACACTTTCGCCGGGGTGATCGGTATATCAATGTGACGAACTCCGAGATGCCACATCGCATCAACTACCGCGTTCACGATCGCCGGGGGACACGCCGACTTGCTCCAGCCCCACAACGCTCACGTTGACGCGGGCCGTGAAGGGCACTGAAAGCGCCATAAGAACCGCGCTGCACGCCTCGCGTGAAATTTGCGTTAGAGGACGTTCCGGCCACCGATGCTCTTCCTTATTCCCTTCCGAAGCGCAGCGTTGATGAGGTTCTCATAACCTTCTCCTTGTGCTTTGAACCAATCTACCAGGTCACCATCAACCTTCATCATAACCGGAGTCTGCTTCGGCATCCGAAGCTGTGCCTGCGCAAAGAAATCCTCGTCAAGGGGAGGGATGTCAGACGTATCTATTTCTTCATCTGTCATCTCATTAACCCGCTTCCAATCCGTCTCTGATGGCTTGTTCATATCTGACACGCCCATGTTTCAGCGCCTTTCGCGCTGAGATAACGTAGAGTTCAGCCGAGTGCGGGACACACGCTGGCGGCTTGAACCATCGAACCACTTTCCACCTTCAGTAACGGTAAAACAATCATACGGGTCGCATGTCGCTGCAACGACTGGTTACCAGTCATTGGCGTTGACCTGTTCGCAATCTTGTTCGATGGCTTGCGTCATCAAGCTCAGATCATCGATGTTTATTCCTCCCGCAAAATACAACAGGGCTTTTCCGGGCCTTCCGACTGGCTTGGCCAAAGTGCGGGCGAAATCGAGTACTTGGATCTGCTGCTCAACGGGAAGTTGATCTAGAATCTCTTCTTGAAGTTGGTTTGCCACACTTGTCCCCTCCTTCTCGGATCAGAACAAGATTGCCAACCCATTTTTACATATTCTGGTGAGGGCAGGCGAGTCCCGGCATCTATCTAATCTATCTACTAATCTGCCAAAGCTTGATTGTAGCGGTTTGAGACGCGCAACGCCGGGCACAGCGTGGCGGGATCGCCCAAGCTACACTTGTTAGAGTTGGAAACGTGAATCCTACGTCATACCGGCGTTCTCGCCGTCGGACGATGATTATCAGGCAGCCAACAGACCCAGAATCATTATGCCAGCGATTGTGCACACGAGGAACAGCGCCCAGAGCGTTTCGACGCCAACTCAGGCTCTAACGCCGTCAAGAAAACACGCCGCTGGATGTTCACTTCGAGGTCCGCTTCCCGCGTGATATCCCAGTAGTCGGATAGATCGTGGCTATCCCAGAACTCGGCGGCCTCTTCGACGCTCTTGAAATGTTGAGGAATCGGGTCACGCTTTACGCTACTTTTTCGCATATCCGTCCGCTGGTTACGCCCCATGCTCCCTCAACAGCTTCCGCAACTTTACTGAAGTGATCGGCCTGTCGATCTGACGTGCGCTAAACGGTAAATTCATAA
>JAHFUG010000223.1:2273-11914 GCA_023265195.1 Blastocatellia bacterium | reverse complement strand
GCCCGTGCGTCCCTAGCTTGGAGCCTCCCGCCGTTCTCTCTCTTGTGATCTTTGCGCATTTTTGTGGCTGATGGTTTATTTCCGCCGAGCACCACTATTCGCTTGGGAGAATGCCGGCGATCCCGCTCCTTGCGCGTCGTTGTCTCCATCACTCGACATTCCTCAGCCGCTCGGCAAGCGCTTCGGCGAGAGCTACGCCGGAGAACTCCGCCGGAACAACTACTTCGTTAAGGCCATGCTCGCGAGCCGTCGTAGCGGTGACGGGCCCGATGCACGCCACCACTACGTTGGAGAGCGCTTGAGACAGATCCGGCGCGCCGATCAGCGCGGCGAAGTTTGACACCGTCGACGAGCTCGTGAAGGTGATTGCGTCGATCTTGCCATCGCGGAGAAGCGCATTGATCTCGTCGCCGGAGCCTTCGGGCCGGATCGTCCGGTAGGCTTCAACAACATCGACGATAGCTCCGGCCTTGCGAAGCTCGTCGGGTAAGAAGTCTCTTGCGGCTCGGGCGCGCGGGATAAGGAACTTCAAGCCCGCTACTCTCTCAACGCCGCCGCTGTATCTTGCAATTGCTTCGAAGGCTCCCTCGGCTCTCGAATCGGACGCGGTTATGTTGACCTGAACTCCCTCGTCCGCGAGAGCGTTTGCCGTTGCGGGTCCGATCGCAAGCGATACGAGAGCGCTCGGCCAGCTCGGCTCGCGCCTCTCCTTGAACCGCTTGAAGAAGAATCGCACTCCATTCGCGCTGGTGAATACAATCCACTGGTAACCGCCCAGCCGACCGATCGCTCCGTCAAGCGGCGACCAGTCGCTGGGTTCTACTATTTCAATCGCCGGACGGTGCAATATCTCGGCGCCGAGGCTGGCCAGTCTCTCAGCCATCTCGTCCCGCTGGTCAATCGCCCGCGTGATCAAGATGGTGCGGCCGGCGAGAGGTCCCTGGTTTTCTCGAGAGAGAGTTTGCATACGCGGCTATTTGATCTCCCACGCCCGAGCGCGTTCGACGGCTCGACGCCAGCCGTTGACCAGGCGTTCCCGTTCCGGCTGGCTCATTACCGGCTCGAATGTCTTCTCCCGTTTCCACAGCGCGCCTAACTCGTCCACACCGGCCCAGAACCCCGCCGCAAGTCCCGCCAGAAAAGCCGCGCCGGCCGAAGTGGTCTCGGTGTTTGCCGGACGAACGACCGGTATCCCAAGGATGTCCGCCTGAAACTGCATCAAGAAATCGTTCTTAGCGGCCCCCCCGTCAACTCTAAGCTCGCTCAGCCGAATGCCCGAATCATCGCTCATCGCGGAGAGCACGTCGCCGGTCTGATAGGCGATGGCTTCCAGCGCCGCGCGGGCTATGTGCTCGCGCCCCGAGCCGCGGGTGAGCCCGATGATTGTTCCTCTCGCGTACTGGTCCCAGTACGGCGCGCCCAGGCCGACGAATGCCGGCACGAAATAGACTCCGCCATTATCGTCGACGCTCCGCGCCAGGGCTTCGGTCTCGTTCGCGGAGCCGATGATCCTCAGTCCGTCGCGCAGCCATTGAACCGCGGCGCCCGCGATAAAGACGCTGCCTTCGATCGCGTATTGAACAGGCTCGCCGCCGATCTTCCAGGCAATTGTAGTCAAGAGGTTATTCCGCGAATTCACTCGCGCCGGCCCGGTGTTCAGCAGCATGAAGCAACCCGTTCCGTATGTGTTCTTTGATAAGCCGGCCGCCGTGCATGCTTGTCCAAATAAGGCGGCCTGCTGGTCGCCTGCGTCTCCAGCGATGGGTATGGCGCATCCGAAAAGAGACTGATCCGTCTCGGCGATCACATGACTGGATGGGAAGACGCCCGGCAGCACGCTTCGAGGAACGTCGAGAGCGCCGAGCAGCTCGTCATCCCACTCACCCGCGCCGATGTTGAACAGCATCGTTCTGCTCGCGTTCGAATAGTCGGTCGCGTGGGTTCGGCCGCCGGTGAGCTTCCAGATCAGCCAGGCGTCCACGGTTCCAAATGCAAGGCGTCCTTCCCGCGCGAGATCGCGGGCTCCGCTCACGTTATCGAGGAGCCACCGCGCTTTCGTTCCGGAAAAATAGGCGTCCAGCACCAAACCCGTGCGAGATCGAATCAAGGAATCGAGCCCGGACTCGCGAAGCTTGTCGCATTCTTCGGCCGTGCGCCGGCATTGCCATACGATCGCGTTATGAATAGGCTGGCCGGTCACGCGGTCCCAAATGATAGTTGTTTCGCGTTGATTCGTTATCCCTATGGCGCGGATTTGCCGCGGTTCGACGCCGCTCTCTCGGAGCGCCTGTTTCGCCGCATTGAGCTGAGAAGACCATATCTCTTCCGGATCGTGTTCGACCCAGCCGGGTCTCGGATAGATTTGACCAAACTCCTTTTGCGCCACCGCGGCCGGCCTGCCACCGCGGTCGAACAGTATGGCGCGGGAGCTTGTCGTCCCTTGATCGAGCGCGAGAATGTACTCAGAGCTCATCGGCCTCTCCTTGTTTCAATTGAAGTGAAGAATCATACCACCGCGATTTCTTTATACCAATCAAGCGGTCCCAAGCGTCTCCGAGCAGCGCGTGATTTGAGGCCGCGGCTCGACCTGCCGATAGAGAAACTGCTGAGGCTGACTCCGTGAAGGTTGGTGGATCGTTGATATTCAACGACGATGAGAAGCCCAAATGCAGCCTCCGCCGATGCTCGCTACTTGCGCTGAACCGAGTTGGTGGAAATCGGGATCGGCGCACGGAGCTTCCTTAGTAGGTTCGGCATGAAGAATCTCACCGGGACTGTGCGGCGCCTGTACTATTGGGCGCCGACCCGTCGCGTGTCAGTAAGGGTATCCTCGACCGGGCGGCCGGGGGATTCACGCGATCCCTTCAGCAGATAGTGATCACTCGCACGGCTTCGCGTTTGCACCTCCTTTGACTTTGAAGTCAATGCAGGGTGCTCAACTCCCGAATCGACGTATCGTTTAATACTCTTTGACCCTTTGCTAAATCAGTTCACAACTTGGTAGCTGCAATTACGATGTGGCGGTTGTCCTCAATCAATGATTATTGTGACTCAATCGCAGCAATCGTTTTGGTCAACCTGACCGATCTTCTAACCAAAGTGAGGCTCGGCGATCCGGTCCTAATAGCTCGAGGAGGCGAGACCTCAGCAGCTTTCCAAGGCATCAGCTAGCGTGGCTGGGCGGGTCAGAATCTGCTCCCGAAATCCCTCTGGTAAAAGCCCTTTAGACGCCCTCACGCACGAGGAGGATTTCGTGGCGATGCTTCTTCCGATGAATATGATGAACTCTATCCCCCGCGGCTTTGGCACACGCATTGTAGAGTCAAAAAACGAGTTTTCTCGAATAATCAGGGTCTTTCAGGTTACCTAAACATCGCTTCTTCGCATTTGGAGCATTTTTCACATTCTTCGTAGTAGCCTTGTCGCCATCGTCAGCCGGTTCCGGTCGAGCACACTAGCTTGAGCGATCTCACCTGAGGTTCACTCAATATTGAACCGGCGTAACATTCCCGGTGTAGTCCGTTGGAAGGAAGAGAACAATGAGAACAACGAAGCTCGCGGCTGCATTGCTTGCCGCATACGTGGTCGTCTACCCGGTTTTGAGCTTACTTCCGAATCTCGATCATCTCGAATCTCGCGTCCAGGCCGCGCCGCCTACGCGAAAGCTGTCCTCCGACCTGGAGTCGATCGCGAAGAGTAAGCCCAATCTGTTGGTTCCGGTGATCCTCCAGTCACCGAGAACTCCGCAATCCGGCTTAGTGAACGCAGTGCAGCAAGGGGGCGGGAAGATTACCAGGGTATATAAAAACATCTCGGCAATGTCCATGCTAATCCCGGCTTGCATGGCCGCTCCTTTAGCCGCCCGGGGCGACGTCAAATATGTTTCGCTCGACAGAAAAACCCGGCTGGCGGGTCATCTTGAAGCCACGACGGGAGCGGATCAGGCCAGATCCGAGGGAGACGGCGTCACCGGTTCAATAGATGGAGCCGGAATCGGCATCGCCGTGCTGGACTCCGGGATCTACTCCGGTCATCACTCGTTTCTCAATCGAATCGCCGCAAGCGTCGATCTAACTGGCGAGGGGAGAACCGACGATCCATACGGTCATGGGACCCACGTCGCTTCAATCGCGGCTGGGAACAACCATGTAGCGAACGGCGCATACACGGGTGTCGCTCCCGGGGCCAGCTTGATCAACGTGAGAGTACTTGATTCGTCGGGCCAAGGGTCGACGGATATTGCGATCGCCGGGATCGATTGGTGCATCGATCATAGAACCGACTACAACATTCGAGTGCTGAATCTCAGCTTCGGAGCGCCGGCGGTCGATTCCTACGCCTTCGATCCGTTATGCCTCGCGGTTCGGCGCGCCGTCGAGGCTCGAATCGTGGTTTGCGTCGCGGCCGGGAATCTTGGGAAGGACTTGAATGGCGGCAAGCTCTACGGAGCGGTTCACTCTCCCGGTATAGAGCCGTCCGCGATCACGGTTGGAGCCGTGAATACTTTTGGAACCGATTCGCGGGCGGACGACGGCGTCGCCAGCTACAGCTCGCGCGGGCCGACTCGGGGGTATTACACCGATGCTACCGGCGCAAGGCACTATGACAATCTGATCAAGCCCGACCTTGTGGCTCCGGGAAACAAGATACTCGATGCGGAATCGCCTAACAACGGTCTGTTGACGGCGAATCCGCTGCTGGAAGGAAACGTCAGCAGTTTGACCACTCACCGAATGATGTATATGAGCGGGACTTCAATGGCTACCCCGGCCGTCGCCGGAGCAGCGGCTCTCGTGCTGCAGAGGAACCCGTGGCTGACGCCCAACTTGGTGAAAGCCGTCCTGGAGTACACGGCGGAACCCCTCGCCGGCTTCAATACGCTCGAGCAAGGCGCGGGCGAGGTCAATGCCGAAGGGGCGGTGAGGCTGGCGAAGCTGATCACTACCAGCCTGTCGGGGCTGCCCGTCGGCGCCTCGCTGCTGACCGGCGCGCCGCCGATTCAAACGACGACCATCGGCGGAGCTGCCTTTAACTGGTCCGGGGGAATCATCGAGCGATGGAATTTCATCACCGGAACCAACCTGATGACGAAGTACCAGGGCATCTACAATTCAGGCGTCCTTCTCACCGATGGGGTGATCGTTTCAAACGGGGTGCTGCTGGGAGACGGGATCTTACTCTCGGACGGAGTATTGGTGTCCGACGGCGTGGTGCTGTCGGACGGAACTACGCTCGCCAGCGGAGTCTTGCTCTCGGACGGAGTTCTCTTATCCGACGGGGTATTGTTGTCGGATGGAGTGCTGCTATCGGACGGCGTTCTGCTCTCCGACAGCGTCGCCTCGAGCACCGGCGCAGCTTCGCTAGCCGCGGCTCTTTCAATCCTGAGCGGCGACACGCCCGCCGGAGTTCCACGGATAGTAGAGGTTTCGGCAAGCTGGTGAACGCAGGACGACCTCGCCATGCGAGTTGTTCGCTCGGGGTGAATGGCAGGTTAGGGTCGGAAGAAACCGCAAGCAGTAAGCTCATGGAGCAATGGGTATGGAAATCAGAATAACAAAGAGCGGATCAACGGGACTGACGATTCTCAGCATTCTAGTGACGGCGGTTGGGGCGATCGCCGTCGCCATTGCTGCTGCTCACCGGGTTACGAGCGGAGAGCACGCGTGGCTGATAATGGTCGCGCTTGCTCTCCTGATCGCGCCCGTGAGCACCATAAAAATACCGGGCGTGAAGGCGGACATCGTGCTAGGCGACGTAGTCACGTTCACCTGCGCGGTATTGTTTGGTCCAAGCGCGGCTGTGATAGCGGCCGTAGCTGACGGAGCGGTTACGTCGCTGCGCCTGACCAAAAGTCCGGGAAAGTATTTTTACAATGTCGCTGTCTGCGCGGTCTCAATGGCGGGATCCGCGTACGCGGCGAGGCTTGTATTCCCCGGATTTGGTCAGGGCGCCGCCGCGCTCTCACGAGTTGAGATCATCGCAGCGCTCGGCCTGTTCACATTCGCGTATTTCATCATTTCAACACTTCTGGTCGCGGCCCACATCTCGTTCTCCAACGGGACGAACTTGATTCGCCTTTGGAGCGAGAGCTTCTTGTGGACTTCGATCAGCTATGTAGCCAGCGGAGCCGCCGCACTGGCGGCTGCCCTACTGGTTGGCCGGATCGGCTTTTTCGTGGTTCCAGTCATCATCGGCGTCATGGCCCTGGCGTTCGCATTCTATAGAACCTACTTCACTCGAGTGGAACGGGCCGATCTGATGGCCGAAGGCATGGAGAAACTCAACTATAGCGCAATCGAAATTCTCGCCGCCGCCATTGGCGCGGCTGGTTCCTCGGTAAGACCTAACCTGAGACGGACGGACAGGCTCGCGTCGGAACTCGGCCGGCTCGCGGGATGCTCACCGGAAGAGCTGAAGGCGCTAAAAGTGGCCGCGCTGCTTCACGATGTTGGCAATATGGTCATACCTCATCAGATACTGGAGAAGCCCACCAGTCTGAGCGAAAGCGAGTTCAACAGGATGAAGCGCCACGCGGCGGTTGGCGCGTCGATAGTTCAAGCCATAGGCTTCCCTTACCCGGCCGCGGAAATCATACGACATCATCACGAGCGATTCGACGGGTCGGGTTACCCCGATTGTTTGCGAGGCGCCGAGATTCCGCTAGGCGCCAGAGTTTTGATCATTGTCGATTGCTACGATGCGTTGACCAGCGATCGCCCCTACCGCTCACGGTTCAAGAGGGATCAAGCGCTCGGCATCATGAAGGAAAGCCGCGGACAGTCGTTCGACCCGATCCTGTTCGACAAGTTTCTTGGGATGGTTCAAGCGGCCGATGAAGAGGCGTGTAAGGCGCAATCGGAGGCCGTGCTGGTTGAGGAACTACGAACCGAGATACTCAGCCAAACTCGGATTTTCGACGCCGCATAGCCAGAGGCGAACGTACTCGTCGCGCCTGTGCTCCCGCTTGGAGCATCGCTTACCAATGGCCGGAACATTCAAAGTGACCGATTTCGGTCATCGTCCCCCCGCAAAAGTGATTGAATGACAGGTTGAGGAGGAGTCTGGACGCATCTGATTCCATCTTGTGACCGACGTTTAGATCGACGTCATTGGTGGAATGAGCGTTGCAGGTGCGTGTGCCAATCGGCTGGAATGCCCGTGTGTTTTTCCCAGCTTGTGTGCGAGCCTTCACTCTAAATTGCTTTACGCAGGAGAAGAATGGAGCGAATTCCAGGAAAGCCCGAAACCGCCCTGACGAGGCTCTTCATGCTGATCGTCACATCGGCTGGGCTTGGCACGTTCCTCTTCTCATTACTGCAGGTCGTCAGCACAAAGCCCAAGGTCGAGTGGCTGTTGCTTAGCGCCGTGACGATTCTCGTCATATCCCGCACTGACATCAAAATCCCCAAGATATCGGGCACCGTTACGGTCTCCGACACCTTCCTCTTCATCTCGGTCCTTCTCTATGGGGTTTATCCATCGGTGGTGCTGGCCGGCGTGGACGCCGCGATTTGCTCGCTCCACTATAAAAACAAGCGGCGGGTCTTGCCTTTCAACGTAGCCGTGATGAGCCTTTCCATTTTCCTGTCGGGAAGCGCGGCGACCTATCTCTTTGGTGATCTGACCAGACTCTCGCACGATCTAGGGCAGCTAATCCTGGCGGGAGGCTCGCTGGCGCTGCTTCAGTACATGTTGAACACCGGGTTGGTGAGTCTCGTCAACTCGCTACGGCTTGCGCAGAATCCCTTCAAGATGTGGGCCGACTCGTTCCTGTGGGCTTCCTTATCCTACTTTGCAGGAGCGCTGGCCGCCTGCGTCGTCGTCAAGCTTATCTCCGTCATTCAGTTCTACGCCTTCATAATTACCGTACCGATTCTGGCTACGACGTATCTGACCTATAAGGTCTACCTGGACAAAGTCGAGGCCTCGATTCAACACGCCGAGCAAATGGCCGATCTTCACCTCAGAACGATAGAAGCGCTGGCGATAGCCATTGACGCGAAAGACGAGGTTACGCACGAGCACGTCAGGAGGGTCCAGATTTACGCCACTGGGCTGGCTCGCCTCTTCGGTCTGTCCGAGCCCGAAATCGAGTCGTTGAGGGCGGGCGCTTTGATGCACGACATAGGCAAGCTCGCGGTGCCCGACTATATTCTCAACAAACCCGGCGCTCTGACGCCCGCCGAATTCGACAAGATGAAGGTGCACACCATCGTAGGCGCGGAGATACTGGAGCGAGTCGGCTTCCCGTATCCGGTTGTGCCGGTGGTCAGACACCATCACGAACGATGGGACGGCAGAGGTTATCCCGACGGCTTGAAGGGCGACCAGATCCCAATCACCGCTCGGATTTTGACCGTCTCCGACTGCTTCGACGCGGTCAGAGAAGACCGCCAGTACCGCAAAGCGATGAGCCGTGAGGAAGCGATAGCCTTGCTCAAGGATGGGAGCGGCACCTTCTTCGATCCCGAGGTGGTCATCGTCTTCATGGACCACCTGCACGAATTCGAAAGCGAGATAAGACGCCAGCGCGTCGACCGCCAGTCCGGAGATCACAGAGTTGAAGACAACAAGCTGCTCAAGGACAGGGTCGTAGACACCGGACAACAGGCGTTCGAGAGGATTAGAAGCGCGCATCGCGAAGTACTGACGCTATACGAAATCGCCCAAACGATCGTGACAAGTCTGGATTTGAGAGACACGTTCGCGGTCTTCTCTTCGAGGCTCGAGGACATCGTAAGCTATACGACCTGCGTGCTGTATCTGCACCGTCCGGATTCCGACGACGTGGAGGCCGCCCACGTCGCGGGCCGCAACAGCGAGCGGCTGAAGGGTCATCGAATGCCTTCAGGGGCCGGCATCACCGGATGGGTCGCCGCGAATCGGCACCCGATGTACAACTGCGATCCTCGCCTCGACTTCGACGCTCTCAAGGTGGAGCTCGAGGAACAGTACAAAACCGCTATGGTCGTGCCGCTTCTCAAGGACGGAGAGGTCCTGGGCGCTCTCGCCCTGTATTCGGTTGAACTGCAAGAATACGAACCTGATCACCTGAGACTTGTCGAAGCCGTAGCGAAACTGGCTTCGGACGCCATCTCCAACGCGGTTCAGCACCAGCGAACCGAGGCAAGCGCGCTTACGGAGCCTCTGACGGGCCTCCCCAACGCACGCGCGCTCAGACACAGGTTCGAGGAGGAAGCCGACCGCGCGCGAAGACACAACGACAGCTTCTCCGTCGTGATGATGGATCTGGACGGGTTCAAAGCCGTCAACGACCGCCTTGGCCACCAGCGCGGCGACGCGTTGCTCAGGGAGCTGGCGCGGGTTCTTTCCACGCATATCCGCTCTTCGGATTTCATAAGCAGGTACGCCGGCGATGAGTTCGTTGCGATTCTCCAGGTTGGATCAGACGAAGTGAATGACCTCATCCACAGGATACAGAAGGAAGTCGACAAGTACGACTTTCGCATCGTGGATTCAACGGTGTCGGTAGGTTTGAGCGTTGGCTGGGGCACTTTCGGCAATGATGGTGAAACGTTGGACGAGTTATTGCTGGCCGCCGACCGGGCTATGTACGCCGACAAGGCCAAGCGAAAGGCCATGCTTAGCGCGGAAGCCGCCAAGCGAGCCGACCTGGGCTC
>JAHFUG010000223.1:0-2173 GCA_023265195.1 Blastocatellia bacterium | reverse complement strand
GCGTAAGCTGCTCCGATCGCGGCTTCTTGCAGCAGCGGGTTGCCGTCCAAAGCCCAGGCCCTGATCACACTGCCGCGTTCGTCAATCAGGACGCCTACCTTAACCGTTCCCGCGACACGGTTGGCCAATGCCTTCCGCGGATACACCGGCTCGACACGCTTCACGGCCTCCGCGATGATTTCCTCACCGAGGTTTCGCACTCCATCCGGGCCCGGCTGTATTCCCGAACTCCTGCCTCTGTTTGAAACTGAGTATCTTGCGCCGGCGCGATTCAACAATGACAGGATGCTCTTGCCCGCGATCACGGCCACGCGGCCCGGACTCTCCACTGACCTCACCGCGCCGATCAGATCTCCCGAAGCGTTGAGCACCAATCCACCGACTGACGCAACGGGCGCCTCGACCAGCACCAGGTCCATTTGAGCGAGCACCTCCGCGGACGAAACCGCCCCAAGCGACACGTTCTTGCAAGCGGCGTCGCCCGGGTTGATTACGAACACGGGATCGCCGCGCCGCGGCAGCGACGCCGCGACTCGAGCCGGTTTCAGCTTCCCCCTCGGCGCCTTTGTAGTAAAAACCGTCAACGCCGACGTGGCGTCCGCGATTGTGATGCGGCGTAGAGAATAGGACTTCTCATCCGCGGTTCGTATCTCAAAACTCGGAGAGCCGGTTACCTCAGCGCTGTGAGTAATGATGTCCCCACCTTCTCCGATCACGAGACCGACGCCTTCACCCGCCGCTTTCCCGCCATCGGACCGAACGATCGAGACGACGGACGGCTTCGCCTGGTCGAGACCCAAAGATTCCTGGGGCTCAAAGGGCGCCCAAGAACCCAACCCGGCCGCCCAAAAAAATAAGAGCACAACCCCCGAGGCGGCAGCTTTTCTATTTGTATCGCGCACGAGGGAAAAAGGAATATCAACTCACCCGAGGGGTTAGCGGTGTAATCAAGCACGAAGAAGCAGCGGCTCTCAGCCTGAAACTGCTCAAAGTCCGCCCCTCCCTATAATAGCGTGAGGGGAAACGCACCCTTGAAACAGGAGCCCCTCCCCTTCACACGCCAGTGTAAGTGGGAAGCGCCCAAATCCGAGGCGCTTCCGCGGCCGAATTCGTGACCAAGTCTAATGAGTGCGGTCAGCGACACTATTTTTTCATCTCGTGCTCGTGCGGCGACAGCGCTGGAACTGTCAGCTCAGCCCACGACCGAAACTTCCCGCCTCGGCCTTCGACGACGAATGCATCCGGTTTATTGGGATCGGATGGACGTATATCAAAAGCAAGGAAATCCACTAGCGGGCCATCGGACGCGGTTTTCAATGGAATGATCGTGTCCTTTCCGCCGTTCCCGAGAATCAAACTGAAGTTGTCGTTTGCGTCGAATGTGATGCCGAGATCGTAGCTGCCCTTCGCGATCTTCGCGCCCCCGAGAACGCATTCAAACTCGGCGTCCAGCTTCCCGATCTTCTTCCATACCGCATTCAGAACCCTGGTCCTCAACTGATCGTTCTTCTTGAAGCTCACATAGGCCGCCTCGTTCCAGTGAAGCGACTTGTAGCTCACGCTCAGCTTGCCCGAGCCTTCGATTATCAGTGTGTGCGTGAAATCCTTTGCAACGGTGCGCGGGTCGTGACCCAGCGCAATCGATACTGCCGCGATAATTACTAAAACCGACGGAACGATAGTTCTCTTCATTCTTCTTCTCCTTATAACCTTTGTTCACAAGAGCCCGTACGGCTCTTGAATCCACTATTGCCGCGCGCAACGGGGCTTTCCCGCTTGCCCGCTCCTTGTCGAACGTCTGCCGTTGGCCGCAGAGTAGTGATCTATGCTTGTATCCCGCTTTGGTGAAGCCCCAGATTATATACGCGACCGATACTGCTCGCAACGCGGAGCGGCCAACTAGCCAAGGGCTCCGCCCTTGATATCCCGAGTGCGGAGTTAGGAGTGCGGGGTGCGGAGTTCGGAGTTCGGAGTTCGGGGTTCGGGGTTCGGAGTGCGGAGTTAGGAGTTAGGAGTTCGGGGTTCGGAGTTCGGGGTTCGGAGTGCGGAGTTCGGGGTTAGGATTTCGGAGTTCGGAGTTAGGAGTTCGGGGTTCGGAGTTCGGGGTTAGGAGCTCGGAGTTCGGAGTTCGGAGTTAGGAGTTCGGGGTTCGGGGTTCGGAGTGCGGAGTTAG
>JAHFUG010000026.1:27444-29426 GCA_023265195.1 Blastocatellia bacterium | reverse complement strand
GCCGTGGGTGGGATTTTGGGGAAGCAGGCCGCGGCTCTTGGATTGTAGGTTGAGCTTGAACCATCCACTCTCTGCCGTGGGTGGGATTTGGGATTTTCACACAGCCTCTCCCGTTTGGGTATTCGGAGGTTTCACACGGTCTCGACCAGGTGATGGAACGGTAGTGTTCAGTTTGGTCTCCGGTGGGCTCGAGTTTAGTCTCCGGTGGGCTCGCGCTGGAAGAACTCAGTTGCCTGTTCATCGTAATGTTCTTCGACTCGAGTTCAGCGGCTTCAGAGAACAGGTTGCCTAGCTCAAAACGATTGGTCTATTCTGCTACGTCGCGCGCGATGAGTCGTTGCAAGCTAGCGGCCCGATCGCGGTTGATCCGAATCTGACGGCGTCTAATGCTCACCAGAAACCTTCTCCTCCGATTATCGGAGAGCCAAAGTCTCAAGAATTTCCTGACGCGATTCAAGTCGTTCAACAATGTAACGAGACGATTCGTCGCCGGAGAAGAGATCGCCGACGCCGTCGAGGCGATCCGTGCGTTGAATAAGAAAGGCGCCGGCGCTTCGTTCGATCATCTCGGCGAGTCGATAAAGTCGGAGGCCGAGACTCGGGTCGAGGTAGGAGAGTATCTTCGCCTTCTCGAGAGCATTCGGGATTGCGAACTGGATTCAAACGTATCGGTGAAGCTCACGCAACTCGGTCTGGATATCGACGGCGAACTCTGCCTGGAAAACGCGCGAACGATAATCGAAGCCGCCGGCCGCCTGGGAAATTTTGTTCGCATCGACATGGAAGATTCGACCAAGACCGGCGCCACGATTCGGATATTCGAGCGGCTCAGAACAGACTTCGATAATGTAGGCATAGTCATTCAGTCGTACCTCTATCGAAGCGAGAAAGATATCGACCACTTGATCGAAATCGGGGCGAGGGTGCGCCTGTGCAAGGGCGCGTACAACGAACCGGCTTCGGTTGCATTTCCGCGCAAAGCCGACGTCGACGGGAACTACGTCCGGTTAATGGAGAAACTGCTGGAGTCGGGAAAGTACCACGGTATCGCGACTCACGATGAAGCAATGATCGCCGCGACGAAGAGTCACGCCCGCGCCCGCGGGGTCTCTGCTGATAAATTCGAATTTCAAATGCTGTTTGGGATTCGCCGCGATCTTCAAGAGCGATTGATCAAGGAGGGTTACCGAGTCAGGGTTTATGTTCCCTACGGCCGTTTCTGGTATCCCTATTTCATGAGGCGGCTCGCGGAACGTCCCGCAAACGTCGGTTTCGTGTTGAGGAACATGCTCAAGGGTTGATCGAAGAGAAACCACGAAGTTCACGCAGAACACGAAGACCAGGGAGCCAGGCAAACCGGCTAAGGCAAGAAATTTGAATCTTTTTCAGAATTTTTCTTGACTCTCTAAACCCCGCCACTTAGGATGAGTAAGCTCGATCCCGGACGGTTCTTTGCCGATCCTACGTTTAGCCTGCGAGGAGTTGCGTAATGATATCAAACCGAAGCCGCCTGATCGCCCTATTCACTCCATTATTCGCGATGATCCTTCTCTCCATGACCGGCATTATCAGCGCCGATCCCAGCCTCAATAAGGAAGTCACTTTCAACAAGGATGTGGCGCCGATCTTCTATAAGAACTGCGCCGAATGCCACCGCGCGAACGACATAGCGCCGATGTCGCTGATGTCGTACAAGGAGGCGCGGCCGTGGGCCAAATCCATCAGGGAGAAAGTCGCGACTCGCGAGATGCCGCCCTGGAGCCCCGATCCCAAGTACGGCGAGTTCAGGAACGATCATCGACTCGCGCAGAAGGATATCGACACCATAGTCGCGTGGGTCGATCAAGGCGCGAAGGAAGGCGGCGGAAAGGACGCAACGCCCGCTCCCGAATTCGCTTCGACTGACGGCTGGCGCTTGGGCAAGCCCGACGTCGTTTTCGACATCGGCAAGGAGTTCACGGTGAAGGCTGGAGCGCCCGACA
>JAHFUG010000026.1:0-27344 GCA_023265195.1 Blastocatellia bacterium | reverse complement strand
ACGAAGTGACCGCGTGCTACACGTTCGACGCCAACGTCGAGCTGACCAGCTATATGCCTCACATGCACCTGCGCGGAAAAGACATGAGGTACGAGGTGATTTATCCCGACGGCCGGCGCGAGACGTTGCTTTGGGTGCCTAAGTTCAGTTTCAACTGGCAGACGACGTATTATCTAAAGAATCCGGTTTCGCTGCCGAAGGGAACCAGGATGATCATCACCGCGCATTTCGACAACTCCGATAAGAACAAATACAATCCGGACGCGCAAAAGGCGATTCGTTGGGGCGACCCGACGTACGAGGAAATGATGATTGGCTGGCTGGAGTATTTTGTTGGAGGCCCAACCGGCGCGGAGAAGGCGCACCCCGCCGCGACTGAGGCTCGAAAGTAAGCAGACTGAAGTCTTCGGTACACCGGGGCTCGAAGGCATACAGACTGAAGTCCGCGGTACACCGGGGCTCGAACGTATTCAGACTGGAGGTCCGCGGCGCACATTAACATAGATCCACGTTAGTTCCAGCGAGTCTGACACAAGGAGGACAATTACGATGCGGAAAGCATTCATATCTGGAATGTCTTTAGCTCTCTTCGGAGGCCTTTGTTTGATTGCGATGCCTGCGATTGGGTCGAGCGGAGCGGAGAAAGTGGCGACCTTCAACAAGGACGTGGCTCCTATCTTCTTCAGGAACTGCGCCGAGTGTCATCGCCCCGGTGAAGCCGCCCCTATGTCGCTCTTGAGTTTCAAGGACGCGCGGCCCTGGGCCAAGTCCATTCGCGAGAAAGTCGTCAAGCGAGAGATGCCGCCTTGGCATGCCGATCCGCATTTCGGCGAGTTTTCGAATGACCGGCGGCTCACCCCGGCGCAGGTTGACACGATAATGAGGTGGGTCGACGGCGGAGCAAAGGAGGGCGATCCCAAGGACCTTCCAACCGCGCCTCAATTCGCGGAGGGCTGGAACATCGGCAAGCCCGATATGATTTTGTCGATGGCCGAGGAGTTCAAGCTGGAAGCAAGCGGCCCGGACGAGTATCAGTACTTCGAGATTCCGACGAACTTCAAGGAAGACCTTTACGTTCAAATGGCGGAGGCAAGGCCGGGAAATCGAAAGATCGTTCACCACATAATCGCCTTTGTTCAGCCTCCTCTAAAAGGCGGAAAGCAGACGCCCAAGTTCACTAAAGAGGATATCGAGAAGTTTCGAGCGCAGCGGGAGAAGGAGTCGATCTTTTATCGAGATGGATTCTTGATGAGGATGAAGCCCGATATCCCGGTTTACGATGACGGCTGCGCGTTGCCGAGCGGCGGAGGCAGCGAGCAGCGCGACGGACGCGTAGCTCGAGACGTTGAAGAAATGGGGACCTTCCTCTGCGGTTTCGCTCCCGGTATGAATCCGGCGGTGTTCGAGCCGGGAACGGTGAAGAGAATACCGGCCGGTTCCAAGTTGATATTTCAACTGCACTACTCGAAGCAAAGCGGCAAGGTGGAGAAGGATCGTTCGATGGTCGGGCTCGTGTTCGCCAAGAATCCTTCCGGTAGATTGGTCATAACCCGGCCGATCTCGAATAACTTCTTCATGATTCCTCCCGGCGCCGAGCGGCATAAGGTCACGGCATGCTGGACCACTAACGAAGACATTCATATCACCACGTTGATGCCGCATATGCATCTTCGCGGGACGGAAATGAAGGTGGAAGCGTATTATCCCGACGGCCGTGCTGAGGTGCTGTTGAATGTGCCAAGCTACAGCTTTTCGTGGCAGACCGTGTATCATCTAAAGACGCCGGCCGCCGCGCCGAAGGGAACCAGGCTGGTGGTTACGGCCTACTTCGACAATTCCGAAAAGAACAAGTACAACCCTGATCCGAAGCAGGCGGTTCGGTTCGGCGAGCCTACCTACGACGACATGATGATTGGCTGGTTGGACTATACAAAGGACAGCCAATCTAAACCCAAGGCGGACGTTGCCGCCACGACGGGATCAAGGTAGCATGGGGCGGCACGAAACCTGTTCCGGCGGCGCGGGCGGTTGGTCCGCGCCGCCGTCTCGAGAGGAGTTGAAGTGAAGAAACTATTCTTTGTTTTCGCGCTCCTGTTCTTCCTCGCCTTCTTCATCCTTCCAATCCCGCCGAATTCGGCCGACGCCAGCGACGCCAGGAAAAACGTAACCTTCAACAAGGACGTGGCCCCGATACTATTCAACCACTGCGTCGAGTGTCACAGGCCGAACGATCTCGCGCCGATGCCGTTGCTGAGCTACAAGGACGCGAGGCCGTGGGCGAAGTCGATTCGTGAAAAGGTGGTCAGCCGCCAGATGCCGCCCTGGCCCGCCGACGCGCACTATGGAAAATTCTCCAACGACGCGAGTCTCAGCCAGCAGGACGTCGATACGATAGCCGCATGGGTCGATCAAGGCGCAAAAGAAGGGAACCCTAAGGATCTCCCGGCGGCGCCCAACGTCGCCGATGGCTGGAAAATCGGCAAGCCTGACATCGTGCTCTCCATGCAGGAGGAGTACGCGCTCGAGCCGCAAGGGTCCGACGAGTATATCAACTTCTCGATCCCAACCAGCTTCAAGGAAGACACGTGGGTTCAGGCGGCGGAAATTCATCCCGGCAACAAGAAAGTCGTCCATCACGTCATAGCGTTCATTCAATCTCCTCAGATGGTGGAGATGGCGAAGGCGGCGGGACGCAGGAACCTCTCAGCGCCGCCCGGATCGTTCTTCTATCAGGACGGCACGTTGATCAGGGCTAGAATGGAGGCCCCCGTTTATGACAACGGCTGCGCCGCGCCCGGGGGTGGTTTGGCTCGAGGCAGCGGTCAGGAGGGATTAGGCTTCCCTCTTTGTTTCTACACGCCCGGGAAAGACACCGACGTCTGGCCACAAGGCATCGCCAAGTCGATCCCGGCGAGTTCGAATATCGTCATACAAGTTCATTACTCGAAGACCACCGGCAAGCCCGAGAAAGACCGGTCGAGCGTAGGCTTGATGCTAGCCAAGGGAACTCCGGAAAAGGCCATTACGTCATTCGGAGTCATCAATCACTATTTCAAGGTTCCGCCCGGAGCCGATAATCACGAGGTAATCGGTTGCTACACCTTCAGCCGCGACGTTGAACTGTTCACCTATATGCCGCACATGCACGTTCGAGGCAAAGACATGAAGTACGAGGTCGTGTACCCGGACGGGCGGCGAGAGACGTTGTTGTATGTGCCTCGGTACAACTTCAACTGGCAGACGATGTACAGGCTTGAAAAGCCGCTCTTCATGCCGAAGGGCGCGAAGATGATCGTTACCGCTCACTATGACAACTCGGAGAAGAACAAATACAACCCCGATCCAACAAAAGCCGTTCGATTCGGCGACCCGACTTACGACGAGATGATGGTGGGATACTTCGATTACGTCGTCAGCGTTCCGAAGCGAAACGCAGTTCGCCTCGATAAGGACGCCTTGGAAGGCTATGCGGGCGAGTATGCGATCGGGCCCGTGGTTGCGGTGACAATAACTCGCGAGGGAGATCATTTATTGTTCGCCGCTCAAGGCGATTTAAAAGCGGAAGCGTTTCCCGAGTCGGATACCAGGTTTTACTTCAAGATATTCGACGGAATGGTCAACTTTACCAAAGACGAAAAGGGCGAAGTGACCGGATTGGTGTTTCAAATCAACGGACAGACGATTCGGGCCAGGAAAGTGAAAAAGATCGCGTCGGCGTCGTCCACCGGCAGGTGATCGCCCCCTTACATCGCAAGTGTAGAGTCCTCGATGTTGCTTGAGACTAAGGAGAGGCGGATGAAGAGAACAACGTTAGCTCTGGCGGCGATATCGTTTTTTGGAGGCTTCTCGGCATTAATTGCCATCCAGGAAGGCGGCTGATTTGCGCAGACTACGTAACGCCGATCCGCGCCGATCAGCGTTACGTAGTCAGCGCAAATCAGCGGCTTATCCGGAATGACGAATTGCGCCAAAATACCAATGCGAAAAACATCCAAGACCGCGAGACGAGAGGAAGCAAGACAGGTGACGGCGCGCCGGCGATTCCTGATTGCCGCTGCATGCATTGCGGGCTTCATGATGGTGAGCCGGATAAGCTCCGCTCACGAACCGATAACGACCAAGATGACGTTCAACAGAGAGGTGGTTCGCATCCTGCAGCGTAATTGTCTTGGATGTCATCGCCCGGGCGGCGTAGCGCCGATGTCGCTGGCCACCTATGAAGAAGCGCGGCCCTGGGCCAAGGCCATCAAGGAGGAACTGCTTGAAAGGCGGATGCCGCCCTGGTTCGCGGCTAAAGGATTCGGTCAGTTTCACAACGCCCCGTCTCTCACCCAACGCGATATAGACTTGATCGTTAACTGGGTTGAAGGCGGCGCGCCTAAGGGCGATCAAAAGGATCTTCCCGAGACTCAACTCTATTCAAGCGAATGGCCGCTCGGACCGCCTGATCTTGTGTTGAGCGTGGGTCCTCACGAGGTCGCCGGGGACGCGGACGAGCATTGTTTCATCACCGCGCCCACCAACCTGAAAGAAGACCGCATGATCGCCGCTATAGATCTTAGGCCGGGGGTTGGCTCCGTAGTGCGATCGGCGGCTTTCTATGTTCAAAGCGGCTCCGCGCCGAATGAAAAAGCGGTTGGCAAGAACGGCGAAGGAAAGGACATCGACAACCTTCTGGCGACCTGGATGCCCGGCCAAAAGCGGACGGCGCTGACCCAGGGCTACGGGCTCCTTTTGCCGGCAAGGTCGCGGATCAAGGTTGACATTCAATACCGCGGCTCCGGCGAAGCAGTGAAGGACTCGAGCGAGGTGGGTATCTACTTCGCCAAGACGCCCGTCAACCGGCAGGTTCTTAGCTTTGCGCCGGCGCAGGAAAGGGCGCAAGGCAATCGACTCAAAGCTCTTCTTGTTATTCCCGATGACATGGAGGCTGTCGGGATCACGCCAACCGGTGACTCAACGGTTGAATCCCTGGAGGTGACCGCCTATCGGCCCGACGGAACCTCCGAAGCGCTGATCTGGACCCGTTTGAACAAGACGGGTTGGGCTCCAACCTATTATTACAAACGGCCGGTAATTCTGCCGAAAGCAACGCGAGTCGAAGTAATTTGCTATCTGAGCAACGCGGAGGATGGCAATGCAAGCGATCCTCCGGCCAGTCCGCGCCAACTCTGCGATCTGCTGCTCGCCGTCCAATCACAAAAGTAATTCTCGATGGAACGCCGGACGAACTTGCCAATCGAATCGGCCACGACCGAGAAGCTGAACTCCAAACACCGCCAGCGCAACTGAGTTCTTCTTCGGATGGGATCATGGACTACAACGTCGATCAGATGCTGCCTGAAGACTGGGAGAGCGTTCGCTCAATATACGAGGAGGGGATTGCAACCGGTAACGCTACCTTCGAGACCTCCGCACCGGATTGGGAGAAGTGGGACTCGGACCACCTCCGCGAGGGCCGGCTTGTGGCGAGGTCTTGCGGTCAAGTCATAGGCTGGGCCGCATTGAGCTCCGTATCCGAACGGTGCGTCTACGCTGGAGTTGCGGAAGTCAGCGTTTACGTTTCATCGAGCAATCGGGGGCGAGGCGTCGGCGAAGCCCTGCTCGGGTCGCTGGTGGTGAAAGCCGAGGAGGCGGGTCTTTGGACACTTCAAGCCGGCATATTTCCCGAGAACGGGTCTAGCATGGCGATCCATCGAAAGCTGGGATTCCGAGAAGTCGGTACGCGGCGGCGGCTTGGCAAACTGAAAGGCGTTTGGCGTGATGTAGTCCTGCTCGAGCGTAGAAGCACCGTGGCGGGCGTGGACTGAGATGGCGGGCACTTCTTCTAGTCTAGCTTAGCTAAGCTACGCTAGTGGGGCGCCGGCCTGTGGCAGATTGCTGTCAACCTAACCAATGCTGTGGGGGGGGCCAACCCGTAGCAGATTGCTGCCAGCCTAACCCAATGCTGCGGGGGCGCCAGCCCGTAGCAGATTGCTGTCGACCTAACGAGTCTGGTCATCGCGTGACCTCGGCCTTCCACGCACTCCTCTCAACACGCGTTTGGACCTCGCGAAAACGCCATCGCTAGCCGCTGGTTCTTATGGTTTCCGATGGGCCGGGTTAGGTTGACCGCAATCTGATACGGGCTGGCGCCAGCAGCATTTCTTCATCCCCCCAACTGGTTAGTGGTGCTCTGCCGAAGTAAATCACCAGCCACAAAGATGCGCAAAAATCGCAGGACGGAACTCCGGGAAGGCTCAAGCTACGAAAGGGCGAGCCAACCGAAGGATATGCTTGCCGTCTTCCTCATCTGTGTGATTTTTGTGCCTTTTTGTGGCCATGAAACTTCCGCCACGCACCATTAGCTGGGTAGGTGGTAGGTTTAGGTTGCCCGTCATTGACACTCGAATCTGAAATGCTTAACATTGTCGCGGCGTTTTGGCATAAGCGACTCATGGTCAGAAGCGCCGCCCCGCCTCACGCTGAGATGTGACGAGTATGGAACTCCAGTCGAGAATCCCGGAAAAGCTCTACTTCAGAATCGGCGAAGTATGCGACTTGATAAAAGTACAGCCTCACGTGCTTCGCTACTGGGAGTCCGAGTTTCCAATGCTGACGCCGCAGAAGAACCGGGCGGGACAGAGAGTGTACCGGCGCAAGGACGTCGAGATGGTGTTTCGCATACGCGACCTCCTCTATGAAGAGAAATTCACGATAGCCGGCGCCAAAAAACGTCTGCTGGACGAGCACCAGACCAAGATATCGTCTCGGCAGCGGCGCGCGCCTCGGGAAGAACCGGAAGGGCCACAAGAGTCTCTCGACCTGTTTGTTGCGGAAGACGAACCACGCTCGAAGTTGATGAAGGCGGAGCCGGCGGCCGCTTCTTATGATGAAGGAGTCGATACCGGGTCAACCGAAGCCCCAATCAGCGGCGGCTCGGTTCTCAGTGCGGAATCACGGCGCGCGATCCGCGCAATAAGGCGCGAACTTGAGGATTTATTGACAATGCTGGACCCCGATGCTAGCATCGAGCGTTGAAAATCCAGCACAAAGAACATAGCCGTGAAGGATCGGGACGTGGCGCAGCCCGGTAGCGCGCTTCCTTGGGGTGGAAGAGGTCGCTGGTTCAAATCCAGTCGTCCCGACCAGTCTTAAGTAAACCCAGAACGCAGGATTTGGATGATCAGAGTCCTCTGACGGCGGCCCTACAGCGAAAGCCGAAGCGCCACAAAGAAACACCGGACGGTACTGGTCCTCGTACTTTCCTATGCTGCCTGGGTTTTCTCGTCTTTATGTTTAGGATACTTGTCACAAACGACGACGGCATTCACTCGAAAGGGATTATCGCTCTCGAGCACGCGCTTCAGTCCATCGGCGAGACCGTCACCGTAGCGCCCGCGCATGAGATGAGCGCTGCGTCGCATTCGCTTACCTTGGCCCGGCCGCTACGCATCGAAAAGATCGACCATTCGCACTATTCGGTAGACGGCACGCCGGCGGACTGCGTGACGCTGGCGATGAACGAGATAATGAAAGATTCGCCGCCCGACATGGTCGTCAGCGGCGTCAACAAGGGCGGCAATCTCGGCGACGACGTCATCTACTCAGGCACGGTAGCCGGAGCGCTCGAGGCGGCGATCTATGGCCTGCCGGGAATCGCGGTAAGCCTGGTGCAGCGAGTGGACTTCGACTTCGAGCACGCCGCGGAGTTCGCGGCTCAAATAGCGATCCGCGCCTTGAACGACGGTTTTGCCGGCGGCGCGCTGCTCAACATCAACGTTCCACCCGGGCCGATTCGCGGCGTGCGAATTACGAGGCAAGGAACCAAGATAATCAAACCCACCATAATCGAAGGCACTGATCCGAGGCAGCGCAAATACTACTGGATTGGCGAAGAGTCGATGACTTGGAATGAGGAAGAGGGCACCGACTACGAAGCGCTTCGCCACGGTCTGGTTTCGATTACTCCGCTTCGCACCGATATGACCGATCATCGCGCGGTGGATGAGATGCGTCTCCGGGACTGGAGCGCCATACTGGAGCCGCTTCCGCAATGAGACCCCATCTCTCTCAATCAAGCCGGCATCTCTATAAGTCTCAGCGGGCGAGAATGGTGCAGCTCTTACGCGAGCGCGGCATTCGCGATGCAAACGTTCTGCGGGCGATGGAAGACATTCCAAGGCATATCTTCGTTCCGGAAGCCCTTGCCGCCAAGGCTTATGGAGATCACGCCCTGCCCATCGGCAATATGCAAACGATATCGCAGCCTTACATGGTGGCCAGAATGAGCGAGTTGCTGGCCGTGGACAAACAATCGACCGTGCTCGAGATTGGCGCGGGTTACGGATATCAAACGGCCGTGCTGTCGGCGCTCGCCGGCCGCGTGTTTTCGATAGAGAGACTGGCCGATCTCTCTCGCGCGGCTCAAGCGAACATCCGCAAGCTCGGTTGTTACAATGCGACGGTGAAGTGGTTCGACGGGACGATAGGCTGGAGCGACCACGCGCCGTACGACGCCATATTAGTAGCCGCCGGCAGTCCAGAGATACCGGAACCGCTGGTGAATCAGCTTGCCGTTGGCGGGCGATTGGTAATTCCCGTAGGCGGCGAAAACCAGCAGACCCTGGTGCGTGTAATAAAGACCGATCAGGGATCGCTGCGGGAAGACCACGAGCCATGCGCATTCGTGAAACTGATCGGGCGCCACGGCTGGCCGTCTTAACTTGGTTTGTTTTTTTGAACGGGAGTGGATGAGTGATAGCCAGAATCATAGAGGTGCTCAGCGTCTTCATCGTTGGGACAATCGCGGCGCTTGGTTACTCCGGCGTCGTATTATTGATGGCGATCGAGTCCGCCTGCATACCGCTTCCTTCCGAAGTGATCATGCCGTTCTCCGGCTACCTGATCTACACCGGGCGATTCAACATCTGGGCTGTATCGGTTGCCGGCGCATTTGGCTGCGTCGTTGGATCGCTCGCGGCGTATTGGGTGGGAATGAGAGGCGGCCGTCCTTTGATCGAGAAGTACGGCCGGTACGTGTTGATCTCACACCGGGACATCGACCTTGCGGATCGCTGGTTCGCGCGATATGGCGAGTTCATAGTGTTCGCCAGCCGCCTCTTGCCAGTCATTCGAACCTTCATCGCGTTTCCGGCCGGGGTCGCCCGAATGAACATTCCGAGATTCGTGGTTTACACTTTTCTCGGGTCGTTTCCGTGGTGTTTAGGGCTTGCTTATATCGGGCAGCGGTTGGGCGAGCAATGGGACAAGAATGAGACCCTCAAGACATGGTTTCATCGATTCGACTTCGTCATAGCCATCATCGGCGTGGCCGCGGCGGCATGGTGGGTGTGGAGACACCTTCGTCACTCGCGCGCCGACAACCGGAATTCCGGGTGAATTCCGCTTGCGCGCCGTCAAATGACTCACCTCGAGGGAAGTGTGTGTCCTCTCGTGTTCCTTCGAGGTGAGACCGCGAGATCCCCGGCGCAAACGCCGCCGAGAAGTGACGAAGTGCGCCGCCCTCATACAAGACCTGATCGAGGAAGAGTCCGGAAGGTGGGGCCGTGTGCGCGGCTACTTGATCGAACAGCGGACCGGCTTGTCGATCGCCTTTCAACAAACGGCGCAGATCATCGGAGCCGGCGTTTCCCCGCCCTACCTCGACGAGTACGCCGACTATTCGGCGGACCATTTTCCATAGGAAATGCGACGCTACGATCCTCAGGAGCACCAAGTTGCTCTCGGTTCGTATCTCCATCCGGTCGACGACCACTATCGTGGATCGGTCGCCTTCCCGGCGCTCCGACAGCAAGGCGAAATCATGCCTCCCGATCAAGAGCCTTGCCGCGCGTTCCATTGCGTCCAAGTCGATACGGTCCTTAACCCACCAAACGAAGCGTTTTCCGAGCGCGGTTCTTCTGGTCGATAGTTGATAGATGTAAGAACGGGCGATCGCGTCACGGCGCGCGTCGAAGCCGGGGCGCGCCGGTTCAACGGAAAGAATGTTGATGTCGGCGGGCAGGCGGTCGTTTATCGTATGTTTCAACTCTCTCGCGCTGATATGTACTTGAGCGCGGAGGTGGGCCACCTGACCGAGAGCGTGAACGCCGGCGTCAGTTCGTCCGGCCCCGCCGAACCCTATTGGGCAAGAGAGAGCTTCGCGGGCGGCCCGCCTTATCTCCCCTTCAATCGTTCTCGCGTTCTTCTGTTCCTGCCAGCCGCGATACCGGGCTCCTTCGTATTCGATGGTTAGCTTCCAGGTGCTCACTGTGGGTTTGTCTTCTCGATATGCCAGGGCGTTCCTCTAGCGAGGCGAGGTTAGGTCACAAGGCGTGAAAGCTCCTGGCCATTTGGTCCGTGATGTTCCGGATCGTATCAACCGCGCCGCGTTTCCCGACGAATCGCAGCACCCAGACGCCATCGCCGTCTTGCAGGTAGTAATAGGTCGCGGCGAATTTGCGGCCGCCCTCGACATAGAAGAATGAAAGTCTGATACCCTTCAGGGGGCCGCCGCCAAACGGCTCTTGACCGGTGATCTCGAGGCCGCCCTTGTAGACTTTCAAGGTCTCCTCTTCTTCCCGAACCATGTCGGCCACCGCGCGAGAACCCAGACTTTCTCTTGTGATTTTGAGAAGGCCCTCGGACCTGTCTCTATAGACGAATTCAGTCTTTTGACGGCCAACGGCGTCGCTGTAGGAGACAGGACGCCAGTCACCTATCAGGAGTATCTTGAACTTGCCGCCGGGATCGGTGTACTCCTTGTCGGCAAGCGCGGTAACCGAACAATTCAAGGCGATGGTCGCGACAGCGGCGAACAACAGAGCTCGGACCTTCATGGTTTCCTCCAACCTGTGCTTCAACATGCTCACTCGACTCGCTGATAGACGCGGTGATTCTAGCACAATGACGGCGTCGAGCGCCGCCTTGGAGTAGGGTTAGGTAGTGTCTTAAACGTCTTTGGGTGCTGATGAGATACCTACATCTAGCTGGGGAGGAGCATACCTGCGGCGGTGGAAATACCCCCAACGGAGTTGGAGGACTGGAGTTTGGCCAGTCTCATTCTCAACTCCGTAGGAGTGGCCTGTCTGTAGCAACGAGGTAACCGAAGAATTGGCAAGCGAGTGATAGAAATGGCGGTCAGGAGGGCGAACGCGCAGCGATCTCAATGATGTGGGCTGGTTGCCAGACAGGTCACTCCTACGGAGTTGAGACGACATCACTCGCTTGTTGATTCTTGGGTTTACCTCGTTGCTACAGACAGGTCACTCCTACGGAGTTGAGACCACATCAGCCGCTTGTTGATTCTTCGGTTTACCTCGTTGCAACAGACTGGTCACTTTTACGGAGTTGAGACGACATCACTCGCTTGTTGATTCTTCGGTTTACCTCGTTGCTACAGACAGGTCACTCCTACGGAGTTGAGACCACATCAGCCGCTTGTTGATTGTTCGGTTACCTCGTTGCTACAGACAGGTCACTCCTACGGAGTTGAGAATCCCCCAGCGCAGCTAGTGAATGAACGCATCCCCGAACTCCGTTGGGGGTATTCTCGGGTTGCTTCTTCTTTGTTTCGAGCAACACAGCATTAAGGCGCTACTTCGGGTTAGTCGGGTGGTTTGTCCTTGAGTCCTTAGTTGTCGCGTGCTTTTCGCGGTTACTTATCGAGTCCGCCAAGAACGTTGCGCTGTTGCTCGATGATCTGCGCAATTCCGACGCTGGCCAGCGAGACCATTTCGTTCATCTGATCCTGGTCGAAAGGTTTCGATTCGGCCGTCCCTTGAATCTCGATGAATTTTCCTTCTCCGGTTCGCACGACGTTCATGTCGACGTCGGCGCGCGAGTCCTCGCTGTAGTCAAGATCCAGCGCGACGTTGCCCGCGATCATACCGACCGAGACAGCGGCCACGAAGTCCGACAGCGGAAGTGGCGCGGCGAGCTTGCCGTCGTTGTAAAGCCTTCGAAGCGCGAGCGTCAAAGCGACGAACGAACCGGTGATCGAGGCGGTTCTCGTTCCTCCATCGGCCTGAATCACGTCACAGTCGATGTAAATGGTTCGTTCGCCAAGCCGCCGGCTGTCTATGACCGCGCGAAGCGATCTCCCAATCAAACGTTGAATCTCTTGAGTTCGGCCCGATAACTGATTTCTACCGGTTTCCCTGTTATTCCTTGTTTCAGTAGCCCGCGGAAGCATCGAGTACTCGGCGGTGACCCAACCGCGCCCTTGTCCCCGCAGGAACATCGGCACCCTATCATCCACCGACGCTGTGCAAATGACGCGGGTCTCGCCCACTTCCATCAGCACGGAGCCTTCCGCGTATCTGGTGAATCCCGGTGTTATCTTTATCGGGCGCAGTTGATCGTGGCCGCGCCCGCCACTTCGTGTATGAGTCATAGTGCTCCAAGTTCCACGGTCTCCACGGGCTCGATAGGCCGTCCCAGGAAGAGTTCGGCGACCCGTTTGAATCGGGCGGCTGCATCCGTTACGAAAAAGCGTTCCGTGCGTTGCTCGCTTGCGCTTCTCAACATGCCTTGCGATTCGAGCAGAGCCGCTAGTTCTTCCGCGACAGCCTCGCCTGAATCCACGAAGTTGATTCGGTCTCCCATCACCTCTTCTATCACCGGCCTCAGGATCGGGTAGTGCGTGCAGCCAAGGACCAGCGTATCGACCCCCGCGTCCCTAATTTCAGCAAGATATTCCTCGACTACTTGCCGCGTGACGTGGTGATCGATCCATCCTTCTTCGGCAAGGGGAACCAGCAACGGGCAGGCTCGCGAGATTATTTCAAGGCCGT
The DNA here is from genome assembly GCA_023265195.1 of Blastocatellia bacterium. GTDB lineage: Bacteria > Acidobacteriota > Blastocatellia > UBA7656 > UBA7656 > QHVH01. The sequence continues at coordinate 14,568 of JAHFUG010000026.1, read as the reverse complement.
TCCTCATCGTGAACATCGCGTTCTCATATGCGCGGCTCGCAATGGTGGCCTCCGTGCCGATGACTCCAATCCGTCCGCTGGCGCTTAGTTCAACGGCCCGCCTGGCCCCCGGCTCTATGACGCCCAGCACTGGTATCGACGAGTCACGAGCCAGAGCCAGAGAAGCAACGGCCGACGCCGTGTTACATGCGATGGCTATTGCTTTGACATTCTTTCCTTGAATGAAGGCCGCGTCTTCAAACGCATATCGCTGGACTGTAGAGGCGGATCTGGTTCCGTAGGGTATTCGCGCCGTATCGCCGAGGTAAATCAAACCCTCGTTGGGAAGCTTTCGCTCGATTGCTCGAAACACCGTCAACCCGCCGACGCCCGAATCGAAGACGCCGATGGGCATTTCCGCGTTTTTCATTCGGAATTCAATGGCCCCGCAATTTCTTGCCGGATCCTTCAATCAGAATCGTCAACAGCGTAGTCATCTCTTCTTCGGCTTCGCCAAGCGAGTCTTGAAACCCGTCGGCTTCAAAGAGAAGTCCCAACGACTCGGCGGAAACCTCCGTGAACGACTGCTCCAGTTCCAGCACCTCCTGGCGGATGGCTCGAAGCTCCGCGGCCGCCATTGCGTTTTCCTCCAGGTGATCCTTGACCATAACGATCGAAGCGCGAATCTCGGCGATTCTTCCGCCCGCCTGCCGCAGCCCGGTGTGAACCGCCTCGATCCTCCTGATCAGGGCCGCTCGTCCCAACTCCAGTTCATCAACATCGTTTGAGACCTCGGCGAGCCTTATCGCAGCTTCCTCGGGTCTGGCGGATACATTCATTAATACTATCTCCGTGCGTGCTGGCGGCCTAATCTTATCACGTTAACCGCCGTGCTCCACATGCAAAAAGGGCGGATACAACCTCGGGAATCGAGGTTGTATCCGCCTGATGAACTTTGGCTCTTTCGTTCCAAAATGGAGGTGGAGAGAATCGAACTCTCGTCCGAAAGCCGGGCACGGTAGAATCTACATACATAGCCGCTTCCTCTTTGTTTCGCCTGCCGTGACCGTGGAAGCGGCTAAGCATCACGGCGAACTATTCCGATTGATCTTTCCACGACGTTCCCCGGACGAGAAACGCAATGGGCAGCCTGCCTGAGTTGCGCCTCAATCCGTCGCGCAGGCGACTTCGGTTGAGACGTAGCCGCGATTAAGCAGCCAGAGCTAATTCGCTATTCGCGATTGTGTTTTCCAAGCTTGATAACGCGGAGCGTGGGCCGCGGTATGCATCTATCGCCTCCGAAACTTCCGTCGAAACCTGTCACCCCCTTAGACAGACTTCAATCTAGCACCCATATTTTAAGGGTGTCAACGGTTCGGCCTCACTGGGGTGCTTAACCGAATTGGGGGATTATGGTTATCCGCCGGAATCGTATCGGGCTTGAGTACCGCGTTCTCATTGACACTTCGATTCATCGAGGTCTGGAGCTTGACCAATCTTACCCCGAAGGGGTTTCGTCGCTCAGCCCAGGGTTGCTGTACTCGGCTACCCTGGGAAAGCGGGCGACGTGGGCCGCACAACCCCAACGGGGTTGTGGTTGGAGTTTGGCCGTTTTTGGGAAAGACCAAATCCAAATTCCCCGTTCGACTTCAAGCAATTCACAGGTCGGGAAGAGGGATTTATCCCCGCTCCTCGCCTTGCTGCAAGTTTCAGTGAATTGTAAGCGGAGGAGCGGGGATAAATCCCTCTTCCCGACCTGTGAGTTTTTGATGTTTGGCGAACCCAACCAATTTCTGCCGCAAAAAGTGCAACTCAAAATGGCCGAAGTTAAACCGCAGCTTAAAGCTGCGCGAGTCTCAGCCTGATCTGTTCGCGTTCAGGGTCATTAGCCGTGGCGAGTTCGAGATACCGCTCGTATGACTCACGGGCTCGGGACGTCTGGCCCAGGCGTTCATACGCCAACCCGAGCCTGGCGTGTATTGGCGCGAATCTCTTGGGCGTCTGCGGCAGCGCCTCTTCGAACATGGCTCGAGCGTCTTCGTACCTGGATCGCTCGAGATAATACTGGCCGAAATAGTACCATCCAACGGCCCGCGGCCAGACCTGAAGCGACTCCTTTATCGCTTCTTCGGCTTTGTCATAGTCCCTTTGCTGGGCGCGCAAGAGCCCGAGGTTGAGCAGCGCGGTAGCCAGCTTGAATTTTGTCAGAGGAGTTTCTTCCGCCTGTGACCTTGCCTGCTCCAGGTAATCAATGGCTTGATCAAGCCTCCCCACGCTCTTTGCGAAGTAGCTGAGGCTCATATAAGCCGGTATGAAATGCGCATCGATCGCCAGCGCTTGTTTCGCCTGTTCTTCCGCCGGCCGCGGTTTCCCATTCTCAAAGTAAGTGAGGGCTAACGCGGAATGGGCGGCGGGCGATTCGGGCGCGGCCGCAACCGAGTTTTCGCACACTGAAACAGTGTCGTACCAGGCGAGGTTGTTCTTAGCGTAGGCAAGCGACCACCCGGCGATCAACACAATAGTAATCGCCGCCGCGGCGAAGGCTCCGTTGCCGCCATAACGCTTCCAGCACGCAAGCTTGCGGATTCCGAGCGCCAGCGCCATACAAAAGCCAATCGAGGGCAGGTACAAGTATCGTTCCTGGATCAGGTATTCGGGGTCAAAGGCTCGAATCGCCGCGAGCGCTGGCGCGAGAGTGGCGATGAACCAGACCGCCGAAAACATGAGATCGCGCGATCTCGACAAAAGAACCGCTCCGGAGATGGTTGTTATGAGCGCGGCCGGCAGCAGGAACCTCGCGCTCGAGATTGAATCGACGAGCGCCATGAAATGTTGATAGCTGTAGTCCTTCGGCGCGATCAGCAGAGCCAGATACTTCGAAACAGCGAGCGGAATGGTCATAAGAGAGAGGTCGAGCGGATATCTCAACCCGCTTCCAAACACCAGGCCGGAGAGGGCGTTGGTTCTCATGAGAAGGTACACAACCGTAGGCAGCGCGAATAGAGCAGGGATTAGCGCGGCCTTCGTCAGTCTTCCCGCCGGCGAGGCGCTTTGCTCATTACGGCTGAACTCGCGGAATCCGATGATTAACGGCAACGCGATCGCCGTCTCCTTGCTCAAGAGCCCGAACAAGTACAGCAAAAGCGCGGCGCTCATGTAGATTCGCCGATTGGTTGCTCGAAATCGCAGGTAGCAGTAGAAAGACGGGAGTAAGAAAAGGGCCAGCAGTGGATCGGTCACCCCCGATATCCAGGCTACCGATTCCGAATGCGCGGGATGCACGGCGAAAAGCGCGGCGCTGAGAATCGCAACCGTCCGATTCTCCGTAAGCTCGCGTATGACCAGAAAGATCAAGTACGCGACTCCGGCGTGAACCAGGACATTAACCAAGTGCCATCCTGTCGCCGCCCTGCCGAAGACCGCGTTGTTGAGCATAAACAAGACGTTGAACATCGGCCGATAGTATGAGTCTACCGACATCTTGATATCGTTGGTCGCGAAAGACCAGACGCTGGTCGTGAACGCCAGGGGAATATTGCCAATGCTCTGGATGAGACCGTTATTTAGAACTTGCACCGTATCGTCGGCGGCGAAGCGATTCCAAAGCGTGTTCAGAGAGGATAATATCGCGAGCAAGGGAGGGATCACTGGATACCAGCCTCTCCACCGCCACAATCGGTTGGGCGAAGGCGCGCCCGTGTTACTGGACGTGACTCGAGGTTCGACTGGAACCCGGTTTCTCGACGTGCGTGTACCTGCCGGCTTCTTGCTCTTCGAAGCTCCGCCGATTTTCCCTTTGTGTTTGGCCATGATCGAACGGACGCTTCAGCGCTCCACGGCCAGCGCAACCGCATTGCCGCCGCCCAGGCATAAAGCCGCTATGCCGCGCCGCGCGTCACGCCGCTCCATTTCATGCAAAAGCGTTACTAAGACGCGAGCTCCGCTCGCGCCGATCGGATGGCCCAGCGCAACGGCTCCGCCGTTGACGTTGAGCCTCGATGAATCTATTCCGAGCTCTCGTATGATCGCGACGATCTGAACGGAAAAAGCTTCGTTTATTTCTATGAGGTCGACGTCAGCCAGCTTCCATCCAGCCCGTTCGAGCGTCTTTCGGATCGCCGTGACCGGCGCCATCATCACCATCTTCGGCTCAACGCCGCTCGTCGCCTGAGCGGCTATTCCGCCAAGGGGTTTGCGGCCGAGTCTCCGAGCCGTGTCCGAGGAAGTGACTACTAAAGCCGCGGCGCCGTCATTGATACTCGAGGCGTTTCCCGCCGTCACTGTTCCGCCGTCCTTGAAGGCGGGCTTGAGCCGGGCCAGCGATTCAACCGAAGTATCTTCGCGGGGACCCTCATCGGCTCGAATCACCAACGCCTGGCCCTTTTTTTGAGGGATGTCGACAGCGACGATTTCACGATCGAAACGGCCGTCCTTCGCCGCCGCAATTGCTTTGCGATGCGAGCCGGCGGCGAACTCGTCTTGTTCTTCACGGGTGATCGCGTATTTCTCGGCGATGATCTCGCCGGTAGTTCCCATATGCCAGTCATCGAAAGCGCACCACAGTCCATCGTGGATCACTGAATCAACGGCCTGGCCGTCGCCTAGCCGGTAACCCTGCCTGGCCTGTTTGAGCAAGTAGGGCGCGTTAGTCATCGACTCCATACCGCCGGCTACCGCCATTTCTATCTCGCCGAGTCTGATTCCCTGCGACGCCAGCATCACGGCTTTGAGGCCGGAGCCGCACACTTTGTTCACGGTCAACGCCGCAACCTTGTCGGGTATTCCCGCCCTGAGCGCGACCTGTCTCGCGGGATTCTGGCCGTTGCCCGCTTGAACCACGTTTCCCATTATGACTTCGTCTATGGAAGCCGGATCGATTCCGGCCCTCTCGATGGCGGCGCGGGCGGCGATGACGCCAAGATCGACGGCTCGGAAGTCCTTGAGCGCGCCAAGGAACTTTCCAACCGGCGTGCGCGCCCCGGATAGGATTACTGCGTCCGTCATTGTCGAACCTCTTGATTGTCTCGTGTAGATTGAATCTGTTTCACAAAACCGCGAGTCATTATTGTGCCCCTCGCGATGGGTGTCAAGAAACGGGCTTTGTCGTGCTGTGGTTTACGAACAGTTGTGGTTTACGACTTCCGCCGAGCGCCACTAGGAGTTCAATACGAAAGCGCCAAACAATACGAGTGAAGAGATGCTCTGGTGAATCGTTCCGGCCGTGGTCAATAGGTCTTTGGCAAGTCGCCTCGGTTCCGCCTCACGAAATAGCACTCAGCAGCCCCCTGCGGACGCCGATTCCCGGCTGGGGGCCGCAGGGTTGTCAAGTCAGGTAGATTGGCGGGAAAGCCCATCAGCCGCTCAAACCCAACAGGGTCGTGTCGAGCTAAGATGCGCACCACGCGAATCGTTTTCTTCCTTTCCTCGACATGCCGAGGGTGGTTGAGGCGTATTGTGTCCACTAATCGTCTGCCGTGCCTATTGAGGGGAGTTACTACGCCAATGCGGAGACATGACCCATATGCGGCTATACATGGGTCTGGAACCCAATGAGAACTCTTGAGCAGGTTACAAAACTGACAGGCCAGGACGAGGTTGTCATATTCACAAGCTAGCTCCGGAGCCTCTTCGCGAGGAACGATATGGTCGACGGTCCAGATATCAGTTGGCGCCCAAACCATCCGCTTCAGGCAGTACACGCAACGGAAGATAAAGTCGTCCTCCAACCAACGCCGATATTCCTTGTGCGACGAATAACCCCTTGGGCCATGCCGTCGCTCATGTGCGTGGGGCGGATATGCATAAGGCTCGGCGCCGGATGTCACTCGGTCCATAGTCCACGGCGCTCGAGACTCTCAATCATATGGTCTATTTCGGTTGGGGCTGACGGTTTGAAGAGGCTTACACGCGCATCCGCCAGACGCTGCAAGTTCTCGAGTTCGGAGGTCTGCTCAGGAGACAGTTCGCCTCCCTCGGCCTCGTCCATAAGCCGGGCTCTTTCCCGGTTCGTCGCTTGCCAATCAGCCGTGATGGCTAATAATTCGGATAGCCGGTTTAGTTCGGTGAAGCCGCCTGGAAAGTACTCCGTCTGTTCGAATGGGACGCCGCGGCGCCGAGAGCCGGAGAATAAGTCGAGTATCTTACGTTCTGAACGCGCTGGCAAATCATAGAGGCGGAGAACTTCGGAGTCGACGCGCCAATGGAGAAGTTTCAATTCTTCCTGAGTTGGATCCTCGGCTGAACTCTCCGGCGCGGCATCGTCCGGCGTCTCGGGCCTCAACTCAGTATTGTCCATATCATGTTTCGTCAGCATGCGGATATTCACTTCGCCATCCGCCGCCCGCGCCCGCGTTATATAGGCGCGCGCCGCCAACTCCAGGTTGCTCAGGTCGGTGTTGTTAAGATCCGGAACCGGCATTTTGCCGATCTCGGGGGCCAACGGGTTCGCCGAGAAGGAACTGATGTAAGCGTGCGCATTCCCGATGGGAGAATTGCAGATGGCCCAAAGAACTGCCATGGAAATTCTCTCGGTCTTCGGCCGCACGACCACAACCCGACTGCTGACAGGATGTCCATCCTGATCGATGAACGCCGCGAGCTGCCACCTTTCCGTACTCAACTGGGAATTCAGGAGAACTTGGGGAACGCCGATCGTCACGTCAAGTTGATCGATCACCTGGATTCTGGAGGCCGCCTCAGGAGGCTGATGCGTCATCTGGCGCCATAACGCAATGCGTGAAATGGGCTTTAGCTTCGCGTTCTCCGCCGCGCGCTCGCCGTGAAGTGGCATGGAAAGGTCTTTGCCGATCTCATGTCGGTTTCCTCCGCCTATATAAGCGAACTGCTCGAGCCTGAGTGGCGCTCCGTGGGGAGGCCAAATCTGGTCCACATTTGGAATCAAGAGCGAGGGATCATCCATCCCGGCGATGGGATTCTGGTTGAAGTCGACCGCTTGGCCTGCCAGATACGGTGGAGTGATTTCACTAATCTGACTTGCGCGGAGCCGAGAAAGTGAGCGAATCGACGCGGGCAAACTATCAATGATCCGTCGGCTCGACTCGCCCATCTTCGCCGGCCCTTTCTCTCGCGGATCGCGGAAAAACTCGCGCGCCACGTTTGTTAATATTGTTGCAAGATACGAGTCAATCCATTCTTGGTAACTACCCGCAAAACGCCCAAAAGCGAGATCGCCTTCTTCAACAAGGCGGCAGTACACCAGTTGCACGAGGTCATCAACTACCTCGTTGCTGAATTGCTCCGCCCGATGCCCTGAGACGATTTCCTTTACCAGCCCGCGTATCGTTGCGTCGTACCGGTGAAGGAACTCAACCCAGGCGCTGTCATCCAATGGCCGCTCGGCGCAACGCCTAAGCAACTCGTTCTCGGTCCACTCACTTTCCGGAGAATTCATGTCCTTTTCTTCAAGTGCAATGCAATCGTCGTACTCGTTCCGCCTGCGTGTCCTCTTGATCTTCGATGAGCCGCGCGCCGTCCGTTTGCCGCGCTATCAATCTAGTCGGCGCGCCTTGTACAACATGCCTTCAGGTTCAAGGAGGCTATGATAGACGTTCGCGATGCCCAAATCAACTATGAGGATGAGGGGTAGTGTCGTAGGACACTACTGGATGAGGATACTTTCCTCGCGAATCTCGATCGCGCCGGGATTTATGTTTTACGAGCGGCCGCCCGGCTCGAACACCGTCCACATTGACTCAAAGATATGGACTACATAGTCATGGAAAATCACGGAGGGAATTGGGGACATCCGGACGGTTGCACGACGAATCCACGACGCGCGTCGTGTGAGCCTGCGCATTTGGCAACGCCAAACCACCAGTGGTACACTCGCCCTTAAATTCAGTCCGACCAAAACAACAGAGATTCTTTTGGGAGCGGCTTATTCACATGCAATCACTCGTTCTCGCGGGAGGGAAGGGAATCAGGCTCCGGCCGATTACTCTGCACACTCCCAAGCCTATAGTGCCGATCGCGAACATGCCACTGTTGCTCTACCAGCTCGAGCTGCTGCGCAGGGGCGGGGTGCGCGACGTCGTGTTGTCCCTCTCCTATCAGCCGCAGAAGATCGAAGATCGAATAGGAGATGGGTCGCGTTCCAAGGTGAGGATTAGCTACGCCGTGGAAACGTCTCCGCTGGGTACGGCGGGAGCGTTCAAGAATGCGGCCCATCTGATTAGTGAAACCGCGGTCGTCTTGAACGGCGACATATTGACCGACGTCGATCTCGATGCGGTGATTCAATATCACAAGGAGCGGCAGGCGGCCGCCACGATAGTTCTAGCCCCGGTTCCGAACCCGGCCGGATATGGACTGGTCGTCACGGATCCGGAAGGGCGGGTGACGCGCTTTATTGAAAAACCCAAGCCTGAAGAGGTGACCTGCGACACGATAAACGCCGGCATCTACATTCTCGAGCCGAAACTATTGGATTATGTTCCCGAAGGCGAGCCGTTCACGTTCGAGTACGGGTTGTTCCCTCGATTGCTCGAACTCGGTGAGAGGGTGATGGGCTTCGTTTGGCGCGGCTACTGGCGCGACGTCGGCACGCCGGAGAGCTATCTACAAGCGAACCTCGACGTGATTGCGGGCCGCGTTTCGCTTTTGGAGGCTCCGAACTGGATGCGCCCCGACACGTTCGACGAGAAGGCCGAGATCGATTCGCTGTCCCTGGTCGATCCATCCTGCACGTTAAAAGCCGGCGTTCAGATCGTCAACTCGGTCGTAAGCCGGAACTGTTACATCGAAGATCGAGCTCGAATCGAGAACTCGCTTGTCCGCACCGGCTCTAGAATCGGCACGGCTGCGTCGGTTTCGAATACCGTTATTGGCAAGGGCTGCCACGTCGGCAAGTCGGTAATAATAGGACGTGGCGCCGTCTTAGGCGACAAGACGGTGGTGACCGACTACAGCCGGCTGTGAGACTTGATGAACGCGAACCGTCGGAAAGATGTGATGATCGGCATGCCGAATTGGGTGGGCGACGCCGTTATGGCGCAACCAGCCCTTCGTGAACTGCGCCGCGTCTTCCGTAATTCGCGCACTGTTCTTGTGGCGCGTCCTGCCGTCGCCGGTCTTTACGAAGGCGAAGATGTTGCCGACGAAGTGATCTCAATCAAGGGGACGACCGCGGCTTTCGCCGGCGATGCGTTGCTGCTGAGAAAGAGAAGATTCGACCTGGCGGTGTTGCTGCGGAATTCGTTTGCGTCGGCGTTCCTCGCTCGCGCGGCTGGCGTACGCCGAGTGGCGGGCTATGCGACGGATCGCCGCGGATGGCTGTTGACCTGGGCCGTGCCATTCGAGTCCGATTACAAGACGCGGCATCAGGTCTATTATTATTTGAAGATCGCTTCTCACCTGTCGGCGATTTCGCCTGATGCAGTTAATCCAACGGCGGCGTCGCAAACGAGATTATCAACACCCGAGCCCCGGCTTGTAGTTAGCGAAGAACAAATGCGCGCCGGAAGGCTGATGCTGAGCAGGGAAGGCGTCGGCGTCGACCGGCCAATTCTCGCGCTGAATCCCGGCGCTACCAACAGCCGGGCAAAGCGCTGGCTGCCGGAGCGATTCGCCGAAGTCGCGGATCACTTGGTCAATCAAAACGGTTTTCAAACAATAATAATCGGCGCGCCCGGTGATATCGAAGCGGCTATGCGGACGAAGAATCGCATGACCTCGCCCTCTCTGTCGCTTGCCGGAAAGACCACGATAGCCGAGTTGAAGCGACTGCTGGCTTGTTGTTCGCTTGTAATATCGAATGACACGGGCGCGGCGCATCTTTCCGCCGCGTTGGGCGTGCCGACGGTGGTTATCTTCGGCCCGACCGAGCATTTCTCGACGAGGCCATTTTCGGAGAAAGCCATTGTTGTTCGCCACGATGTCGAGTGCTCGCCTTGCATGCTGCGCGACTGCCCGATTGATCACAGGTGCATGACAAGAGTCGACGTGGATGAGGTTTATAGAGCCGCGCATACAATGCTGGCCGGCGTCCTGGCGAGTTTACCCGAAAAATAACAGGATGCTGGCGGCCTCACTTTCGACTGGAGGCGCAAGGGAGTTCTGGATTCCACTCGATCCGTCGTGGAGAGGCTAGTCGCGCTCGGCGCACGTTGCCATACGGGAAAGCCGCTGATTGGCGCTGACTACGTAACGCTGATCGGCGCAGATCAGCGGCCCAAAGGCGGCGAAGATCAGCGGTTATTCCGGAAACTGATTCGGCGGGCCTATCTGGGCGCCAGTGCTTAGCGGTTTCCGTCGAATACTCCGGGGGCGCGCCTCACAAGCGCGACGGCGTAAACCCGCGATCGGTTTGTGGAAGACCACGTTGACCGGGCAGGACTCGCGCCGTACTATTGCGGTTGTGTCAATCCTGATAGCGGAAGACAACGTAGCTCAGCGGGCGTATCTGCGCGAATTGCTCGAGCGCGAGTTCGCTTCTCACGGACCCATAATCGAGGCCGGCGACGGCGACACGACGGTTCAGCTCGCGCTCTCGGAGCGCCCGTCTTTGTGCGTGCTCGATATTCAGATGCCTGGTCTGTCGGGCGTAAAAGCGGCCCGCGCGATCTGGCGGGCGTACCCACAGGCTCGGGTCATCTTTTGGACTCAGTTTCCACACGAGGTCTACATCAACGAGATTCGCAAGATAGTGAAGTCGGTTAACCCGCCGCCCGCGTACGGTTTCATTCACAAAAACAACCCCGAGGCCCGCTTCATCAGGTTCATAGCCACGGTGCTCGAAGACGGCGCCGATATGATCGACCCGGCGTTCAAGGATTCGTTTAAGCAACCGCTGCTGACGGAGTTCGAAGCGGAAGCTCTCTATTATCTGGCGCTCGGTTTATCGAATTGGGCTATCGCGCGCAAGTGCAGCCTCTCGCTGAGGGGCGTTGAAAGCCGCTTGACCGCGCTGTACGAAAAGCTCTTCGTGACGACCGCCGAAGGTACGCCCAACGAGGCTTATGACAAACTGGCCTACAACATCCGAACGCGCGCGTTCTTCGAAGCGCTTAGACGCGGTTTGTTGAACAGCGATGAATTGGAAAAAGCCGCGAAAGAACTCGAAGGTTGGATCGAACGAGACCAAAAGCGTTATTTGGAAGAGTCGAAAACCACGGCGCACTGACGCCATTTGCGTTCGAGCGCGCGCTCGGGAATCGATGTACGGGCGGCCCTCCGTGGCCGCCCCTCCTGACGCAGGCGTTCGTTCTTGGGGAATAGAGTGCGGCGCAAAGAGGAGCGGGCGGCTAGAACCTCAGGTTGTCGGTGCGGCGATGTCACGGACCAAAGTCTCTCGTACATCAGGAGGGGCGGCCACTGAGGGCCGCCCGTACATTATTTCATCGATACTCGGCGCGATTGCTTTGTCACTGGCGTTCGCTTCGATCAATCACTCTTCCGCTCAAGAACAACAAAAGCACGTAGACGCGAATCTGAATCTTCACCAATGGGGCGCGGTCACGCTATTCCACGGGCTTCCCTCCGATCACGTTCGAGCTATCGCCCAGGACAATGACGGTTCTCTCTGGTTTGGAACAGACGGCGGTCTGGCGACGCACGACGGCCGGCGAACTCAAAAAGTCACCGCTGAAGGTCTTCCGCAAGGCCGCGTTCTGGCGCTGGGGCTCGACTCGGAAGGAGTGCTTTGGGTCGGCGGCGATTCAGGAGCAGCGCGCCTGGTCAACGGAGTTTTTACGCTGATCCCCGAAACGGCGGGTCATTCGATAAATTCGATTAGAACTTACGATCACGGCGCCGTTCTTACCGGCGAGCAAGGCGACCTCTTTATCTGTTCAGGCTCGACCCAATTGATGACGCGAAGAGTCGGCCCCGAGGACTCGAGTCTCCTCAGTCTCGATCGAACGAAAGGCGTTCCGTTGCCGCTCACAAGCGTTGCGGTGACAGGCAAGGATACGTTGCTGATCGGAACACGCGGCCGTGGTCTGCTTGTTCGCGCCGACTCAGGCGTTCAGGAGGTCAATAGCAAGCCACGGCCTCTTTTGATCAATTGCGTCGAGCGAGACTCGAGCGATCGCGTTTGGTTTGGAACAGCGGCGGCGAAGGGAGAGATCGGTCTTTATTACGCGACGGATATTGCGAAGCCGCGGAAGGCGCCGGGATTCGAATGCCCAGTCAACGCCATTCACGTCGATGAACCGTCGAGCGTCTGGATTGGCGCGAGCGGCAAGGGCCTCTTCCATCTTGCGGCCGAAGGGCGAGGGAATGCGCCGCGGGGCGAAGACGAGTTGACCATACGCGTGCTCGATCATTTCACGTTCGACAACACGGCTGGAGGACTGAGATCGAATTTTATTTATTCGATTTTCTCGGATCGCGAAGGCGTGATCTGGATCGGAACGGACCGAGGCGTCTGCCGCTACGACCCGCGCAGCCCGCGTGTTGAGAGAGTAGGCGACACCGCCGGGAGCAACTTCATCCATGCGCTGTGTCGAACGTCGGACGGGCGGTTGTGGTGCGGCACGAACAGCGGACTCTTTGTTCGCGACGCCGAAACCGCGGACTGGCGCGCCGTGAGAGGTCTCGCCGGCAAGATCGTTCATTCACTATGCGAGGACTCGCCCTCCCGCTTGCTCGCGGGCACGGCCAACGGACTCTACGGAATCGACATGAGATCCGGACGCGGCGATGAAGTAGATACATTGCCCAGAAGCGACTCGAGCCCAAACACGGCCGACAGCGTACGAGCGATCAGGCGGTTTCAAGGCGGAACATATGCCGCGGCCTTTGGGCGCGGCGTTGAACGGATTTCAGGCGGCGAACGCACGCTCATTTGGCCGCTCGATCGAGCGGACGAGCAGGCCCGCGACGTTGTCAGCTTGAGCGCCGAATCAAACAAACGGTTGTGGATCGGAACGGCGAGCAGCGGACTGTTCAGCTTTGACGGAAATAACGTGGTTGATGAGAGTCCTGGCGGCTCTCTTGGGGCGGTGTGGGCCGTGGCGGGCTCACTTGAGTCCGGCCTCTGGCTTGGTGCGTTGACCGGCCTTTATTCTTATAAAGAAGGAAAGCTCGAACCGGTTCTTCCAGGGCCCGATGTGAGAGGCCTGATAGCAGGCGGTTCGGCAAACACATTATGGTGCGGCACTGCCGGACACGGACTCTTCAAGGTAGTGAGTGGCGGCCTCGGCGGAGTCACTGTCGCGAAGCTCGACACCGAGCATGGCTTTCCGTCCAACTCTATCTTTTCATTGTATGCGCCGAATTCGACTGAGCAGTCGCTCTGGATAGGAACCAACCGGGGACTGGCTTTTTATAAGACAACGATGATTCCTCCGTTGCTGAGGATCGCACGCGCGGTTGGGAGCAGGGCGTATCAGGCTGACGAGATTCAACGGGGGGTTCGGCTCGACTATCCTCAAAACAGCATCGCTGTCGACGTCCTGGCCGTCAGCAGCAGAACTTTTCCCGAGCAGTTCCAATATTCATTTCAACTGATCGATGGCGAGGGCGCGGTTCTAAAGACGAAGCACTCAAGCGACGCTCAGTTCATCGCGGATGGGTTGAGGCCGGGCTCGTACCGAATCGAGGTTCGAGCTTATTCGAGCGATCTCGTGGCCTCGGAACCACTGGCTCTGAGTTTCGCAGTCGCGCGGGCGCCGTTGCCGAGAACGACGATCGGCTTATCGGTGTTGCTCGCGCTTGCGCTTGTAGTTCTATGGTGGGGATGGCGTCAATACGGCAAGCTGGGCAGGACTAATGAGCAACTGGCGGTGACGAGGTTGCAATTGGCTACCGAGACCGAGAGGGAAAGGCAGCGGATCGCCCGCGACCTTCACGATCAGACGCTTGCCGACCTTCGGCGGCTGATGTTGACCAGCGACCGAATGCCGTCGGACGGCGGCTCTCAACCCGCGGCGCTCAGGGTCGAGATCGAAGCGATCTCGACCGAGATAAGACGCATCTGCGAAGATCTGAGTCCTTCAGTGCTCTCCAATGTCGGACTGATCGCCTCGCTTGAATGGGTGCTGAGTGATTCGGTTTCGCATATGCCTCAGGAACAGAAACCCGAGTACAAGCTCGACTGCGAGGAAGGTCTGGAGGAACGGGTGGCGCTCGGCGGAACGGACAAGATTCAAATCTACCGGATGGTTCAGGAGGCCGTGTCGAACGCCTGCCGTCACGCCGCGGCCAAGCACCTCAGTATCATCGTCACCGCCGAGCCTGACGGTTTGGAAATACGAGTTGAAGACGATGGCGTTGGGTTCGAGCCGGATAAGGCGGCAGTGGAAACAAGCCGGGGTCTGGGCAACATCAAGTCGAGAGCCAGCCTCATCGACGCAAGCGTAAGCTGGACGGCGAGGGAGGGCGGAGGAACTCGTTTCACCTTGCGGAAGCGGCTGCAAGATCGGTCGGCGTGAAGAAATCCTAGTTTGTGAATGATAGGGTAGATGTATAGAATCCAGGAGCAATCAATGGCGGAAACAGCGGACAATGCGCGAGTGATAGCGGCGGTGGATGATATGTTTTTCGCCGCGAAGATACGCGGCGCGGCGGCCGGAATCGGGCGAGAAGTCGAGTTCGCTAAATCTCAACAACAACTCGAAGAGAAACTCT